>JBEKQJ010000041.1:0-16170 GCA_049519835.1 Caulobacteraceae bacterium | reverse complement strand
ACCGGCTTGCCATCGAGCAGGGAGAAGGTGCGCACCTCGGCCGTACCGTCGCCGACATCGGCGACGTCGGAGAGCTTCACGAACCGGCCGCCGGGGGTGGGGATGGTGATGTTGCGGATGGCGTCGACGCTGGTGGCGGCGCCAAGGACGCGCATGTTCTGTTCCGCCCCGCCGATGGTCGAGGTGCCGCCCGGGATGTCGACGTTCATCGTCGTCAGGGCGTCGTTGACCTGGCTGGCGGTGAGCCCCTGGGCGGCCAGGCGGGCCGGGTCGAGCAGGACGTTGATCTCGCGATCGACGCCGCCGATGCGGTAGACCTGGGCCACCCCCGGCAGCCCCTGGAGCGTGCGGGCGACGGTGTCGTCGACGAACCAGGAGAGGTCGGCCTCCGACATGTTCGGGGCCGACACGGCGTAGGTGATGATCGGCTGGCTATCGACCTCCAGCCGCTGGATGACCGGCGGATCGACCTCGCGCGGCAGGGTGTTGCGGATCTGGTCGATCTTGGAGCGGACGTCCTCGGTGACCTTCTGGACGTCCTGGCCGAGCTCGAAGGAGATGATGGTGATCGACGAGCCCTGGGTCACGGTGGAGTCGATCGACTCGACGTTGTTGAGGCCGGTGAGGGCGTTCTCGACCGGCCGGGTGACCTGGTTCTCCATCTCGGCCGGCGCGGCGCCGGCCCGCGTCACCTGAACCATCACGGCCGGGAATTCGATGTTGGGGTACTGTTTGATCGGCAGGGCGAAGTAGGACAGGAACCCGGCCAGGCAGGCGGCGATGAAGATCACCGCCACCGGAATCGGGTTCTTGATCGCCCAGGCGGAGATGCGGAGCTGGGTGCCTCCGGCGCCTGTAGGCAAGGGTGTCGGCAATTTCACCATCGCCGGCTCACGACCCCGGCGTGGTGCGGACGAAATCGCCCGGCACGATCATGGAGCCGGCCTTCTCGACCACCCGGACCCCGGCCGGCGGTCCCGTGACCAGCTCGACATAGCCGCCGCCGCGCTGGCCGGTGGTGACCGGAACGCGCTCGACCTTGCTGTCGGCGCCGACCACCATCACCGAGGCCCCCTCGGCGTCGTAGCGGACGGCCGATTCCGGCACGGCGCTGGCCGAGCGCGTGAAGCCGAGGAAGCTGGCGGTGGCGAAGCCGCCGCTGCGGATGTTGGGCTGGATCGGCAGGGCGATGCGCACCTTTCCGAGCTTGGTCGAAGGATCAATGGCCGGACTGACCAGGCGCACCGTTCCCTGGACCTGCGATCCGTCCGCCAGGGTGACCATGGCCTTGTCACCGGCATGGATCTTGTCGAGGGCATCCTCGCTCACATCGGCGGCCAGTTCCACCTGCCCGTCACGGGCCAGCCGGAAGAGAGGCGTCGTGCCGCCGGTGACGTCGCCGAAGCGGACATCGCGCTCGATGATCAGGCCGCTGAACGGGGCCCGGACCACGGTCAGGGCCTCGCGGGTCCTGATGTCGTCGGCGGCGGCGACCTGGGCCTTGGCCTGGGCGCGGGCGGCGGTGGCGGCGAAGCGCCGCTGGTCGATCTGCTCCTTGGAGAGCAGGCCCTCGTTGTCGAGGCCCTTGACGCGGTTGGCCTGCTCGTCGGCCTGGTCGGCCAGGGCCGCCTGTTGCGCGGCGAGGGCGTTCTGCTGGTTGAGCTGGGCGCGCAGCAGCACATCGTCGAGCTGGGCGAGCGGCTGGCCCGCCTTCACCCAGCTGCCGACGTCGGTCAGCACGCTGGAGACGCGGTAGCCGGTGAGCTGCGGGAAGATGGCGACGTCCTCGCGCGGCAGGAGGACGCCGGAGGCCGCCAGGCCGCCGGAGATCTCCCGCGGCTCGACCTGGACGACGCTGACAGTGCGGGCCTGGTCGCGCGGGTTCTCGGTCGGCTTCTGGGCGCAGGCGGCGAGGGCCACGGCGAGGACGCCGGCGAGGCAGGCGCGGGCGGCGATATTGACCCGTCGCCCACCGCCCCCCTCCCCGGCTTCGCCGGTACTCCCCCCAAGGGGGGGAGAGAGGCGCCGGCGCTCTCCTCCCCCATTGGGGGAGGGGGACCCCGAAGGGGTGGAGGGGGCTGCAGCGTGCATCAGCGGGTCCTGATATCGGTGGAGGCCCAGCCGCCGCCGAGGGCCTTGTAGGTGGCGACGGCCTGGCGCAGGGCCGTCACGCGGGCCGAGGTCAGGGCCGAGCGGGTGGTCCGCCAGGATTGCTCGGCCGAGAGCGTGGCGGTGATGTCGTCGAGGCCCATGCGGTAGAGCCGGTCGGCGTCGTTGTAGGCGCGATGGGCGCGGGTTTCGCCGTCATCGAGCACGCCGGCGGCGCGCTCGGCGGCGGCCAGGGTGACCAGGGCGTTTTCCGCCTCGCCGTAGGCGGTCTGGACGGTCTTCTCATAGGCGATGGCGGCCTCGGTGGTGCGGGCGTCCTCGGCCTTGGCCTGGTAGAGCAGCTGCGGAATGTTGAGCAGCGGCTGGCTGACGCTGCCGGCCAGGGTCCAGAGGCCGAGGCCGGTGGTCTGCTGCTGCGGGAACAGCATGGCCGGCGGTACGAAGCCGACGCCGGGCTGGGTGGTGCTGTTGGCCCCGAGCCCTGGCAGCAGGGTGAAGGTCGGGAAGAGCGCCAGATGACTGAGCTTGGCCGTGCCCGACTCAGCGCGGAATTTCTGCTCGGATTCGCGCACGTCCGGACGCCGCGCCAGGAGGTCGCCTGGCACCGCGGCCGGGATGGCCGGCGGGACGCTGACCTCGGCGTCGATCGGCAGATTGGCGGTGGGTTCGAACGGCCGGCCGACCAGGATCAGCAGCTGCCGCTGGGCGGCGTGGAGCTGGGCCTCGAGGGTCTCGACCTGGGCGTTGGCCTGGGAGAGGTCGCCGGCGATGCGGTCGGCGTCCGAGGCGGGGCCGAGGCCATACTTGGCTTTCGCCGTGGCGACCCGCTCGAGCTCGGACTCGATGCGGGCGGACTCGACGGCGTCGGCCAGCTGGATGGCGAGGCCGCGGGCGAGGAAATAGTTGTCGGCGACGCTGGCGGCGAGGCTGGCGCGCACACCCTCGATGTCGAAACGCGAGGCCAGGTAATTGGCCCTGGCGATCTTGCGCTGGGTGGCCAGGCGGCCGAACAGGTCGAGCTCCCAGGAGACGTTGAGGTTGACCTGGCGGACGGTGGTCACCCCGCCGATCGGGAACAGGTCGGTTGAGCTGCTGGCCCCGAGGTTGGAGGCGCTCTGACGACTGATCTGGCCCTGGATCTGGCCCTGCGGCAGGGTCTCGGCCACCGCACTGCCGGCCGTGGCGCGCGCCTCGAGGATGCGGGCCGCCGCCGTGCGCTCATCAGGACTGAGGCGGAAGGCCTCGTCTTCCAAGGCGTTGAGCCGGGGATCCTTGAACAGCAGCCACCAATGGTCGAGCTCGGCCGCGGCGAGCGCCGCCCCGCCGTTGGCCCCGTCATAGGCGACCGGCATCGTCACCTTCGGCGGCTCCCGAAGGCTCCCGCAGGCGCTGACGAGCAGCGCGATGAGGATCGCGGCGCGTTTCATGTCGACGTCGAAAAACCCCTTGCCGCCCGCGCGCGATCCGCGTGTCGGGGCGGACATATCCCCGTTCGCACAATCAATCGCGGGCCGTGTTAACACTGTCAAATTAACCCTCGGTAAGGCGGTCATGACAGGCGAGATCCGTGTCGGCATAGGCGGTTGGACCTTCGAGCCCTGGCGAGGGAGCTTCTATCCCAGCGAGCTCAGGCAGAAGGATGAACTGAGCTGGGCCTCGCGCCGCCTAACCTCGATCGAGGTCAACGGCACCTACTATTCCGGTTTCGGACCCGCAACTTTTGCAAAGTGGGCGGCCGAGACGCCGGACGGTTTCGTCTTCACCTTAAAGGGCAACCGGTTCTGCACCAACCGCAAGGTGCTCGGCGACGCCGGAGAATCGCTCGGCAAATTCTTCGCCCAGGGGATCGGCGAGCTGGGCGACCGCCTGGGACCAATCCTGTGGCAGTTCGCCAACAGCAAGAAGTTCGACCCGGACGATTTCGCCCGCTTCCTCGACCTGCTGCCGCAAAAGCTTGGCGAGCGGCCGCTGCGCCACGCGCTGGAGGTGCGGCACGCGACGTTCCAGGACGCGCGGTTCGTCGAGCTGGCCCGCGAGCGCGGCATGGCCATCTGCCTGGCCGACCACGAGGTCTATCCGCTGATCGAGGCCGCGACGGCCGACTTCGTCTACGCAAGACTGATGCGTGGGGACGAAGCCAACCCAGCCTGTTACCCCGCCGACGACCTCCTGGCCTGGCGGGATCGCCTGGCCGGCTTCGCCGCCGACGGCCGCGACGTCTTCGCCTTCTTCATCAGCGGCGGCAAACCCCGCGCCCCGATGGGCGCGATGGCGATGATCGAGGCGCTGGGGGAGGTTTGATCCGCAGATTTCGCAGATGAACGCAGATTGATTTCGGGGATAGCCAGCGCGGAAGCCGCCGGCGGCAGATTCCTTTCGCGCGCCAGAGGCGCGCAAGAAAACGTTCTCGAAACACCGCTGTAGGCCGCTGCGCATCCTGGTCTGCGAAGCTCATCTGCGCCATCAATCGGCGTTCATCGGCGAAATCTGCGGATAACCGAGGACGCGAGCGCGCCAACGCGCCGACGCTTGACGCCCCTTGCGGAAGGGACGTTCGATGGGCGCAACCACAAGGGAGGCGCGTGATGACGCCGGACGATCTGATGTTCCGCCCCGGCCTGATGGCCGGCCACCGCGTCCTCGTCACCGGCGGCGGCACCGGGCTCGGCAAGGTGATGGCCGAGGCGCTGGTGATGCTGGGGGCCGAGGTCTACATCTGCGGCCGGCGTGGCGGCGTGCTCGAGGAGACCGCCAAAGAGCTGATGGACGCCCATGGCGGCAAGGTCGTCCCCATCGCCTGCGATATCCGCGTGCCCGAGGCCATCCATGAGATGACCGACCAGATCTGGGCCGACGGGGCGCTGACCGGCCTGATCAACAACGCCGCCGGCAACTTCATCAGCCGCACCGAGGATCTCTCGCCGCGCGGCTTCGACGCCATCGCCAACATCGTCTTCCGGGGCTCGTTCTTTGTCACCCTGGACTGCGGCAAGCGCTGGATCGCCGAAGGCAAGAAGGCGTCGGTGCTGTCGATCCTGACCACCTGGGTGTGGAGCGGCGGCCCGTTCACCGTGCCCTCGGCGATGTCAAAGGCCGGCCTCAACGTCATGACCCAGTCGCTGGCCGTCGAATGGGGCCACAAGGGGATAAGGTTCAACGCCATCGCGCCGGGGCCCTTCCCGACCGAAGGCGCCTCGGCCCGGCTCAATCCGGGGGCGGGTGGATTCAGCGGCCAGCCGAACAATCCCATGCACCGCATTGGCGAAATGCCCGAGCTGGCCAATCTGGCCGTCTACCTGCTGCATCCGCTGTCGGAGTACGTGAACGGCCAGACCATCGCCATCGACGGCGGGGCCTGGAACGCCGGCGGCGGCGGGTTTTCCGGCCTGCACGCCTGGGACGACGAGCGGTGGGCTGAGGCCAAGGCGGCGATCCGCGGCGCCA
Source organism: Caulobacteraceae bacterium (assembly GCA_049519835.1). GTDB lineage: Bacteria > Pseudomonadota > Alphaproteobacteria > Caulobacterales > Caulobacteraceae > Acaudatibacter. The sequence continues at coordinate 10,617 of JBEKQJ010000041.1, read as the reverse complement.
ACGACGCCGACCGCGCCAAGCGGACGGTGTGACACTCGACGCGCCCGTCTCGCGAAAAGATGCCGGCGAGACGCCGGCGCTACGTGCGGTCCACGCCAACGAACGTTGGTATGAGTGCGGTTCATTCCGGCCGCCGAATGCTCTAGACATTCGCCGATGAGCGAAGTCCTCGACATCCAGACGGGCAAGCGGGAGCTGACCAAGGCGACCAACCGCCAGACCATCCTCAACGCGGCGCGGGTGGTGTTCGGCGAGCTCGGCTTCGACGCAGCCACGGTGCGCGACATCATCCGCCGCACCAACCTGTCGGTCGGCGCGTTCTATAACTACTACCGCTCGAAAGAGGAGGTGTTCGACGCCCTGGCCGACGACGGGGCGCGGCGCTTCCGGCCGATCCTGCACGCCCAGGCGGCCAAGGCGACCGACTTCGAATCCTATCTGCGGGCGGCGGTGCGAGCCTATTTCGACTTCATCGCCGAAGAGCATTCCGACCTCGCCGCCTTCGGGATGGCGCGGCGGGAGGTGGCCCATCCGCGCACCGACACGCCGGAGATGATGGCCGTCTACGCCGAGGTGCGGCAGGCCCTGGCCGACGTCCTCGACCGCGGCCTCGCGCCCAAGGTTGACCTCGACTACCTGGCGACGAGCTGCATCGCCGTGGCCCGCGAGGTCGGCGACCAGATGCTGATCCGCGAGCATGTCGACGTGGCCGGCGCGACCGAGTTCGTCGTCCGCCTGATCCTGGGCGGCGTGCGCGCCCTGCCCGGCGCCGGGGGCTGAGGCGGGTGGCGGACCCCGCCTTCCAACGCCTGCAACTACGCCTGATGCTGTCGCTGCCGGCGGCGGCCCTGCGCGGGCTGGCGGGCGGCGGCGTGGTTTATCTCGGCGGCCGCACCCTCGACCCGAGATTGCAGTTCTTGGCCGCCCAGAGCCGCGGCGCGCCGCCGTTCTCGTCCCTGACCCCGGAGCAGGCGCGCGGCGGCGCGGCGGCGATGACCGCCGTGCTCGGCGGCAAGCTGGAGCCGGGGGTGCGCGTCGAGGCGATCGAGATTCCGGGGGTCGAGGGGCCGATCGCGGCTCGAGCCTATCGCCCGACCGGGCAGGATGGGGCCGCGCCGTTGATGGTCTTCGCCCACTTCGGCGGCGGGGTGATCGGCGATCTCGACACCTGCGAGGCGTTCTGCTCGATCCTGGCCGGCGTGGCGCGCTGCGCGGTGCTGTCGGTCGACTATCGGCTGGCCCCCGAACACCGCTTCCCCGCCGGGCTCGAGGACGTACTGGCCGCCTGCCGCTGGGCGCGGGAGAACGCCGAGCGGTTTGGGGCGCCCACGGGGCGGATCGCGGTCGGCGGCGATTCCATGGGCGGCAACTTCGCCGCCGTCGTCTGCCAGGAATTCCGGCGGACCGGAGAGCCGCAGCCGGCCGTGCAGCTGCTGATCTACCCGGCTCTCGATGTGGCGGCCGAGGGCGGCTCGATGGAGACTTACGGCGAGGCCTGGCCGCTGTCGCGCGACACCATGGAGTGGTTCATGGGCCACTACATGAACCCCGGCGACTCGCCGGACGACCCCAGGCTCTCCCCCGGCCGGGCGGCCGACCTGACGGGCCTGGCCCCGGCGGTGATCGCGACGGCCGGTTTCGACCCGCTGCTCGACCAGGGCGAGGCCTATGCCCGCCGGCTCGGCGAGGCCGGCGTTCCCACCCGCTACAAGCGCTATGACGCCCTCGCCCACGCCTTCACGGCGATGACCGGCGTCGTCGCCCCGGCCGACGCCGCCTGTCGGGAAATCGCCGGCCTGGTGCGCGAAGCCTGGAACGCCTGATGCGGGCCCTGGTGGTCGAGGCCCTGGCCCCCGACTACGCCGGCTGTGCGCTGGGCGAGATCGAGACGCCGACGCCCGGTCCCGGCGAGGTGCGGGTGCGCGTGAAGGCGGCGGCGGTCAACTTCCCTGACCTGCTGCAGACCCGCGGCGAATATCAGCACAAGCCGGCGCTGCCGTTCGTTCCCGGCCTGGAATGGGCCGGCGAGGTCGATGCGGTCGGCGACGGCGTCACGGCCTGGAAGGCGGGCGACGCGGTGGTCGGCGGCGGCCGCGCCTTCGCCGAGTTCGCCGTCGCCGCGGCGGCGAGTCTCAGCGCCAAGCCGGCGCGTCTCAGCTTCGCCGAAGCGGCGGCCTATGGCGCGGCCTATCTCACCGCCTACGTTTCGCTGGTGCGGCGGGCGCGGGCCGAGCCGGGAGAATGGCTGCTGGTCCATGGCGCGGCCGGCGGCGTCGGCCTTGCCTGCGTCGATCTCGGCAAGGCGCTGGGCCTGAGGGTGATCGCCGCCTCGGCCTCGGACGAGAAACTGGCGGTTGTCCAGCAGGCCTACGCTCCCGACGCGGTGGTCAATGTCACCGGCGGCTTCCGCGACCAGGTCAAGGCGATCACCGGCGGCCACGGGGCCGACATCATCTACGATCCCGTCGGCGGCGACGTCTTCGACGAGAGCGTGCGCTGCATCGCTTTCGACGGACGGCTGCTGGTGGTGGGGTTCACCTCGGGGCGGATCCCGACCGTGTCGGTCAACATGCCGCTAATCAAGGGCTTCTCGGTGATGGGCGTGCGAGCCGGCGAGTATGGCCGGCAGTTCCCCGAGCGGGGGGCCGAGAACCGCGCCGCCATCTGGGGCCTGGCGGCGGCGGGCAAGACTCGCCCACGCGTCCATGCCGAGCTGCCGCTGGCGCAGTGGCGCGAGGCCTTCGAGCTGCTCGCGAACCGCGAGGTGATCGGCAAGGCGGTGATCCGGCCGGATTTGTAGTGCCGCCTGGTTGCAGGCGAGACGCCCGCGCTACGTGCTCAGTCCGGGGCGATCAGCGAGAGCTTGGGGAAGTAGGTGCGATACCGAGCGGCGTCCCGCGTCAGCAGCTGGTACCCGGCCACGGCCGCGTGGGCGCCGATGAAAAAGTCTGGGAGGGGAGAAAGCCTGGATCCGCCGCGCTTGCGGTATTCCAGGTGGCATTTTCCGGCCAGAAACGCCGCCTCATATGGAACCGACTCACGCCCGTAGAGGTCAGGCGGCAGTATGGTGTCGACTTCTTCCATGCTGGAATATCGAACCGAGACTTCAGCAAACACGATTGGATTGATCACCAGGCGAAAGCGGTTCGTGGCGGCCGTCAACGCTCCCGACGACCACCCGGCCCAGCGCTGGTCCCTAGACAGCACATCGATAAGGACATTGGAGTCGACCAGGACGGCGGTCACCCAATCATTCGCCGCGCGTCAGCGCCATGATCTCGTCGGTGGTCATCTTGATGTCGCCGGGGTGAGCGCGCAGGAGCGCGACAGCCCGTTCGCCGCGGCTAATTCCGCGTCCGCTCACAGCGCGAACGATGCTCACGACCTTGCCGTCGTACTCGAAGTCGACCTCCGTCTCCGGCAGCAGACCCGCCTGCTCGCGGATGTGGACCGGAATGGTCACCTGACCCTTGGATGTGATGCGCATGGCGGCGCTCCCTACTCTTACCGGTAAGAGTAAGAGATATTGCGGCGCACTCCAAGGCGCTGATTTGGCCGGAGGTGAACGTAGCGCCGCCGTCCCGGCGGCATGTTGCCGGCGAGGCGCCGGCGCTACCCGCCCTTCCGCCACTCATAGAGCACGTCCGGCTCGCGCTCCTCGTTCCCGGATCCGTCGGTCTCTTCGATGACGACGAAGCCGTTGCGCTCGTAGAAGCGGCGGGCGGTGGTGTTTTTCTGGAAGGTCCACAGGCGGACGCTGGTCTGGCCGTCGAGGGCGATGTCGAGCAGGGCGCGGCCGAGGCCCTGGCCCTGATGGCCGGGCAGGACATAGAGCTGGTCGATCCAGCCGTCCCGGAAGGCGACGAAGCCGACGAGTCGTTCGCCGTCGCGAGCGCCCCAGACTTCACATTCGTCGAACACCCGGTCGCGGAAATAGCCCAGATCTTCCGCCGGCGTGTGCAGACCGGTGAGCCATGGCAGGCGGTCGTCGAAGGCGGCGCGGTGAACGAGCGCCGCCTCGGCCATGTCTTCGCGGGTGAGGCGCCTCAGTCGAACAGCTTCATGCTCAGATAGCTGATCGTCAGCGCCGTGGTGTGTGCGGCCTGTTTCATGTCGGCGCCGGCCCCGTGGCCGCCCTCGGTGTTCTCCCAGTAGTAGAAGGGATAGCCCATCTCCTCGAGCCGGGCGGCGAACTTGCGGGCGTGCTGCGGGCCGACGCGGTCGTCCTTGGTGGTGGTGAAGATGAACGGCTCGGGATAGGCGACGCCAGTCTTCAGGTTCTGATACGGCGAGGTCTTGAGCCAGAAGGCCATGACCGCCGGGTCGGCGTTGACGTCGCCGTACTCACCCTCCCACGAGGCGCCGGCGGCGATCTTCGAGATGCGGATCATGTCGAGCAGCGGCACCTGGATGACCACGGCGCGCCAGAGCTCAGGATGCTGGGTGAACTCGACGCCCATCAGCAGCCCGCCGTTGGAGCCGCCCTCGATACCGAGGCGGCGGGGGCTGGTGATCTTGCGGGCGATGAGGTCCTCAGCCACCGCGGCGAAGTCGTCGTAGATGATCTGCCGCTTCACCCCGAGGCCGGCCTCGTGCCAGGCGGGACCGAACTCGCCGCCGCCACGGATGTTGGCCAGCACGAAGGCGCCGCCGCGCTCGAGCCACAGCTTGCCGCTGACCGCCGAGTAGTAGGGCGTGTTGCTGACCTGGAAGCCGCCGTAGGCGGTCATCAGGGTCGGCGTCGAGCCGTCGTATTTGATGTCCTTCCGGTGGACGACGAAGTAGGGGATCCTGGTTCCGTCGCTGGAGGTCGCCTCCAGCTGTTCGACGACGTCGTTGGAGGCGTCGAACTTGGCCGGCAGGGATTTCACCAGCTTCAGCGAGCCCTCGCCGAGCAGGTAGAGGCCGTTGGGATCGAGGAAACCGCTGGCGCTGAGGAAGGCCAGGTTCGAGCGGCTGTCGGTGTCGGCGATGCCGACCGTCAGGTTGTCCGGCAGGCTGAGGCGCACGTGGGCCCAGCCGCCGCCCGCGACCGGGGTGTATTCGAAAGCGCGGCCGCGGACGTTGTCGAGGGTGGTGATCAGCAGCCGGTCGCGGGTGGACGCGACCTGTTCCAGCGACTCGCGGGGGCCGGGGGCCCAGATCAGCTTCGGATGCGGGTGGGCGGGGTCGGCCTTGGCGGCGGCGAGGTCGAGCTCGACCAGCGAGCCGGCCGCGAAGTCCTGGCCATCGGCGCTCATGGCCTCGTTGAGCTGGACGATGATCCGGCCGGCGACGAGGCTCTGGATATCGGCCTTGGCCGGGATAGCGAGGCGCTCGGCCCCCTTGGCGGTGAGGATCCAGGTCTCGTGGCGAAAGGTGTCGAGCGGCCGCTCGATCATCGCCAGGGTGCGGCCCTCGCCGTCCATCAACACGGTGGGCGAGACGCCATAGCCGCCGTCGCTCTTGTCGCCACGATAGACCTCGACGGCCGCGGAGAGGGGCTGGCCGCGGGTCAGGCGCTTGACGATGTAGGGATAGCCGGACGGCGTCAGGTCGCCAGGGGTCCATTCACTGGACACCAGCAGATGGTCTTTGTCCTCCCACGTGGCGCGCGACTTGGCCTTGGGCAGGTGGAAGCCGCCGTTGACGAAGGTCTGGGTGTCGAGGTCGAACTCGCGCACCTCGACGGCGTCCTCGCCGCCGTCGGAGAGCGAGACCAGGCACAGGCGCTCGTCAGGGTGCAGGCAGTCCATGCCCTTGAACACCCAGCTCTTGCCTTCGCCCTTGCCGAGGGCGTCGATGTCGAGGACGGTGGTCCAGGCCGGTTCTGCCGCGCCGTAGTCCGCCAGGCTCGTCTTGCGCCAGTAGCCGCGCAGGTGGTCGCCGTCCTGCCAGAAGTTGTAGATCGCGCCGTGGAGGAAGGTCGGGGCCGGGATGCGGTCCTTGGCGGCGGCGAGCTTCAGGGCCTCGTCGTAGAAACCCTGGTAGAGCGAATAGGCCTCCAGCTTCTTGGCGCTCTCGTTGTGCTGGTTCACCCAGGCCATGGCCCTGGGCGAAGTGGCCTCTTCCAGCCAGACGTAGGGGTCGTCAGGCGGGGCGGCGGCGGCGATGGCTGGCGACATGAGGGCGGCGATCAGGGCGAGGCTGGCGATGCGCATGGCGGAGATTGAACCGCGCACGCGCGCGAATGCAAGGCGCCGGCGGATCCTCTTCCCCTTCCGCTCATCCCCGCGCAAGCGGGGACCCAGGTGTTTTATGAGCGGCGGCCGGTGAGTCCGCGGCGGCCGATTTGACCACGAAGCACACCAAGAACACGAGGGTGCTTCGGACAATGACTCCATCTGCGTGTGCTTCGTGATCTTGGTGGTCAATTGGGGCCGTCGAGTCGCTAATCACGTCTTTGAAAAAGGCCTCGGTGTCCGCTTGCGCGGGGATGAGCGGCGTTTGAGTATGGTTCACGCGCCGCGCGTTGCGCCGCAGCACGACTGCGTGAGCCGTCGGGGTGGCGCGACCAATCCCCCTCCAGCGTTGACACGAAGAGCCGCTTCGCCTATCCCCGCGCGCTCAATTCGCGCCGGCCGGTCGCCGAGCCGTCACGCCTGGAGTTCTTGAAGTGAAGCGGACCTTTCAACCGTCCCGCCTCGTGCGCAAGCGCCGTCACGGCTTCCGTTCGCGCATGGCGACCAAGAACGGCCAGAAGGTCGTCGCCCGTCGCCGCGCGCGCGGCCGCAAGCGCCTGACCGCCTAGGATCCGGGCGACGAGCCCACTTTCCATCGATCGCCTGAGGAAGCGCCGCGAGTTTCTGGCCGCGGCCAAGGGCAAGTCGTGCGCCGTCGGCGCCGTCTCGACCCAGGCGCTCGATCGCGAAGATGGCGCGCCGCTGGTGCGCCTCGGATTCACGGCCACGCGCCGGATCGGCGGGGCGGTGGTGCGCAACCGGGCCAAACGGCGGCTGCGCGAGGCGGCGCGGCAACTCGTCCCCCTTCATGGACGGGCCGGCTGCGACTATGTGTTCATCGCGCGTCAGGGGACGGCGACCCGGCCCTGGACGCGTTTGCTTGACGATATGAAAGCCACGTTGATAAGGCTCGCCGCCGACCTCGGAGCCGGGGCGGGCTGACGAAGCTCCCCCACCCGCCACGACCGCAGCCCTGGGCCGATCACGCCGACATGTCGAACGACAACCGCAACTTCATCGCCTTCGTACTCGTGGCCGGAATGATTCTCCTGGCCTACCAGTTCTTCATCATCGAGCCGCGAGCCAAGCAGCTGGCCGCCCAGCACGCCGCCGCAGCCGCCGCCGCGCCGGCGGCCCAAGCCCCGGCGCCGACGACGCTCAACCTGCCCCAGGCCCTGGCGGGCGGTCCGCGGGTGCAGATCGACACCCCGGCGCTTTCGGGCTCGATCGCGCTACGGGGCGCGCGCTTCGATGATCTGCTGCTCAAGGGCTACCACGTCGATGTCGCCAAGACATCGCCGCTGGTGCGGCTGCTGACGCCGCAGGGCGTGACCGACGCCTATTTCACCACCCAAGGCTGGGTCGGCTCCAACCTCGCCGGCCTGCCAGACCAGAACACCCTGTGGACCCTGGCGACGCCTGGGACCCTGACGCCAAGCCATCCGATCGGCCTCTACTACAAGAGCCCGGCCGGCCTCACCTTCGTGCGGACGATCAGCGTCGACGACAAGGCGATGTTCACCGTCAGCGACACGGTGATCAACGACGGCGCCACGCCCGCGACCGTGGCGCCGTTCGGTTCGGTGGCGCGCGCCGGGCTGCCGACGACGCTGTCGAAGAGCAACATCGTCCACGAGGGCGCCATCGGCATGCAGGGCGATGGCGGCGAGAAGCTGCTGCTCGCCACCTACAAGAACTGGAAAAAGGACGGCCAGAAGAGTCCGCTGCCGGAGAGCGGCATGGAGTCCAGCGCCGGTCTGACCTCCAACGGCGGCTGGTTCGGGATCACCGACAAGTACTGGATGACGACCTTCATCCCGCCGCAGAACGAGCACGTCACCTATCACCTGCGGATGAGCGCCGACGCCCAGGGCGGCGACGTCTACGACGCCTCGTGGCTCGGCGCCTCGCGCCAGATCGCCCCCGGCGGCAAAGCGAGCGAGACGGTGCGCGTGTTCGCCGGCGCCAAGGTGGTGCAGACCCTCAACGGCTATAAGGACAGCCTGGGCATCCCGCGCTTCGACGACGCCGTCGACTGGGGCTGGGTGATGTTCCTGACCAAGCCGATCTTCCAGCTGCTCGAGATCTTCTACCAGAAGGTCGGCAACCTCGGGATCGCCATCCTGATGGTCACGGTGGTGATCCGCCTCGTCACGTTCCCACTCGCCAACCGCGGCTTCGAGATGGGCGTGAAGATGAAGAAGATCCAGCCCGAGCTGCAGGCCCTGCAGAAGACCCACAAGGACGATCCGGCCGGCCAGCAGAAGGCGATGATGGCCCTCTATCAGCGCGAGAAGGTCAACCCGGTGACCGGGTGCCTGCCGCTGCTGTTCCAGATTCCGGTGTTCTACGCCCTGACCAAGCTGTTCACGGTCACCATCGAGATGCGCCACGCGCCGTTCTTCGGCTGGATCCACGACCTGTCGGCGCCCGACCCGACGACGATCGTGAACCTGTTCGGCCTCATCCCGTGGGATCCGTCCACCGCGCCGCTGATCGGCGGTCTGCTGGGCATGGGCGGCATGCTGCACCTCGGCGCGTGGCCGATCTTCTACGGCCTGTCGATCTGGCTCTCGCAGTCGATGACCCCGATGCAGGGCGTCGATCCGACCCAGCAGGCGATGTTCAAGTTCATGCCGCTGATCTTCACCTTCATCATGGCGCAGTACGCGGTCGGCCTCTTGATCTACTGGACCTGGTCCAGCCTGATCACCATCCTGCAGCAATATGTGCTGATGCGGCGGTTCAAGGTGGCCAATCCGATCGACGACTTCCTCGGCCGCTTCGGGGCCAAGGCCGCGCCGGGGTGAGCGAGCCGTTCAGCGCCGAGGAGGTCGAGGCCGCGCGCGTCCTCTTTGCCCGCCCAGTCGCGTTCATGATGGGGGCGGTGAGCCTCGAAGGGCTGCCGCCGGGCGACCTGCCGGAGGTCGCCTTCGCCGGACGCTCCAACGTCGGCAAGTCTTCGCTGCTTAACGCGCTGGTCAGCCGCCACCGCCTGGCGCGCACCTCGACAGAGCCAGGCCGCACGCGCGAACTCAACTTCTTCCTGCTCGACGAGCGGCTGCGCCTCGTCGACCTGCCGGGCTATGGCTTTGCCCGCGTCTCAAAGGGGGCGGCGCGGAAGTTCCAGGACCTCGGCCGCGACTATCTGCGCGGGCGATCGAACCTCAAGCGGGTCTACCTGCTGATCGACGCCCGCCACGGCCTGAAGGACACCGACGCCGAGGCGCTGGACGCCCTCGACCTGGCGGCGGTCTCCTACCAGATCGTGCTCACCAAGGCCGACAAGCTGAAATCCGCCGAGGTCGAGGCGATGACCGCGGCGACCCTCAGCAAGGTCGCCAAGCGTCCGGCGGCGTTCCCGCGCGTCATCGCCACCTCGGCCGAGAAAGGCGCTGGCCTCGCCGAGCTGCGGGCCGAGATCGTCGCCGCCGCTTTCGCATGACAAGGCCGGACGCCGCCGCTATTGCGGCCCCATGAGCGAGATGGAGGCAGCGGACGAGCCTGGGTGGGCGACGGCCAGGACGCTGGCCGAGGCTCTGCCGTTCATCCAGATCTACGACCGCGAGACGGTGGTGATCAAATACGGCGGCCACGCCATGGGCGAGGAAGCCCTGGCCAAGCTGTTCGCCGCCGACGCCGTGCTGCTGAAGCTGCTCGGCCTGCAACCGGTGGTGGTCCACGGCGGCGGCCCGCAGATCTCCGCCATGCTGGAACGCGCCGGCGTGCGCTCGACCTTCGTCGACGGCCTGAGGGTCACCGACGCGCCGACCATGGAAGTGGCCGAGATGGTCCTCTCCGGGGCGATCAATAAGGAAATCGCCAGCTGGATCACCCTGGCCGGGGCCCGGGCGAACGTGCGCGGCGTCGGCCTATCGGGCAAGGACGGCCGGCTGATCACCGCGGTCAAGGCGACGCGGACGCGGCGGGTGGCCGGCTCGCAGGAAGAAGAGGTGGTCGACCTCGGCTTCGTCGGCGAGCCGGAGACCATCGATCCCAGGCTCATCGAGGGCCTGCTCAACTCCGACGACGACTACGTGCCGGTGGTGGCGCCGATCGGCGTCGGGGCCGACGGCGAGACCTACAACATCAACGCCGACACCGTGGCCGGGGCCCTGGCCGTGGCGCTCAAGGCCAAGCGCATGCTGCTGCTGACCGACGTCGCCGGCGTGCTGGGGCCGGACGGCCAGCTCATCAAGCAGCTGAATCTCGCCGAGGCGCGGGCGGCCATCGCCGAGGGCGTCGTCAAGGGCGGCATGATCCCCAAGCTGGAGACCGCCATCGCGGCGGTCGAGGGCGGCGTCGAGGCGGTGGTCATTCTCGACGGCCGCCGGCCGCACTCGATGCTCGTGGAGCTGTTCACCGAGCACGGGGCCGGCACGCTGGTCAGGGCATGAGCGACACGGAGTCCTCCTCCCCCTCGATGGGGGAGGTGGCTCGCGCCAGCGAGCCGGAG
>JBEKQJ010000040.1:0-16746 GCA_049519835.1 Caulobacteraceae bacterium | reverse complement strand
ATTGTTCTCGATCACATAGACTACGGGCAGCTTCCACAACTCGGCCATGTTGAAGCTCTCGTAGACTTGCCCCTGGTTCGCCGCGCCGTCGCCGAAGTAGACAAAGGCGACGCCGCCGTCGTTGCGATAGAGGTTGGCGAGCGCCAGGCCGGTGCCTAGGCTCACCTGGGCGCCGACGATGCCGTGCCCGCCGAAGAAGCCGTGCTCGACGGAAAACATGTGCATCGACCCGCCCTTGCCCTTCGAGGCCCCGGCAAAGCGGCCAGTCAGTTCGGCCATCACCGCCTTGGGGTCCATGCCGGCGGCCAGCATGTGACCGTGATCGCGATAGCCGGTGATTACCTGGTCGCCCGGGCGACGGGCGGCCTGCATGCCGACAGCGATCGCTTCCTGACCAATGTAGAGATGGCAGAACCCGCCGATCAGGCCCATGCCGTAGAGCTGTCCGGCGCGTTCTTCGAACCGGCGGATGAGCAGCATGTCGCGGTAGAAAGCGAGAAGGTTTTCAGCCGTTCCGGCGTCGCCCTTGCGAGCGGCGGACTTGGCCGGGGCGCGCGTCATGCCGTGCTCCGAATATGTTCGCGGATCCGACCTTACGTCGGGTCAGCCCTGGTCGGGCGAGACGCGGATCACATAGTCCTTGGGATCGACAAAGCCTAGCAGGACGTGCGCCCGCTCTTCGAGAAGGTCGGCGGAAAGTTCGTCGTCCCTCAAAAGCTTCGCCCGGATTTCGAGGTCATGGCGCACGGTCCGTAGCTGGGCGAGCTCGGCCTGCTTGGCGGCCAGGGTCGCCTGACGCTGGCGGCTGAGCAGCAGGCCCCGCTCACCGGTGAGCGCATGGAATCCGAAGTAGAAGATCAGAACGGCCAGAACCGCCGTGGGCAGGTAGGTCTGGAGGCGGGAGAACATCGGCCGAATCGCAAGCCCCTTGCGTCTGACCCTGAATTATCGGCGACCGCCTTTAACGCAAGGCTAATGGGGGACCTTGACCTTGCCGTCGTCGGCGAGCTCGACGAGGCCCATGCCGTTGCCGGCCGGATCGGTGAAGAGGCCGATCACCGCCACGCCCTTCACCTCAAATCGCGGCGCGATGATCTTGCCGCCATTCGCCACCACCTCATTCAGTTTGGCGGTCACGTCGGGCACGCCGATGTAGATGAGCTTGCCGGCCGGATCGACGCGCAGCGTTCCGTCCAGCTGCGGTCCGCTGGCGGGTTGCGGTCCGATCACCGGCACGGAAAGCACGCCGCCGGCGCCTGCCGTCCAGCCGAACACCTTGGCGTAGAAATCGCCCTGGTGGGCGTCGGCGGGCCCGGCGATGTCGAAGAAGACTATGGGAGCGGGCGGAGCCGCAAGCGAGGACGACATCGGCGTGACACCTCCAACGAGCCCTACAAGCGCGGCCAAAACCAACAACTTCATCCTCGTCGCTCCCCTCGCTAGACGCTGGCCAGGATTTTTTCGATCAGCCCGCCAGCCGACGCGCCACCTCGGCGCCTATGAGCGCCTGAATATCGTAGCCCAGTATGGTCAGGCCCTGAATGTTGGCATCCTCGATCGTCACCTCCGTCATATTGACGTTGGTAAATCTCGCTCGTGCGAGATTGGCGTTTGAATACACCGACTGAGTAAGGTCAACGTTCTCGAAGACAGAATCGGCTAGCGAGCAATCCTCGAAGAGGACCCCCGCCAGATCTTGGTCCTCGAACCGTCGGCTTTCAGCCATCTGTCTCCCCTACCTTAGGCGCTTGATCGCCCTGCGGCCGGCGTAGACGGCCTGGTCGCCAAGCTGTTCTTCGATGCGCAGCAACTGGTTGTACTTGGCCAGCCGGTCGGACCTGGAGAGCGAGCCGGTCTTGATCTGACCGCAATTCGTCGCCACCGCCAGGTCGGCGATGGTGGCGTCCTCGGTCTCGCCGGACCGGTGGCTCATCACCTGGCCGTAGGCAGCGTTTCGCGCCATCGCCACGGCTTCCAGCGTCTCGGTCAGGGTGCCGATCTGATTGACCTTGATCAGGATGGCGTTGGCGAGGCCGCGGTCGATTCCCATGGAGAGGCGGGCCGGATTGGTGACGAAGACGTCGTCGCCGACCAACTGGATCTTGCCGCCGAGCTCTCTGGTGATGTGGGCCCAGCCCTCGAGATCGTCTTCGGCGCAGCCGTCCTCAATGGAGCAAATCGGGAACTTGCCGACCAGGGCGGCGAAGTAGTCCACCAGTCCTGCCTGGTCGAGCACCTTACCTTCGCCTTGCAGATGATAGCGTCCGTCGCGGAAGAATTCGCTGGCGGCCGGATCGAGCGCCAGGTGGAAGTCCTCGCCGGCCCGGTAGCCGGCCGCCTCGCCGGCCTTGACGATGAAGCCCAGGGCCTCCTCGGCGGTGGAAAGTTGCGGTGCAAAACCGCCCTCGTCGCCGACGTTGGTGTTGTGACCGGCCGCCGCCAGGGCCTTCTTCAAGGCATGGAAGATCTCTGCGCCCATCCGCAGGGCGTCTGAGAAAGTCTCCGCGCCCGTCGGCATGACCATGAATTCCTGGATGTCGATGGCGTTGTCTGCATGCGCCCCTCCGTTGATAATGTTCATCATCGGCGTTGGCAGGACGTGGGCGGAGACGCCGCCGACGTACTTGTAGAGCGGCAGGTCCGCGCTCACGGCCGCGGCCTTGGCGACGGCGAGGCTGACGCCAAGGATGGCGTTGGCCCCCAGGCGGCTCTTGTTGGCGGTTCCGTCGAGTTCGTCCAGCAGGGAATCGATACGGCGCTGATCCTCGGCGTCCTGGCCGGCCAGGGCGTCGAAGATCTCGCCGTTGACCGCGCCGATCGCCTTCAGCACCCCCTTGCCGGCGAAGCGCGCCTTGTCGCCGTCTCGCAGCTCCACCGCCTCATGGACGCCGGTGGAGGCGCCGGAGGGAACTGCGGCCCGGCCGAAGGCGCCGTCCTCCAGCGTGACATCCACCTCGACGGTGGGATTGCCTCGGCTGTCGAGGATTTCACGCGCGAGGATGTCGACGATTCCGGTCATGGGCGCCTCTGTTGGAAGGGGCGGCAGCCATAGCTTGACCCTGAGGCCAAGGGAACCTCGGGTCGCCCTTGAAAGGGCTCCGGCCTGACTCTACGGTCATCCCGTTCCATCGAAGTCCGGGGGAGAAACCTTGCGCGTCCAATTGCTTGCCGTCGCCAGCCTGCTGGCGCTTGCGACCGCCGCCTGGGGTCAGGACGCCACGCCAGCCAAGGGGTCGAAGGACAAGGCGGCGGCCGCCGCGGCCGGAGCCGCGGCCGTCAAGGCTGCCGAGGTGGCGCACGTAGACTCCGAGACGGCTCTGGCTCCTGTCGTCGAAGCCAGAAGCGTCACCCACCATCAAGGGGTGATCGGCGGCAAGACCATCGCCTATACGGCCACGGCCGGCACGCTCACTCTCCGCGACGATGACGGCAAGCCGACGGCAAGCATGTTCTACGTCGCCTACACGGTGGGCGATGGCCACGGCTCGCCCCGGCCGGTGACCTTCTTCTACAACGGCGGCCCGGGCTCCTCGAGCGTGTGGCTGCACATGGGATCGCTCGCGCCGTTGCGCGTGGCGACCGATTCCCCAAAGGCGACGCACAATGCGCCTTACGAAATGGTCGGCAACAACGACAGCCTGCTCGATAAGTCGGACCTCGTCTTCGTCGACGCCATCGGCACCGGCTTTTCCCGACCCCTTGGCGACACCAAGCTCGAGAAGTTCTGGGGCACTGACCAGGATATCGACGCCTTCGCCCACGGCATCGAGCGCTACCTGACGATCAACGACCGCTGGAATTCGCCGAAGTTCATCTTCGGCGAGTCCTACGGCACAACTCGCTCGGCCGGTCTCGCCTATCGCCTGCAGGAGGATGGCGCGCAGCTGAACGGCGTTGTCATCCTGTCCTCGATCCTCAACTACGGCCGCCGCGATCCCGGCTTCGACCAGGAGACGATCAACTACGTCCCAAGCTATGCGGCCATCGCCGCCTATCACAATCGCCTGGCCTCGCCGCCGGCCGATCTACAAGCCTTCCTCAGGGAAGTGCGGGCCTGGGCGCGCGGGCCCTACGCCGAGGCGCTGGCCGAGGGTCAGGACCTCGATCCGGCCCGTCGGACCGAGATCGCCCAGAAGCTCTCCAGCTATATCGGCCTGCCGGCGGACTACATCTTGGCCAGTGACCTGCGCGTTTCGCCCGGGCGCTTCCGCAAGGCCCTGCTCCGCGACCAACGCCTGACTCTCGGCCGCTACGACGCTCGTTTCACCGGCGTCGACACCGACGCGGCCGGCGACAATCCTGAATACGATCCTTCAGACACCGGCATCAGCGGCGCTTTCGTCTCGGCCTTCCACCACTACCTGACTAGCGACCTGGACTATCACACCGACCTTTCCTACCGGCCGACCTACTACCAGAGCGGCGTCCAGTGGGACTTCAAGCATCTGCCGCCCGGGGCCCGCGGCCCCTACGGCGAAACTCAGGCCGACGTGGCCCTCGACCTGTCGGCGGCGCTGCGTCAGAACCCGCACCTGCTGCTCTATTCGCTCAATGGTCTCTATGATCTGGCCACGCCGTTCTTCGGCACGGAGTACGACCTCGGCCACATGCAGCTTGACCCGCAGTATCGGGGCAACGTCCGCTTCGCCTACTACCCCTCCGGACACATGGTCTATCTGAACCCGGAGGCGCTCACCCAGATGAAGTCCGACTTGGCGCGCTTCTATGACGAGGCGACGGCGCGATAGACATCTCCGCGTTCACTTCGGGGCCGTCTGCGCCACCGCCTCGAAATAGAGGTGATGGTGATGGCGGCAGCCGGGATTGAACGGCGCGCCGCAGCCGGGGCAGCGATGGTCGCCGCCGATATAGGCCTCGATGGTCAGCTGCTCGCCGCAGGCGCCGCAGAGAATGGCTCTTTCGCTCCACTCGGCTCGCGGCCAGACACGGATCGCGTGACCGGCCAGATCGTCATGGCAATCCTTGCAGGCATAGAAGTCGCCGCAGCAGCGCATTCTGATGGCGACGATGTCGAGAGGCGAGCGCCAGTGGGCGCAACGCGTTTCGGCGTCGACATCCACCCCCAGCGCCTTCGGCCGCGTGGACGCTTGGCGCGAGCTTCCACTGGCGCCGGTCACGGCGCAGAGTTCGCGCGGTACCTTCCGAACCAGGCGAGGATCGCCGAGGCTTCCGCCGCCTCCTGTGACGGGCGGTCGGCCAGGCCCTCATGCGAGGCGCCCGGCACGCGCACCAGCACGGTCGGGACGCTGCGCAGCTGCAACGCCTGGAAGAACTGCTCTGCCTCGCTCGGCGGCGTGCGGTGGTCCTCTTCGCCGACCATGACCAGCGTCGGCGTGGTGACATTGCCAACCAGCGAGAGTGGCGAACGGCGCCAGTAAAAGTCGGGATCCTCCCACGGCATCTTGCCGAACCAGTATTTGGCCATGAACGAATAGACGTCGACGGTCAGCACCTCGCTCGTCCAGTCGATCACCGGCTTTTGAGCTGCCGCGGCGCGAAAGCGGCCGGTCTTGCCGACGATCCAGGCGGTGAGCAGGCCGCCGCCAGAGCCGCCGGTCACGTAGAGGGCGCCAGGGTCCACGAAACCTTTGCCGACTGCGGCGTCAACCACGCTCATCAGATCGTCGTAGTCCTGGCTCGGATAGTTCTTGTCGATCAGGTCGGCGAAGGCCTCGCCGTAGGAGGTCGAGCCGCGCGGATTGGCGTAGACGACCACATAGCCTGCGGCGGCATAGAGCTGCAGTTCGGAGGCGAAGCTCGGGCCGTAGGCGGCGAAGGGGCCGCCGTGGATCTCGAGGATCAGTGGATATTTGCGCGACGGATCGAAGGCGGGCGGAGTCATGATCCAGGCGTCGATCGGCCGCTGGTCGGCCGAGGAGGATACGGCGAGCGGCTCGACCTTGGCGAGGATCCGGTCGGCGAAGAGGTCGCCGTTGAGGTCGGTCAGGCGCTTCACCTCGCCGGCTCGCGCCAAGCCGAGGTCGGCGGGATGGTCGCTGCCCCCAAGGGTGAAGGCGGCCCAGCCGGCCGCGCTCACGCTGTAGGAGCCGCCGTTGTAGGGCCGGTCGGGTTCCGAGCCGCCGAGGTTCTGGGCGATGGTCTCCAGGTGGCCGGCGAGATCGACGCGGCCGACCTTGGTGACGCCGTGGTCGCCGTACGCGACAAAGATCGACTTGCCGTCACCCGCCCACCTCGGATGCGAAAGCGAGCGGTCGAATCCGGCGGTGAGCGAGCGCAAGCCGCTGCCGTCGCGGTTCATCACCCACAGCTGGGTGTTCTGGTAGCCCTTCACCTGGTCCTCGAAGCCGACCCAGGCGATCAGCCTTCCGTCCGGCGATACGGCGGGCTCTCCCGAGGGGCCGTGCAGGCTGGTGAGCGGGGTCAGGTCGCCGGAACCGATGTCGAGTGACCAGATGCGCGAGGCCAGGGGATCGTGCTCGGCGTCCTTCTCGCGGCCCGAAGCGAAAACCAGCGTGCGGCCGTCGGGGCCCCAGGTGACCTCGCCGGCGTCGAATGGCCCCGAGGTGAGCTGGCGCGGCGCGCCGCCGTCGGCGGCCATGACGAAGACCTGTTCGTGGCCGGCCTTGAGATAGCCCTCCCCGTCCTGGCGGTAGTGGAGCTGGGCGATCACCTGAAGGGGCTCGGCCCACTTTGCGCCTTCCGGCCTTGGCAGGGCGGCGCCGAGCTTAATCGGCGGGTCTTCGACGAGCATCGAGAAGGCGATGCGCTTGCCGTCGGGCGACCAGGCGAGGCCCCCCGGCGCAGATGGAAGATCGGCCAGCTTGGCCTGCGCGCCGCTCGCCAGCCAGCGCACCCAGAGCTGCGGATGGCCGGTCTCGTCGGGGGCGACGAAGGCCAGGCGATCGCCGGCCGGTGACCAGCGCGGTGAGCCACCGGCGGCAAGCGGCTGCTGCTCACCGCTCGCCGTGTCGACCAGCCAGATGAATCGTCGGGCGCGATCGGTCATCCGATCGTAGCCGATCCGGACGTAGGCGACCTGCCGCCCGTCGGCGCGGATCTGCGGATCGGCGGCGTACTGCAGGGCGAAGAGATCGCCGGGCTGCAGGCCGTTGAGAGGCGCGGCCTGCACGCCTGACGTCAGCGCCAGAACGGCCACGATTGCGGCCACGATCTTGCTCTTCATTCGCGCTCCCTGCCCCACGCTATCGGAAATCTCGCTACGCTCGCTTCCGGGATGACGCAATTCAGTCGCGGGTAGCCCCCACCCGTTGAGCGAGAGACGCGGCCATGAACGGGTCGAGGTCGCCGTCGAGGACGCCGCCCGTATCGGAGGTTTCCACGTCGGTCCGCAGGTCCTTCACCATCTGGTACGGTTGCAGCACGTAGGAGCGGATCTGGTGGCCCCAGCCGATGTCCGTCTTCTGGTCCTCCACGGCCTGGGCGGCGGCCTCGCGCTTCTGCAATTCCTGCTCGTAGAGCCGGGCGCGCAGCATCTTCCAGGCTTCGTCGCGGTTGCGGTGCTGCGAGCGCTGTGTCTGGCAGGCGACCACGATCCCGCTCGGCATGTGGGTCAGGCGCACGGCAGAGTCGGTCTTGTTGATGTGCTGGCCGCCGGCCCCGCTCGCCCGATAGGTGTCGGTGCGCACGTCAGCCGGGTTGATCTCGATCTCGATGGTGTCATCGACCACCGGATAGACCCACACCGAGGCAAAGCTGGTATGCCGCTTGGCCGCCGCATCGAAAGGCGAGATCCGGACCAAGCGGTGCACGCCGGCTTCGGTCTTGAGCCAGCCGTAGGCATTGGGCCCGGCCACTTTGATGGTCGCAGACTTGATTCCCGCCTGCTCGCCGGCCGTCTCTTCTATGAACTCCACCTCCATGCCGTGGGCGTGCGCCCAGCGGGCGTACATGCGCAGCAGCATGTTGGCCCAGTCGGCCGACTCCGTGCCCCCTGCCCCCGAATTGACTTCGACATAGGCGTCGGCGCTGTCCGCCTCGCCAGAGAGCAGCGCCTCCAGCTCCGCCCGGGCGGCTGTCTGTTTGAGGGCCTGCAGTTGGGCGGCGACGTCGTTCAGCGAGGCCTCGTCGGCCTCGGCTTCGGCCAGTTCGGCGAAGTCTCTGGCGTCGGCAAGGTCACGCTCCAGGCGGCGAACAGCCTCGACCTGATCGGCGAGGTGGGTGCGCTCGCGCATCAGCGCCTGGGCCTGGGCGGAGTCGTTCCAGAGGCTCGGGTCCTCGGCTCGGGCGTTCAGTTCGTCCAGCCTGCGGAGCGCGGGCTCCCAGTCAAAGACGCCTCCTGAGCAGACCGACGGACTGCTCGATATCGGCCGTCATGGCCTCGATATCCGCGCGCATGATGAGAATCCTTGTCCCAGCAACTGGAAGGCGGGCCAGATAGGCGGCAAGCCGGACTAGTTCAATCCCTTGACGGGCTCCGGCGGCTTGGCGGCTGTCGCTGGTTTGGGCGTGTCGGCGGGGGTTGGCGGCGCTGCCGGCGTAATGGCGAAGGGCTTTTCGCCCACCCCCGGCGCGCTGACGGCCAGGGCCTGGGCCTGCGGTTCGGTGCCCGGCCGGAACGCCTCGCGGTTGGGACCGACATTGGCGAATTTGGTCCCCGGCGGGGCTTTGAAATCAAGGTACGGGTAGCCTTTCAAGGCCTCCTGCATGAACTCGATGAACACCGGCAGGGCGGCCACCGCGCCGGTCTCACCCTTGCCAAGCGAGCGGTTGTCGTCGAAGCCGACGAACACCCCGACCACGATCTGCGGCGAGAAGCCCATGAACCAGGCGCTGCGGAAATCATTGGTGGTGCCAGTTTTGCCGCCGATGTTGCGACCGAGCGAAGCGGCCTGCGCCGCCGTACCGCGCAGCACCACGCCCTGCAGCATGGTGTCGATCTGATAAGCGGTGATCGGGTCGATCAACTGGTCGCCCTGATAGGCCACGTCCGGCCCGTCGTCGCCGGTGAAGGCGCTGTCACAGCCCGGGCAGCCGCGCTCGTCGGCACGCCAGATGACCTTGCCGTCGCGATCCTCGACTTCCTCGATCAGGTGCGGGGTGATCTTACGGCCACCGTTAACGAAACTCGAGTAGGCGCCGGTCATGCGATACGGCGTCGTCTCACCGGCCCCCAGCGCCATGGCGAGCACGGGATCCATATGATCGACGACGCCGAAGCGCTTGGCGGTGTCGACGATGCGATGCATCCCCACCCGCTGGGCGATGCGCACTGTCATGGTGTTGAGCGAGAGTTCGAGACCGCGGCGGAAGACCAGGGGACCCAGGAAGTTGTGCTCGTAGTTCTCCGGCCGCCACATCTGCCCGCCGAAGCCCGGCAAGCTGATCGGCGCGTCCAGCACCACGCTGGCTGGTGTGAACTCACCGCTTTCGAGCGCCGTCGCGTAGACGAATGGCTTGAAGGACGAACCGGGCTGACGATAGGCCTGAGTGGCGCGGTTGAAGTTGGAAAGCGAGAAGCTGTAGCCGCCGACCATGGCCAGCACCCGTCCGGTGTCGGGCTCCATGGCCACAAGGGCCCCGTTGACCTGCGGCACTTGGCGCAGATGGAAATGGCCGGCGTTGTCGGGTTCGACAAATACTAGGTCGCCGATCTTGAGGCCCTTGCCGGCCTGTTCCCAAGCCACGTCCGGACCAAGCAAGGGGCCGGCGCTGTTGTCGTCGGCGGTCTGCACCCGCACATCGCCGCCTGAGGCGGTGGTGACTACCGCGGCCTTCCAGTTGATGCGCTCCGACGGCGGCGTGGCCGCCAGCGCCGCCTTCTGCCAGCCGTTGACGATCTCAACGTGACCCCAGGCGCCGCGCCAGCCATGCCGGTGGTCGTAGGTCTCAAGGCCGTCCATCAGCGCGATGCGGGCCGCGGTTTGCAGGCGCGGATCGAGCGTGGTGCGCATGTAGTAGCCACCGTCGTTGACCCCCGCCCCGACGCTCCCCAGCTGAGATGCCTCGCGCTTGGCCTCGGAGACGAAATAGTCGGCGTCGCGGTACTTGGCGCGCAGAGGCGTGGTCTGGACAACCAGATCCTCGGCCATGGCCGCTTTGGCGTCGGCTTCGGTGACCCAGCCGAGGTCGGCCATGTTCTGCAAGATCATGTTGCGCCGCCGGATGGCCGCCGCCTTGTCCTTCACCGGCTGATAGTTGTCCGGCCCCTTCGGCAGGGCGGCCAGATAGGCGCACTCGGCGAGCGACAGATCGCTGATCGCCTTGCCGAAGTAGTTATAGGCCGCTGCGCCGACCCCATAGGAGCGGTAGCCCAGCCAGATATCGTTCAGGTAAAGTTCGAGGATCTGTCGCTTGGAGAGCGTCTGTTCGAGCCGCTCGGCAATCAGTGCTTCTTTCAGCTTTCGACCGACAGTGACTTGATTATCCAGCAGAATGTTTTTCGCCACCTGCTGGGTGATCGTCGACCCGCCTTCAGGCCGGCGGCCTTGCAGCATGTTGAAGGCGTCCTTCAGCATCGCTCGCCCGATGCCGTTCACGTCGACGCCGCCATGCTCGAAGAAGCTATGATCTTCGGCCGCCAGGAAGGCATAGATCAGCCTTGGCGGCATCTGGTCGTAGGGCACGTAGATGCGCCGGACTTTTGAGAACTCGCCGATCAGAGTGCCGTCCCACGCGTAGACGCGGGTGGCCGTGGGCGGATGAAAATCGGACAGCTCGCTGGCGTCCGGCATCTGCCCGAACAGGACCCCGGCGTAGATCGCTGCGCACAGGGCGGTCGCACCGACGACGCCGATGAAGATGATCCCGACAACCGGAATCCGTCGACCGAAAAGCTGCAACGCCGACTTGCCTCCGCGGTCCCGCCGCGCAGACGCTCTAGCGCCGTTCGCGACGGGCGCCAACGCATGCAACCGAGGTGTTGTCAGCTGGCCGCCAGCTGGAGGTCGCCACGAAAATATTGGTCGATAGCCGCCGCCACCGAGTCCATCAGCTCGCCTCGGCGTACCGGATCAGTGAGCCGCGCCTCGTCCTCGCGACTGGTGATGAAGCCCATCTCCAGCAGCACAGCTGGGACGTCCGGCGCCAGCAGGACGAAATAGCCGGCGTCACGGTGGGTGCGCGGCAGCACGTCGATCTTCTGGCTGATCTGGTCCACCAGCACCTGCGCGAACACATTGGAACGATTGAGCGTCGAGCGCTGGGTGAGATCCAGCAGGATGCTCTTGACGCCCGGGTCGTTTCGCGGCGCGGCGCGCTCGAACCATTCGTGGCCGTCCAGCACCTCGTTTACCCGCGTCTCACCATGTCCGGAAAGCGTGTAGACGCTGGCCCCGTGGGGAGCATCGTTCTCGCCGGCCGAGTCGGCGTGCAGGGCGATGAAGAGGTCAGCTCCGGCCCGACGAGCGATACGGACCCGCTCCTCCAACGGAATGAAGGTGTCGTCGCTGCGGGTCATCACCACCCGGTAGCGGCCCTCGGTCAGCAGACGCCTCCGCAACTGCAGGGCGGCGGCCAAGGTGACGTCCTTCTCGTAGGCGTGCGGGCCATGGGCGCCCGGATCGTGGCCGCCGTGGCCGGCGTCGATCACGACCACCTTCTTCACCTCGCTTCGCGACGCCAGCCGGGTCCGCGCGGACAGCGTCTCATGGCCGTGGTGATCCCCAATTGGTGTTTCGCGCGCGCTCGTCTCGCGGGCGATCGGCTCATGTTCGACCGGCAGCGTCGCCTCGGTAAAGCTTGTCGCCGGCGCCTCAGTCAGGTCGACAACGTAGCGGTAGCGCGGGTGGGCGCCATCGGGCGGAATCTGAAAGCTAGATTTGATCCGCGCCGCGGCGGTCAGCCGAAGGGACAGTCTCGGGCCCTGGCCAGTGGCTTCGAGGCGCCAATCCTTGACGAGGCCAAGGCCAGCGCCGCTGAGAAATTGATCGTTCGACGCGCCCGACACATTCAGGATGAGCTGATCGATCCTGCCCGGCTCAGGACTGACCGACACCGGCGTGGCGCTGTCGATAACCACGCGCGTCGCTGCGGCCCCCAGGCCCAGCCGGACGCCCAGCTCACCGCCCGCCGCAAATGCTGGCCAGGCGAGGACGAGCCCGGCCAGCACGGCCGTCGCCCTCTTCCACCAATGGATCCGCATCGCGCGCATGGCGCGCCTTATGACCGGCGCGGCGTCTCCAAACCGTTAAGGAATATCGGTGATCCGCGGCGCGAGCGGCGAAATGCGCCGCTTCCATTTCCTGTTGCGTTCCCATACATTGTTCCTGCGCATACGCCGTCTCCGGACTTGAGGGCGATTTTGCGCGCCTCGCGTCGGGCCAGCGCCTTCCAAGCGTAGACGCGTCAGCCAATTCGCGCTCGCAGTGAACGAGTGGGCGCAGCCAGAGAACACAACCCATGGGCGGCGCCGCCTACATTCCGACCCCGATCCCGAGCCAAGGCGCCCCTAGCGCCCGCGCGGACGGCGAGGGCTGGCGCGCCCGCAGCCGGCGCCTCGGTCCGAGGGGGCGCCCCGGAGAATTCCCTAATGTCAAAGAAGATGCTGATCGACGCCGCCCACCCGGAAGAAACCCGGGTGGTGATGTTGTCGGGAACCGAGGTCGAGGCCTTTGATTTCGAAAGCCGCGCCAAGAAGCAGCTGCGCGGCAACATCTATCTCGCCAAGGTCACGCGGGTAGAGCCTAGTCTGCAGGCGGCGTTCGTCGAATACGGCGGCAACCGCCACGGCTTCCTGGCTTTCAACGAGATCCATCCCGACTACTACCAGATCCCTCACGCCGACCGTGAAGCGCTGATGCGCGAGGCCGATGAGGAGGAAGAAAGCGACACCACGTCGGCCAACGAGAACAGCGAGGACTCCGAAAACCTCGGCGGCGACGACGACGACGAGGTCGATGAAGCGGTTGCGCGTCGCCGTCGCCGGCTGATGCGCCGCTACAAGATCCAGGAAGTGATCAAGCGCCGCCAGATCATGCTGATCCAGGTGGTCAAGGAAGAACGCGGCAACAAAGGCGCGGCGCTCACCACCTATCTCTCCCTGGCCGGTCGCTATTGCGTCCTGATGCCCAACACCGATCGCGGCGGTGGCATCAGCCGCAAGATCACCGCCGCGGCCGACCGCAAGCGCTTGCGCTCGATCGTTCAGGATCTCGACGTGCCCCAAGGCATGGGCCTCATCGTCCGCACCGCGGGCGCCAAGCGCACCAAGGCCGAGATCAAGCGCGACTACGAATATCTGTCCCGCGCCTGGGGCGATATTCGCGACAAGACCCTGCACTCCATCGCCCCCGCCCTCATCTATGAGGAGGAGGATCTGGTGAAGCGGTCGATCCGCGACATGTTCGACAAGGACGTGGACGCGGTGCTGGTCGAAGGCGAAGGCGGCTTCCGGGAAGCGCGCGACTTCATGCGCATGCTCATGCCCGCCCAGGCAAAAAAGGTGACGCACTATACGGGCCCAGCGCCGCTGTTCGCCGCCTACAAGGTTGAAGATCACCTCTCTCAGATCTATTCGCCGTCCGTGCCGCTCAAGTCAGGCGGCTATCTGGTCATCAACCAGACCGAGGCTCTGGTCGCCATCGACGTCAACTCGGGCCGCGCCACGCGTGAGCGCAATGTCGAGGCCACGGCGCTCAAGACCAACACCGAGGCGGCGGCCGAAGCCGCACGACAGTTGCGCCTGCGCGACCTGGCCGGCCTGATCGTCATCGACTTCATCGACATGGAGGAGTCGAAGAACAACCGCGCCGTGGAGAAGGCACTCAAGGACGCCCTGGCCAATGATCGCGCCCGCATCCAGATGGGCCGGATCTCGAGCTTCGGCCTGATGGAAATCAGCCGCCAACGCCGACGCACTGGCATCCTCGAGGGCACGACCCTGATCTGCCCGCATTGCGCTGGCGCTGGTCGCGTTCGCTCGGCGGAATCGGCGGCCCTGGCGGCGCTGCGGGCGCTCGAGGTCGAGGCCTTGCGCGGCGGCGGCGAAGTGGTGCTGCGCGCCTCAAAGGAGACCGGGCTCTACCTGCTCAACCACAAGCGTGACCATCTGGTGCGGCTGACCCGCAACCACGGTCTGTTCGTCAATGTGGTGCTGGACGAGACGCTCGCCCAGGCGGACCACCAGATCGAGCGCATCTCCAGCGAACCCTTCGAGGGGGCTCGCGTCGAGGACTCGACCGTCATCACGCCTGAGGCGCCGGTCGAGACCGACACCTGGATCGACGTTGAAGAGGACGAGGAAGACGAAGAGGACGAAGAAGCCGAGGAAGAGGTTGAGGCGGGCGATGACACCCGCGAGGTTGCCACGTCCGAGTCAGACGATAGCCGCCGTCGTGGGCGCCGTCGTCGTCGCGGCCGCCGGCCCGAGGAGTCGCGCGCGCCCGCGCCCGTGGCTGAGACCCAAGACAGTGGCGGTGAAAGTGGCCAGGGTCGACGCCGGCGCGGCCGCCGTGGCGGCCGCAAGCCGCGTGAGGCTTCTGGCGATCCATACGCCTGGTCGTGGCCGGCGCGCCTGTCCGGCGACGATCCCTATGAATGGCGAGGGCCGGTCGAGAACGCTCCGGTGACCGAAGCCGAGACTGTGGCGATCGAGGCCAAGGTCCCAGCGATCGAGGCCACTCCCCCTACGATCGAAGAGGCTATGTTGGCGCCTGCCCCGGCGGCCGCACCGGCCGAGGAGATCTGGGTGGAGCTGCCGGAAGCGACGCCCGCCGCCAAGCCGCGTGCGCGCCGCCGCCGCGGCGCCCGCGCCGACGAGGCGTCCGCGGAAGCCGTCGCCGTTGAGGCGCCGACCATCGAAGCCGCGATCGCGGAACCGACTGTCGAGGTCCCGTCCGAGCCGGCGGTCGCCGAGCCGCCCGCCGTCGTTTTGGCCGTCGACAATCCCCCGCCGCCGCTGGAGCCCGATCCGGCGGAAATCGTCTCGCCGCCGGTTTCGCCCAAGCGTGGGTGGTGGCGGCGCAGCGTCTGACGGGCTAGGATCGCGAGGCGGGGCGGAACGAGACCTTATCTTGATCCCCTTCCCTCGCCTTGCCGCCTCTGGCCTCGCCCTGGCCGCCGCGCTCGCCGTGGCCGCGCCGGTCGTCGCTCAGGCCGGCGACCAGATCTCGATCGTCCGCGACACCGAGATCGAGGCCATCCTGCATGATGAGGCCGACCCCATCTTCGTGGCCGCCGGACTCGACCCCAAGAAGGTCGAAATCCATCTGGTCGGCGACAAGGAGATCAACGCCTTTTCCGCCGGCGGTCTGAATATCTACCTCAACACCGGGCTCATCCTGCAGACCAAGAGTCCGAACCAGCTCGTTGGCGTCATCGCCCACGAGACCGGCCACGTCGCCGGCGGTCACGTGGCGCGCTCCGGCGCAGCCACCAAGGCGGCGCTCGGACCAATGCTGGCCAGCGTGGCGCTCGGCATCCTGGCGGCGGCGGCCGGCTCGCCTGCCGGCGGGGCCGCCCTCATCTTCTCCTCCGGCTACTTCGGTGAGATCGGCGTTCTGGGGTATTCGCGCGAGCAGGAGTCCCGCGCCGATGAGGCCGCCGCGACCTATCTCGAGAGCGCCGGCATGTCCGGCCGCGGGCTGGTCGATTTCTTCGACAACTACCGCTACCAGGAAGTGTTCGATAATGAGCGGAAGTTTCCCTACTTCCGCGACCACCCGTTGTCGGACGAGCGAATCGAAGCTCTGCGCGTGCGCGTCGAGCGTCAGGCGCACTATGGCGCCGCGGACAGCCCCCGGCTGATTGCCGAACACGAGATCATGAAGGCCAAGCTCGACGCCTTCGTGAACGGGCCCTACCAGACCGCCATCGACTATCCGGACAGCGACCAGTCGTATCCCGCCCGCTATGCCCGGGCCATCGCTCTCTACAAGTCGAACGAGACCGACCAGGCCGTCAAAGCGATCGACGCGCTGATCGCCGAGCAGCCGACCAATCCTTACCTCTGGGAGCTCAAGGGCCAGGTGCTGTTCGAAGCCGGCCGCATCAAGGAGTCTGTCCCGGCACACCAGCGCAGCGTGGAGCTGAAGCCGGATGCACCCTTATTGCGCATCAACTACGGCCAAGCGCTCCTGGGCCTAAACGATCCCACCCGGCTCGACGAAGCGGTCAGCCAGCTCAAGACCGCGCTCGAGACCGAGCCGGACGACGCCATCGGCTGGTGGCTCATCGCCCAGGCCTACGACGGCCAGAACCACCCCGGCATGGCCAGGCTCGCCACAGCCGAGCAGAAATTCTATCTCGGCCAGGCGACCGATGCGCGGGTGTTCGCCCTGCGCGCCCGCGATCTGTTGAAGAAGGATTCCCCCGAGTGGCGCCGCGCGACCGACATCATTCTCTCCTCCAAGCCCACGGCCGACGACCTCAGGGCCATGGCCCGGCAGGGGTGAGGCTCGCGCTGCTCGCCGCCGCCGCGGCGCTCACCCTGGCCGGCTGTCAGCGCGACTCCGACGCGGCCTTCGGCGAACGCGTGCGAGCTTATCTACTCGCCCACCCTGAGGTGCTCGAGGAAGCCACCCAGAGGCTACAGGACAGCCAGGAGGCCAAGGCCCAGGCCGCCATGCGCCAGGGGGAGACCCAGCTTCCGGCCCTGCGCGCCGCTGTCGAGCGCGACCCGCGCGATTTCGTCGCCAATCCGAACGGCAAAGTTACCGTTACCGAGTTCTACGACTACCGCTGCCCGCACTGCATCAACATGGCCCCCCAGATCGTCGCCATGATCAAGGGCCACCCTGAGGTGCGCTTCGTGTTCAAGGAGATGCCGATCTTCGGCGCCGAATCCGACCACGCCGCGTACGCGGCTCT
>JBEKQJ010000039.1:0-16747 GCA_049519835.1 Caulobacteraceae bacterium | reverse complement strand
GCCCTGCGTCAGATGATCGAGGATGTGAACTGGGGGTCGGAGGGCGCGCCGCTCGATGTGCTGGTGGTCGACCTGCCGCCCGGCACCGGCGACGTTCACCTGACCCTGGTCCAGAAGCTTTCGGTCGATGGCGTGGTGATCGTCTCGACGCCGCAGGAGATCGCCCTCATCGACGCGCGCCGCGCGGCCGCCATGTTCGGCCAGATGAAACCGCCGGTGCCGATCCTCGGTGTGGTCGAGAACATGGCCTTCTTCGCCGACCCCGCCACCGGCGGCCGCATCCCGATCTTCGGCGAAGGCGGAGCCAGGCGCGAGGCCGACCGGCTGGGCGTCCCGTTCCTCGGCGAGGTGCCGATCGAGGTCGCTTTGCGCCAAGGCGGCGACGACGGCGTCCCGCTCGTGGCTGCACAGCCGCAGCATCCGGCGGCCGAGGCGTTCACGGCGATGGCGGCGCAGCTCACGCGTTGACGCTCTCCGCGAAGCGGCGGACACTTCGCAGTGCTCTGGGGGGAGTGCCATGAGCCTCGTCGAGACGCCGGCTTCGTCGGTGAATACCGGGACCGCCAAGTGGACGGGGGTCGCCCTCGCCGTAGTCGGCGGCCTGGCGGGGCTAGGCGCATGGCTGCTGAGCGCCCCGAACTCGGGGCTGGCGGCGATCGTGGCCCTCCTAACCCAGGCGGCGCTGCTCGGGCTGATCGTCTGGGTTCCGAACGCCTTCGTGGCGACCCAGGTGCGCGGCTGGAGCGGTCCGGTCGCCAACTTCGCGTTTCTCGCGCCGCTGATCATGCTGCTGGCTGCGGGCACGAACGCCCACCTCCTGCGGCTGGAAGGCGTGACGCTGGCCGCCGCAGGCGTCGCCGCCCTGGCGGTGGTCGGGATGATCTGGGCCCCGCGGCCGGAGCCGGTGCTGACACCGACCTCGCACATCGTCCTGGCGCTTCTCTTCGGGGCCGGTCTCGGCTGGTGCGGCGCCACGCTCGTCAACTGCCTGTTCGACGCCTCTCCGGGTCAGACCTATCAGGTCTCCGTCCAGCAGAAATATCGGAGCGTCGGCCGGGGCTCCCACTACCACCTTGCCTTGGCGCCCTTCGGGCCGGTCGAAAATCCGGGCACAGTGACAGTCGACTACAACACCTATGCCTCCACCTCGGAGGGCGGCTTCGTCTGCGCGAAGGTGCGCCCCGGCGCGCTTGGATTCGCCTGGTGGCGCGTAGGCGGCTGCTAGGTAACGCCTAGGCGCCTTCGGCCACCGTGGGCTCGCCCGTCAGGCTTTCGAGTATCGGCGACAGTTCCGCGTCCCGCGCTTCGAGCTGAGCGCGGATGTCGGCGTGGCGTTTGGAATCGAGGCGGTAGCCGATGTAGCAGGCGCCGCCCAGCATCACGAAGACGATCGGCGTCAGGATGTAGACCAGCTCGAGGCCATGGATCGCCGCTGGCGTGTTGTGGGAGCCTTCCTTGGCCTGATAGCCGATGGCTCCCAGGGCCGTGAACGACAGCAGGATGGCGGCGCTGGCGGCCAGTTTCTGGGTCGTCGTGATCATCGCGTAGAGAAGTCCGGCGCGCTGCCTGCCCTTCTCCAGACGAACAGCGTCGGCGACGTCGGCCACCATGGCCCGATCGAGCAGGGTGAAGCCGGCGGCGAGGAAGCCGAGCACGAAGAGCAGAAAGGCCGCAATCGGATAGTTGGCTTTGGGAATCAGGGCCGTGCCGCCGAGGAAGAGTGAATAGCCAACGGCGGCGACCTGCATGGCGCGGTGTTTGCCGATCCTCTGGGCGAGCCAGGAAAGACATCCAGCCCCTAACACCCCGGCGGCGATGTAGATCAGCAGCAGGCTGGAAGCGGCCGGCACCGAGAAGCCGCGCGCATCGTGGAAGTAGAAGATGTACATCGCCGACATCCACCCGGGTCCGAGGTAGAGGCAGAAATCGGCGATGATGATGCGCCGCATGTCGGGGCGGCTCGCCATCTCCCAGTAGTCGCGGAGGCCGAAGCGCTCGGCGTGAGTGTCGGCGACGATGGTCTCGCGGGTGAACAGCGTCGCGGCTGTCACGCCGATCGGAATGGCGATGACCACGAACAAGCCCATGGCCGGCACGGCGCCGCCGGTGCCGCCACCGCGCGCCAGCAGGGCCGGAACCAGCAGGACCAGGGCCGCGCCCAGGGTGCTGATCACCTGGATGACACCGAACACCCGGGAGCGCTCGTGGTAGCGGCCGGCGATCACCGAGGCCCAGGAGCTGTGCGAAAGCAGGATCACCGACCAGCCGACGTAGTAGGCCAGCAGCCAGCCAGCCAGATAGATGAGCGAGACGCCGCCCGGGGGATCGAAGAGCATATAGACCGCCACCATCAGCAGCGGCGCGCCGGCCATCATCCACACCCGATACCGGCCTAGCCCGGTGCGCGTGCGGTCCATCAAGAGGCCGATCATCGGGTCGAGGAACATGTCGCCGAACCGCACCAGGCCGAAGGCCGCGCCGACCGCCGCCAGCGGCAGGGCGAGATGGGCGGCATAGTAGTTGGGCAGGAACACCCCGAGCGCCACGGCCAGGGCGCCGATGGAAAATCCGGGCAGGCTGAAAGCGACCAGTCGAGGCAGGCTCAGCCTGTCGGCGGCGGATGACACGGACTGGGGCTCCTCACGCGACTTGCACCTGCGCCTCTAACGGGCGTTTGGATTGGCAAGAGAAACCGGGACCGCGCGTCGCGCAAGGAATATAATCGGCGAACGGACTGACGACGGTCGCGGTGGGAATTCCGGGATGGCCAAGCCGAAACCAACCCAGGACCCCACCTACGCCCAGAAGCTCGCTCAGTACGATCGGGTCGTCGCCGGCTTCCCGGGCGTCGAGCGCAAAGGCGACGCCAACCCCTACACGGCGCTGGGCGGCAATATGTCGTCATACCTCCACCCGCGCGGCCAGCTTGCGCTCCGCCTGCCGCCCGAGGCGCGCGCCGCGTTCCTGAAGACCTACGACGCGACGCTGTTCGAAGCCTATGGCGTCGTTCAGAAGGAGTACGTCACCGTGCCGGACAGCCTGCTGGCCGACACAGCTGCGCTCGCGCCGCACTTTCGCGCCAGTCTGGACTGGGTCGGGGCGATGAAGCCGAAGCCGGGCAAGGCGAAGGGGAAGTAGGTCGCCGGCTCACCCCGCCGTCATCTTGCGGAAGAACTTCGCCGTCTGCTCGCCGCCGTTGAAGTAAGCCGACTGACCGGCTTCGTCGCCGATCTTGCCGAAGGAGTCGCGGACGTCTTCCACGCTGACATGATCGCCGAGGAACACCCCCTCGGTCTCGAGGATGCGGGCCTGAGCGAACACGCCGCCGCCGGCGGTCATCACCACGCCGGTCGGCGCGTCCTCGGAGCAGAGATAGACGACGCCGGGCGTGACGTATTCCGGCGCCAGGCGCTTCAGCATCTCCGGCGGCATGAGGTTTTCGGTCATCCGCGTGCCGGCCACCGGACTGATGGCGTTGACGTGGATGTTGTTCTTCTGGCCCTCGAGCTTGAGGGTGTTCATGAAGCCGACCAGGCTGAGTTTGGCGGCGCCATAGTTGGTCTGGCCGAAGTTGCCGTAGAGCCCGGTCGACGAGGTGGTGACGACAATGCGCCCGTAGTTCTGCTCGCGCATGATCTCCCAGACCGCCTTGGTCGGCTTGACGGTGCCCATCAAATGCACGTCGACCACGAACTCGAAGTCGGCGATCTCCATCTTCGAGAACGACTTGTCGCGCAGCACCCCGGCGTTGGCGATCAGAATGACGATGCGGCCCCAGGCGTCCATGGCCTGGGCGATCATGTGGGCGACGCCGGCGTCGTCGGTCACCGAAGAGCCGTTGGCGAGGGCTTCACCGCCGGCCGCCTTGATCTCGGCCACGGTGTGGTCGGCGGCTGCCGACGATCCACCCGAGCCATCGACGGCCCCGCCGAGGTCGTTGACCACCACCTTGGCCCCGCGCCGCGCCAGCTCCAGGGCGTGGGCGCGCCCGAGCCCGCCGCCGGCCCCGGTCACGATCGCCACCTTGCCGTCGAATCTGATGTCAGCCATGACCGTCCCTTGCGTGAGAATGAAGCGCGGCGGTTCTGCGCGAGGGCCCCCTGACAGGTCAAGCGCCGTCTCCGCTTGTAGGCGGCCACCGGTCCGGTCATTCAGGAACCAGCAAGTAGGGGGCGAGCGGATGTTCGGACTGGAGAACGCCCAGAGTCTGCTGGGCATCGTCCTGATCCTGCTGTTGTGCTGGGCGCTCTCCGAGCGGCGATCGGCCTTTCCCTGGCGTTTGGCGATCGGCGCCGTCCTCGCCCAGGCGGCGCTGGTGGCGATCCTGTTCGGCGTGCCGGCCGCCCGGCAAGTGATCTCCGGCGCCGGCGCGGCGGTGCAGGGTCTCTCGGCCAGCACCCAGGCGGGCGTGAAATTCGTGTTCGGTTTTCTGGCCGGGGCTGACGGCCAGCCCTATCCGGTGAAAGACCCGGCCTCGCTCTTCCTGCTCGGCTTCCGCGTCCTGCCGGTGATCCTGGTCATCTGCGCACTCTCGGCCCTGCTGTGGCACTGGAAGGTCCTCAAGTGGCTGATCCAGGGCTTCGGCTTCGTCTTCGAGCGGGCCATGGGCCTGCGCGGCGCGCCGGCGTTGGCGACGGCGGCGACCATCTTCATGGGCCAGGTCGAGGGGCCGATCTTCATTCGCGCCTACTTGGCCCATCTCACGCGCTCAGAGCTGTTCCTGCTGATCACCGTCGGCATGAGCTGTGTCGCCGGCTCGACCGTAGTCGCCTACGCCACCATCCTGCAGGGGGTGCTGCCCAACGCCGCCGCCCACGTGCTCACCGCCTCACTGATCTCGGCCCCGGCCGGCGTGCTGCTGGCCCGCATCCTCGTTCCGCGCGATCCGGCCGCCGAGACGCCGGAAGCCTATGACCTCGCCACCGCCAAGACCTACGAGAGCTCCATCGACGCCCTGATGCGTGGCTCGAGTGATGGCCTGCAGATCGTACTCGCGGTCGGCTCGACCCTGGTCGTTTTCGTCGCCCTGGTCGCCATGGCCGATGGCCTGCTGAGCCTGCTCGGCCCGGTGGCCGGCGCGCCGATCAGCATCGAGCGGGTGCTGGGCTTCATCTTCGCGCCGCTCGCCTTCGCCATTGGCGTGCCGTGGCGCGAGGCT
This sequence comes from Caulobacteraceae bacterium, assembly GCA_049519835.1. Classification (GTDB taxonomy): domain Bacteria; phylum Pseudomonadota; class Alphaproteobacteria; order Caulobacterales; family Caulobacteraceae; genus Acaudatibacter. Next base: position 11,589 of record JBEKQJ010000039.1, on the reverse strand, counting down.
CATACCGCCGGCGCCCTGCTAGGCGTCAAGCTGGTGCTGACTGAGTTCACCGCCTTCATCGACCTGGCCAAGACCGGCCCGGGCCTGCTCTCCGAGCGCAGCCGGGTGCTGATGACCTACGCCCTCTGCGGCTTCGCCAACATCGCCTCGGTGGGAATTAACGTCGCCGGCTATTCCATCCTCGTTCCGGAGCGACGAGGCGAGGTGATGGCCATGGTCTGGAAGGCCTGCTTCGCCGGCTTCCTCGCCACCTGCCTCACCGCCGCCGTGGTCGGCGTCCTGCCGGCGGCGATCTATCCGAAATGAACGGAGCGCAGGCGCGCCGCCTGCCTGCGAGCCAGTGGCCCGACGTCAGTACGCCTCTCGGCTTTCGAGGTTGGCCTCGATTTCGGCGCGCGTGCGCCACGCCGGTCGCAGCTCGTGCCTCGCCAGCAGCGGCGCCTGGTCGGCGATGTGCGGCGAGCCGGGTTGCGAGGCGTTGCCGTAAGTCATCAATACCCGGGCGCGCGACGGTTTGTCGAAGCTGACCAGAGCAATGTAGCTGTCGCCGAAATCGGCGACGCGGACGCCGTCCTTGAGCGCGCCGTCGATCACATCGAAGACGCCGAGCCGTCCCGGGGCGCCGCTGGCCGGCAGGTCGACGCCACCGCGCTGGATGCGCATCTCCCGACCCCAGGGGACGTCGAGCGAGCCCCAGGTCGCCAGCACGTTCGCCGCCGCCGCATCCAGCGCCACCGCGGCTGCCTTCGGGTCAGCCAGGCCGGTCGGCGTGCCGAGTGGATCTGATAGAACATAATATTTGGCGAAGCCGGCGTTGGCGTAGCCGCTCGCCGCGCCCGGCCGGTCCGACCAGTCGAGGAAGAGCGCCGCCCCCCGGCTGTCGGCTGTGAAATTGCGATCCCAGCGGTCCAGCACCTCCATGGCGGCCTTCGCCCGGTCGGTCCCATAGTCGGCGATGGCGCGGCCGAGGTCCGGCAGCACGCGATCGGCCAGTTCCGAATGGTCCGACCATTTCATCGCCTCGAGGTCGTCGAGGTCGATCTTCGGCGCGGCGCTCAACATCCGGACGCCGCTCGCCATCCGCAGGCTCGGCTTTTGACTCTCGATCTCGCTCGTCCAGGGTTTCGGGTCCAGCGTGGCGGGCCAAGCGGCGTTCCACGGCGGGTCGTTGGAGTTCTGCACCGCCCCTCCGACTGGATCGCTGGCCTTCGGCAGTTCGTCGTAGGAGAGGTACGAGGTCCACAACGTCGCCGAGGAGTCGCCGGGCACGAGGCCCGACCAGAAGGCTGGGTCGTGGCCACTCTTCTTCGGCACGAGGCCGTTGAACAGATATTGAATGTGACCGTCGCGGTCGGCGTAGATGACGTTGTAGCTCGGCACCTGCTGCATCCGCAGCGCCTGTTGGTAGGCGACGAAATCGTGCGCCGTCGCCATCCGCCAGTACTGGTAGAGCGCCAGGGGCCGATCCAGGCCGGCGACGCGCATGGCGATCGGCGCGCGCTCATCGCCGGCGATCACCGGCCCGTGGACGGTCGAGCGCACCGTCACAGCCTCGGTTTTCAGCGAGCCGTCGGGCTGGCGCACCTTGATCGTGCGGGCGAGGGTCTCGAACTGACGCGCCTTCCCATCGAACAGATAGCCGCCGGGGGTCAAACCTATACGATATAAAGTGACATTCCCCGGATCATCCACCGTCTGGGTGAAACCGAGATAGTCGCTGAATACGAACCGCAGCACCGGCAGCCCGACTTGCGAGGCGCCATAGAGATCGATCCCGGGCGCGGTGAGCTGGATCTCGTAGTAGGTCGGCCAGTCCGTCCGCCAGAACAGATGCGGATTCATCAGCAGCATGGCGTGGCCGGATTTCGACCGCGATGGGGCGATGGCCCAGCCGTTGCTGCCCGCCGGCTCGTGGGCTGGCGCGAGCTTCGCGGCTTTGTCCGCGACCGACGGCGGCGCCAGATAGACGAACTGGAACAGCTTCTCGGCGTAGGCGACCACGTCCAGCGCGCTGACCGGCAGGACCTGCTTCGCCTCGGCCGAAAGGGCCTCGGGATGGGCCCCCGCATAGGCGTTGATGCCGTCGGCGAAGGCGTCGAGGTCATCGCGGAAGGCCGGCGGCTGGGCCTCGAGCCAGCGCTTGGCGCGTGGCTCGACGTCGTTCACCGCCATCCAGCGGTCATTCTCGACCTCCGCCGGGCCCCAGATCTCGGCCGCCCGCCCGCGTCCCTCGGCATAGAGCTTCAGCAACAGGTCGCCATGGCTCTTCGCCTGGGCCCAGCCGTAGCCGCGGAAGAGGTCGGCCTCGGACTTCGCGTAGACATGAGCGACGCCCCAGCGGTCCCAGAGGATCTCGCCGTGGCCGGCGGCGTGCGAGGCGACAGGAACGAGGCAGGCGGCGGCCAGGGCGCCGGCGATCCAGCCCCGCATCAGCGCCGCTTCACTTTCTTGAGGATCGCCGACCAGGTCAGCGCCCTGCGGCCGGCTGCGGTCACCACCCCGCGGGCGAAGACCAGCGAACCGCCGGCCCGGGTCACCTCGCCGACGCACTCCACCCTCTCGCCCTCCAGCGCGGCGTCGACGAAGTCGCAGTTCATCTGGACGGTCACGGCCGAGCCTTCGCCCAGATGCTCGGAGGCGATAGCGAAGACGGCGTAGTCGGCGAAGGTCATCAGGCAGCCGCCGTGCATGGCGCCGTGGCCGTTCATGTGCTTCCGCTCCGCCTTGAAGGCGCAGACCATCCGCCCATCTTCACCGCGGCGGGCGTAGTAGGGGCCAGCGAGCAGTTCGAACGGATCGCTGCCCCACACAGTCCAGCCGGCCCAGTCCCCCTCTTGCACGAGCCCCTGCCGGGCCTGGCTGTCAGCGTCGCTCATGGTCCCTCCGGTTGCGGCGCCGGATATAGGCCTTAGGCTGCGCTTCAGGACAAGGAGACGCGCATGGCCCTCGACGCCGACACCCGCACCCAGCTGCTCGAGGCGGTCCGCCGGTTCGTCGCCGAGCGCCTGCGTCCGATCGAAGCCGAGGTGGCCGAACAGGACGCCATCCCTGCCGAGGTGCTGGCCGAAATGCGCGCGCTCGGCCTCTACGGCCTCTCCATCCCCGAAGCCTATGGCGGCCTCGACCTATCCATGGAGGAGGAATGCCTGGTGGCCATGGAGCTCGGCCACGCCAGCCCGGCTTTCCGCTCGGCCATCGGCACAAATGTCGGCATCGGCAGCCAGGGCCTCGTCATGTTCGGCGACGAGACGCAGAAGCAGAAGTGGCTGCCCGGCATTGCCACCGGCGAAACGGTCACCTCCTTCGCCCTCACCGAGCCGGAGGCGGGCTCGGACAGCGCTTCGGTGCGCACCACCGCCCGGCGCGACGGCGACGTCTACGTGCTCGACGGAACCAAGCGGTTCATCACCAACGCCAACCGCGCCCATCTCTTCACCGTCATGGCCCGCACCGATCCCGAAAAGAAGGGCGGCGCCGGAGTCTCGGCCTTCCTCGTACCCCGCGACCTCCCCGGCCTCTCGGTCGGCAAACCAGAGAAGAAAATGGGCCAGCAGGGCGCGCACATCTGCGACGTCATCTTCGATGGCGTCCGCGTGCCGGCCGAGAATCGCCTTGGCGCCGAGGGGGAGGGGTTCCGGGTGGCCATGCAGGTGCTGGACCGGGGCCGCCTGCACATTTCGGCCGTCTGTGTCGGTGTCGCCGAGCGCCTGATCGCCGACGCGGTGGCCTACGCCGCCGAACGCAAACAGTTCGGCCAGCCGATCGCCTCGTTCCAGCTGATCCAGGGCATGATCGCCGACTGCAAGACCGAGGCCCTGGCGGCGCGGGCCCTGACGCTGGAGACCGCTCGCAAGCGCGACGCGGGCGAGAACGTCACCCTTGAGGCGGCGGCGGCCAAATATTTCGCTTCCGAGATGGTCGGGCGCGTGGCCGACAAGGCGGTGCAGATCTTCGGCGGCGCCGGCTACGTCGCCGACCACGGCATCGAGCGGCTCTACCGCGACGTGCGCATCTTCCGCATCTACGAGGGCACCAGCCAGATCCAGCAGATCGTCATCGCCCGCGAGACGATGAAGCGGGGAGGGTAGGGGTTACCCCACGCCTGTCTCGATCGCCAGGCGGACGAGGTCGGCGGTGCGGGTGACACCGAGCTTGGATTTGATCTGCACGCAGTTGTTGGCCACGGTCTTGTAGCCGACACCCACGGCCGCGGCGATTTCGGCCAGGCTGGCGCCGCCGGCCAAGAGGCGCATGATTTCAAGCTCGCGCGCGGTCAGGCTGTCGAGCGGCGCGCCGGCGGCGGGGGCGGCGAGGGCCTGAGCCAGTTCCGCCTCCACATAGCGGCCGCCGGCGGTCACCCGTCTGACGGCGGTCAAGAGTTCGTCCGGCGAGGCGTTCTTGGTCATGTAGCCCGCCGCGCCGGCCTCCAGCGCCCGCTTCGCATAGAGCGGCTCGCCATGCATGGAGAGCACCAGGATCGGCCCGGCCCCGGCGTGGACCATGCGCCGCAGCAGCTCCAGGCCGCCGAGGCCCGGCAGGTTGAGGTCGAGAATGACCAGGTCCGGCCGCTTCTGGCGCAGCAGCGCCAGGGCCTCGCGGCCATCGGCGGCCTCCAGCACTTCCGCCTGGGGTAAAGTCGCCAGCAGCCGCTTCACCCCAGCCCGCACCAGCGCATGATCGTCGACGAGCAGGATCGTGGTCACGGGGCCTCCTCAAGGGCTTCGACCCGGGCGGGCAGGCGGGCGGCGACGCGCCAGCCGGCGCCACGATCGATCTCCAGCGTCCCGCCCTGCGCCGCCACGCGCTCGCGCATGCCTTTGAGGCCGAAGCCGCCGCCGGACGGCTCGCCCGTCGAAGCACCGTCATCGACGATGCTCACCGCCACCTCGCGCTCGGAGGCCCGCGCGATACTGATCCCGATGCGCCCGGGCCGGCCGTGGCGGACGGCGTTGGCCAAGCTCTCCTGGACCACGCGGTAGAGGGTCTCACGCCCGGCTTCGCTGAGGTTCAGGGCCTCATCCTCTGCGACCGCGACCTCGAAGACGATCTCCGGATGGCGCGCGCGCCAGAACGCCACCAATTCGCCGATGGCGGCCGCCAGGCCGAGGTCGATGAGTTCGGTCGGCCGAAGCCGCCCGAGGATATCGCGCACCAGCCGCTGCATGTGCGCGACCGAGCTCTGGATCGCCTCCACCTGAGGGGCCGCCTCGCCCGGACGGCCCTCGTCGATCAGCCGCCGCGCCATCGCCGCGTCTACGTTGACCGCAAACAAGTGCGGCCCGATCTCGTCGTGAAGGTCACGCGCCAGGTCGGCGCGCTCTTCGTCCTGCAGAGTGGCGATCTGCTGCTCCAGGCGGCGCGTGCGGGCCTGCATGGCCTCGAGTCTGGCGGCCATCTCGTTCACCGAGGCGCCGACGCGGGCCAGTTCCGGCGGTCCGGTCTCACCGACCTTAGCCGCGTAGTCGCCAGCCCCGATGCGCGCGAAGGCGGCCGAGAAATCCGACAGCGGACGCAATGCCCGTCCCACCGTCAGCCACAGGAGAACCGCGCCGAGTGCGAATGAGGCGGCCAGCACGGCGAGAACGCCGGCAAACTCGGTCCAAACCGCCGCGATGTCGTTGGCGGCCACCGGCTCAAGGGTCAGGCTGCCGCCGCCAGGGGTGGAGAAGCGCTCGGCCGCTACGTCGGGATCGAAGAGGCCGGCGAACCAGGGCGGCGCGGGTTGCACGGGCAGGGGGTGCGAAATGGCGATTGCCGCCCCGTGCGCGTCGGCGAGCGTCGCCCGCAGATGTCGCGCGCCGTCGAACGAGGTGACCAGCAGGCGAAGCTCGGCGGACGGATCCTGCGAGCGGGGCAGGGAATGTAACGCCCCAGCGGCGGTCAAGCGCCCCCCGGCCATGGCCGCATAGAGCTCTTCGCGCAGCACCGCTCCGGCCTGCCAGACGCCCAGAGCTGCCCCCACGACCGAGCCGGTCAGGAACAGCAGGGCTACGGCCAGGACGATGCGGAGGCGAAGCGACATTCCGGCCACAGTCATACCCCGCCGGGCCCAATCGGGAAAAATTCCCGACCAGATCGGGAAAGCGCGCCCTGGGAGGCGCGTGTGGGCGCGCCTAATTCCTGCCCGGCCCGCGCCCTCGCGAGGCGCGAACCTCTAGGCCAAGTCGGATGAATTCAGTCTCCTGGGCGGTGCTTGCCCTCGTCCTCGGCGCGCCAGCGATCGCCGCGGCTCAGGCCGCCCAGACTCCGTCCTCCGGCGGCACGGTCTCCGAGATCGTCGTCACGGCCAAGAAGCTCGACGCCGCCCGCGCCCAGATCCAGCCTCAGGTCGGCGCCTCGGTCTACACCATCACCTCCCAGGCGATCGCCGCCATGCCAGGGGGCGACAACACGGCGATGAACCAGGTTGTCCTGCAGTCGCCCGGGGTGGCCGAGGACTCCTACGGCCAGGTGCACGTGCGCGGCGAGCACAACGGCCTGCAGTACCGCCTCAACGGCGTCATCCTGCCCGAGGGCCTTTCGGTGTTCAGCCAGGCGCTCAACCCGCGCCTTGCCGACCAGGTGCAGCTGATCACCGGCGCTCTGCCAGCGGAATATGGCCTGCGCACCGCCGGCATCGTCGACATCACCACTAAGAGCGGCGCGAATGAGAACAGCGGCTCGGTGTCGATCTACGGCGGCAGCCACGACGAGATCGAGCCCAGCCTCGAATATCGCGGCGGCTCGGGCGCGTTCAGCTACTTCGTATCGCTCAGCTACCTGCACGACGCGCTCGGCATCGAATCGCCGGACGGCAGCTCGACGCCGCTGCACGACAAGACCGACCAGTTCCAGGGCTTCGCCTACCTCGAGGACATCCTCGATCCGGAAGATCGGGTGACGGTGATCCTCGGGGCCTCGAATCAGCGCTTCCAGGTTCCCAACGTGGTCGGAAACGTGCCCTCGCTGACCTACGGGCCCGACAACACGCCGCTGACCGTCAACGGCGAAACTACCTATCCCAGCGCTGACCTCAACGAGAGCCAGAAGGAGGTTACCTACTTCGGCGTGGTCAGCCTGCTGCACGACGCCGGCCCGTTCACAAGCCAGGTGTCGCTGTTCTCGCGTTTCTCGACCCTGGCCTTCACGCCCGATCCGCTCGGTGACCTGCTGTTCAATGGCATCTCGCAGGTCGCCGAAAAGAGCGACACCGCCGCCGGAGTCCAGGCCGAGGGGGCCTACAGGCTCGGTGACACCCACACCCTGCGCGGCGGCCTGATCGTCGAAGTCGACCGCTCGATCAGCGATACCGCCTCCCAGGTCATTGCGCTCAGCCCGGTCACCGGCGCCCAGCTCACCGACGTTCCCGAAACCATCGTCGACGATCAGGCCAGGACCATGGCGACCTTCTCCGCCTACCTGCAGGACGAGTGGAAGCTCCTCTCCAATCTGACGCTGAACTACGGCCTGCGCTTCGATCAGTACGACGGCTTCCGCCGGGAAAACCAGCTGAGCCCAAGGGTCAACGCCGTCTGGAAGCCGTTCACCGACACCACCGTGCACGCCGGCTACGCCCGTTACTTCTCGCCGCCGCCGTTCGAACTTGTCGGCCAGGAGTCGGTCAACAAGTTCGCCAACACCACCGCCGCGCCGCAGGTGGCCCTCGACACCACGCCTTACGCCGAGCGCGCCAACTACTACGACGTTGGCGTCGGCCAGACCCTGCTCAGCCATCGTCTAACGCTGGGCGTCGACACTTACTACAAGCGCGACAAGAACACTGTCGATGAGGGCCAGTTTGGCGCCCCGGTCATCGAGACGCCGTTCAACTACGCCAAGGGCTGGCAGTACGGGATCGAGCTCACCGCCTCCTACGCCCATGGTCCGTTCAACGCCTACGCCAACTTCGCCGCCCAGAGCGCCAAGGGCGAGGACATCATTTCCAGCCAGTTCAATTTCAGCGCCGCCGATCTCGCCTACATCGCGGATCACTTTATCGATCTCGACCACAGCGCCAGCTATACGGCCTCGGCGGGAGTTTCCTACAAGTGGCGCGGCACACAGGTCGGCGTCGACATGCTCTACGGCAGCGGCCTGCGCGCCGACCTTGAGCTGCCTTCCGGCAGCGCCTATCCCGACATCCCCAACGGCATGACATTGCCGAGCTATGTGCAGGTCAATCTGGCGCTCTCGCACCGCTTCGAACATGCGCCCGGCGGCCCGATCACTCTGCGCTTCGACGTCATCAACCTCGCCGACAAGACCATCGAGCTGCGCAACGGCACCGGCGTGGGCGTTTTCGCGCCGCAGTACGGACCGCGCCGCGGTTTCTTCGGCGGCATCAGCAAGGATTTCTGACGCGGAGCGTCCAGGACGAGCGAGAAGACCTCGTGCCAGCATCCTTTCAGGCCTGGGTGCGGAGGGGCGCGGCGACCTCGCCGACTGGAAGCGCCAGCAGCCGAGGTGACGCTCCGGTGGATTCGGGAGTAGGCGGGGCTCGTGCCCCCTGCCGTCTTCGCCACCGTCCTGTTCGCCGCCGCGCTTCACGCCGCCTGGAACGCCATCGTCAAGGCCGCGGACGACAAGCTGCTCACCACGGTGCTGGTCGCCGCCGGTGGCGCGCTGATCGCCGTGGCGGCGTTGCCTTTCCTGCCGCAGCCGGCGTCGGCCAGCTGGCCGTTCATTGCCGGTTCGACCGGGCTGCAGGCGATCTACCTGCTCCTCGTCGCCCGCACCTATCGACTGGCCGACATGAGCCTAGCCTATCCGCTGATGCGCGGGACGGCTCCGCTGCTCGTGGCGCTGGCGAGCAGCCTCTTTCTCGCCCAGCCGCTGTCGGCGCCGGCTTGGCTGGGGGTCGGCACGATCTGCGTCGGCGTTCTCGCCATGGCGTTCGGCGCCGTGCGCGGCGGGGACAGGGCAGGGTTGTCGGCGGCGTTGCTCAACGCCGTCGTCATTGCCGGCTACACCCTGATCGACGGCGCCGGCGTTCGGCGCTCCGGTTCGCCGGCGGCCTATGTCCTGTGGCTCAACCTGACCAGCGGCGCGCCGCTGATCGTCTGGGCGCTGGCCCGCCGCCGCGCGGCGCTCTTTGCCTACGCCCAGCGCCGCTGGCCGGCTGGCCTCGCCGGCGCGGTCGGAACCACAGCTTCCTACGGCCTCGCGCTCTGGGCCATGACGCTGGCGCCGGTCGCCGTGGTGGCGGCTCTGCGCGAGACTGCGATCGTGTTCGGCGCGGCGATCTCAGGGCTGCTGCTGCGCGAGCGGGTAGGGCCGGCGCGGATCCTCGCCGCCGGCACGATCGCAGCCGGCGCCGTGATCCTGCGCCTAGGCTGATGCCGGCAAGATTTGAGGCTGTTTGAGGTTTCCGACCATCGGGGTTAGTCGGACCCCGTCTGGAAATGGAGTGTTCGCTTGGCTCCTGATGCGCGCCTGGGTGCCCGCCAGCGCCTCTGCGTCGCTTGCCTCGCGGCATTGGCGGCCCGGCGTGGTTGAGCGGCCGTCCGCTCGACTGCTGGTCGTGGACGCCAAGGGACGGTTGCTGTTGTTTCGGTTTGTGTACGGCAAGGGGGCGCTGACCGGCCGCGTATTCTGGGCCACGCCTGGCGGCGGTCTCGATCCGGGCGAGAGCTTCGAGCAAGCCGCCTGCCGCGAAGCCTTCGAAGAGCTCGGTCTGCGGGTTGAAGACCCCGGTCCGCAGGTGGCGCGGCGGCAGGTGAGGCTCACGCTGCCGGACGGGCAATTGGCCGACGCCGACGAACGCTTTTACCTACTGCGCGTTGACGCCCTGGCGGTGTCGCAGCGCCACTGGACCGAGCTCGAACGCGAGGTGATGGTCGCTCACCGCTGGTGGACGGCCGCCGAACTCCGAGCCACGCACGAACAGGTCTTCCCCGGCAATCTCGCCGAGATTCTGGCTGACATCGGGATCTCCTAGCCAGATCGGCAAGCATTTCTGAGCCACGCCGGACGCGTTAGAGCGAAGCATGGTCGCCTCCGCCTTCGTGCTGACGTCGCTGGGTCTCGCCGCCGCCACCGCGACCCTGGCCGGAGGGACGCTGGCCCTGCGGCTGGCGGGCCGGGTCCACATCGTCCTGGCGCTCTCGGCCGGGGCGGTGGTGGGCGTCGCACTTTTCGATCTCCTGCCCGAGGCGCTGGAATTGGCCAAGCGACCGCCGGCCATTGTGACCGCGATCACCGGCGCCGCCTTCATGGCCTATCTCGCCCTCGACCGGACCCTGGCCCGCGCCGGCGACGGCGGTCAGCGCGGGCATCTGGGCGCCTCGAGCCTCACCCTGCACAGCCTCATGGACGGCCTGGCCATCGGCCTTTCCTTCCAGGTTTCTGCCGCCGCGGCCGCCGTGGTGACCGTCGCCGTCCTGGCCCACGACCTCGCCGACGGCGTCAACACCGTGAACGTCAGCCTGGCCGGCGGGACCGACCGTCTCTGGGCCCGCCGCTGGCTGCTCGCCGACGCGGCCGCGCCGTTGGTCGGGATCGCGCTGTCGCAGTTCGTATCTGTCTCTGGACCCGATCTCGGCCTCATCCTGGCCGCCTTCGCGGGCGTGTTCCTCTGCATCGGGGCCGGTGAACTCATTCCGGCCAGCAATCGTCGCGATTGGACGACGACGCTTGCGATCCTGGCCGGCTGCGGAGCGATCTGGATCGTCGTGCGCCTGGCCCAGGCCTAGCCCATGGCGCTCACGGGCTTCCGTCTTAACGTTGTTTAGTTTAGGCGTGAGGTCAACAAGAAGGGAGGGCCCCATGATCGTCTACGGTTCGTCGTTCTCGCCGTTCGTGCGCAAGACCTTGGCCTTTATTTCCGAGAAAGGCCTGACCGCCGAGGTCAAGCCGGTGCGGTTCCAGGACCAGGATCCGGCCTTCCGCGCCGCCAGCCCGTTCGGCAAGATGCCGGGCTTCCGCGACGGCGATTTCACCATCTCCGATTCCACCGCCATCATCACCTACCTTGAGGCGCTACATCCCGAACCGGCGCTGATCCCGCCCGAACCCAAGGCTCGCGCCCGCACGATCTGGTTCGAGGAGTTCGCCGACACCATCCTCGTCGCCACAATGGGCAAGGTGTTCTTCAACCGCATCGTCTCGCCGACCTTCCTCGGCCAGCCCGGCGACCTGGCCTTGGCCGAGATCGCGGAGAAGAAGGAGTTCCCGCCACTGCTCGATTATGTCGAAAGCCAGATTCCGGACTCCGGCCATCTGGTCGGCGATACGCTCACCCTGGCGGACCTGGCGGTGGCGAGCCCCTTCGTCAATTTCGCCCATTGCGGGATTACGGTGGACCCGGCGTCTCACCCGAGGACGGCGGCGTTCCTGGCGGCCATCCATGCGCGCCCATCATTCGCCCCTCTGATCGCTCAGGAGACGAATTTCCTGTCTCGGTGAGGCGCCGGCCGGTCGACGAACCGGCCGGCCGCAAACGCAGACCGCCTAAAACTGCGCCGCGTCGATCGCCGCGTCGTCCATGTGCGCACGGAAGAACAAGGCCGCACGCAGCGAGTGAATGGACCGCCGCAGGTCATCCATGGCCCTGGCCTTGCGACCGCCGAAATCGTCGGGCGCCGCCTGGAGCAGGCGCAAAGCGGCTTCCGC
>JBEKQJ010000038.1:0-16890 GCA_049519835.1 Caulobacteraceae bacterium | reverse complement strand
CGCGCGGTGGTGACCGGCAATCCAGTGCGGCCGGCCATTCGCGCTCTGGCTGGCCAGGGCTATGCGCCGCCGGAGGGCCCGCTACACCTCTTCGTCACCGGCGGCAGCCAGGGCGCGCGTGTGCTTTCCGAGGTCGTCCCCGCGGCGGTCGCCGCCTTGCCGACCGAACTTCGCAGCCGCCTGCAGGTCGTGCAACAGACGCGTCCAGAGACGCTGGAGGCCGCGGCGAACACCTACCGCGAAGCCGGAGTCGAGGCCGAGCTGGCCCCCTTCTTTGCGGACATGCCGCAGCGCTGGACTTGGGCCCACCTCGTGGTCTCTCGCGCCGGAGCTTCGACGGTAAGCGAGATCGCCGTCGCCGGTCGGCCCGCAATCCTGGTGCCGCTCGGCGTGGCGCTCGACGACGACCAGGGCCAGAACGCCCGCCTGCTCTCAGAAGCCGGCGCGGCCCGCGTGTTCCTGGAGGCCGGCCTTTCCGTTGAGGCGCTCGCCACGGCGATGGCCGAGCTGTTCGCCGATCCCGCCGGCTTGGCCCGCATGGCCGCCGCCGCCGCGGCCGCTGCTAAGCCGGACGCCGCCGAACGCCTGGCGGACCTGGTCGAATCTACCGTGGGGGTAAACAAGATCGAAGGAGCTTCGTCATGATCCCCGGAAACAGCGAAAAGGTCTCGATCCTCGTCTCGGCGCTGGAGGCCCGCTATCGCGCTCAGGAGGTGGCCGGCGGGCGGGTGCAGGCGGTGTGCGCCGGCGCTCTGGCCCTGCTGTTGGCCGCCGCCGCCGCCCTGACGCTGAGCGGCCGCATCTTCGCGCCGGACGAGACCGCGGCGGTATGCGCCGCGGCGTTGATCGGCTGGATCGTCCTGCGCTTCGTCTTCCTGGCCGATCTCGCCCGCGGCCTCACTGTGCAGCACAAGGCGGCCATCGGGCTCGAGGAGCGGCTCGGCCTTCGCGCCGACGGCCGCTTCGGAGCGGGCACGGCGGCCGTCCTGCCGGATGGACCTCGCAAGGTCACCGGCGCCCGGCCAGCCTTTGCGCTTTTGGACGTCGGCCTGGTCCTCTTCCTGGCCGCCGTGCTGTTCCGCAGCGATCTCGTGCGCGCGGCGGCTGTCCGCGGCCTGCGGATGGCAGGACTGTAGGCGACGGGCGAGCTGCGCTAAATCGTCTGCGAGCAGGAAAAGGCGAGGGGCCATGCGTAGACGCGATCTTCTGGCGAGCGCCGGCGCCGCGCTCACCATGCCGGCTTGGCCGGTCCTCGCCGCGCCCTTCAAGCGGGTGCGGCGGGGCGAGCCCGGCTGGCCGAGCGAGGCGGAGTGGGCGGAGCTGAAGGCGGCGGTGGGGGGTCGGCTGGTCAAGCCGGAACCGCTGGCGCTGGCCTGCATGAACGATTCCAAGAGCGACGCTTGCAAGGCGCTACGCAAGGACCTTGCCAATCCCTACTACATCGGCGACCAGCCGGGCGGCACGCAGGTCTCGGGCTGGCTTGACGCCTGGACGCCGCAGCAGAGCGCGTGGTCGGTGGAGGCGACCTCGACCGCCGACGTGGTCCAGGCCGTCAACTTCGCCCGCCGCCACCGGCTGCGCCTGGCGGTGAAGGGCGGGGCGCACAGCTATCAGGGCGGCTCGAACGCGCCCGACTCCCTCCTTATTCGCACCCGCGCGATGCACGACATCACCGTCCACGACGCCTTCACGCCCCAGGGCGCGAGCGGACCTGGCGTCCCGGCCGTCTCGATCGGGGCTGGGGCGATGTGGGTCGACGCCTACGACGCGGTGACCAGCAAGGCCGGCCGTTATGTTCAGGGCGGCGGCTGCGCCACCGTCGGCTGCGCCGGGCTGGTGCTCGGCGGCGGCTTTGGCAGCTTCTCCAAGCGCTATGGCACCGGAGGCGCCAGCCTCATCGAAGCGGAAATCGTCACCGCCGACGGCCAGGTGCGCATCGTCAACGCCCACCGCGATCCCGACCTCTATTGGGCGCTCAAGGGTGGCGGCCAGTGCGCCTTCGGCGTGGTGACGCGCCTTACCCTCAAGACCCATGAGTTGGGGCGCGAGGCCGGCGGTTTCGATCTGACGGTCACGGCGGCTTCCGACGAGGCCTTCCGCAAACTGCTCGCCGCCTTCGTCGAGACGATCGCCACCGGCCTCATCAATCCCCACTGGGGTGAGAGCGTGAACGTGCACGGCGACAACCGCCTGTCGGTGAGCATGGTCTTCAAGGACTTGACGCCGGCCGAGGCCAAGGCGGCCTGGAAACCGGTCACCGACCTCGTCGCGGCCGCGCCCGCCGACTACCAGATCAAGGGGCCCTCGGCGCCAACTCAGCCGATGAAGACTTGGTGGGACTTCGCCCCACTTCGCAAGGTCGGCGCACCGTGGGTGCGATTTGACACGCGGTCGGACGCGCCAGACCAGCACGCCTGGTGGGCGGGGGACTCCGACCAGGTGAGCATGTTCATCACGGGCTACGAGTCGCTGTGGCTGCCCGCCTCCCTGCTTGAGAAGCCCAGTCGCGCGCGCCTCGTCGACGGACTCTTCGAGGCCAGCCGGCATTTCGCCGTCAGCCTGCATTTCAACAAGGGCCTCGCCGGCGCACCGGCGGAGGCGCTCGCCGCCTCGCGAGACACGGCGACCAATCCGGCCGTGCTGGACGCCTTCGCACTCGCCATCATCGCCACGGGGACCTTCCCGAACTACCCGGGCTATCCGGCCGTCGATTTCGCCAAGGCCCAGGAGAGCGCCCGGCGCATCGACGCGGCGACGTCAGCCTTGCGCCCGCTCGCGCCGGCGGGCGGCTCCTACGTCTCGGAGAGCAATTACTTCAACAAGGATTGGCGGCAGGCGTTCTGGGGGCCGCACTATCCGCGGCTGGCGGCGATCAAGACGAAGTACGATCCCGAGGGTCTCTTCGTCTTCCATCACGGCGTTGGCTCGGAGAACTGGAGCCCCGACGGCTTCACGCGGATTTCGTGACGTCGGGTTTGCCCGCCGCCGCGCCCGCCGCTAAGTCCGGCTCATGACCCGCAGACCCGCGCCATTCGAGCTCGGCCCCGTCCATTTCATCGGCATCGGCGGCATCGGCATGAGCGGCATTGCCGAGATCATGCTGCGGCTCGGCTACACGGTGCAGGGTTCCGACGCGCGGTCCGGGGCCAATACCGAGCGGCTGGCGGGCCTGGGCGCCAAGATCTTCATCGGCCACGAGGCCTCGCAGATCGAGGGCGCCAGCGCCGTCGTCTATTCCAGCGCCATCAAGCCCGACAATCCGGAGATGGCGGCGGCGCGCGGCGCCCGCATCCCACTGGTGCGGCGCGCCGAGATGCTGGCTGAACTGATGCGCGCCCAGGATTCGGTCGCCGTGGCCGGCGCGCACGGCAAGACCACCACCACCTCCATGGTCGCCGCGGTGCTCGACGCCGGCGGCCTCGACCCGACCGTCGTCAACGGCGGGGTGATCAACGCCTATGGCGCCAACGCCAAGGTCGGGGAGGGGAACTGGATCGTCGTCGAGGCCGACGAGAGCGACGGCGCCTTCCTCACTCTGCGCAGCACCGTGGCCGTTGTCACCAACATCGACCGCGAGCACCTCGACCACTACGGCACGTTCGAGGCTCTGAAGAAGGCGTTCCAGGACTTCATCCAGAACGTCCCGTTCTGGAGCTTCGCCATTCTGTGTACGGATGATCCCATTGTTCAGGAGGTGGTCGCCAAGGTCGAGAACCGGCGGCTGATCTCCTACGGCCTCAATCCACAGGCGTCGATCCGGGCGGTGAACCTCGAGCCGGGAGCCGAAGGGACGCGCTTCGACGTCGCCGTGGCCGGCGCCGAGACCCTGACCGGCCTCAGCCTGCCGATGCCGGGTCTGCACAATGTGCGCAACGCCCTGGCTGCCACCGCCGTAGGTCTGCAGCTGGGCGTGGCGCCTGACGATATTCGTACGGCCCTGGCTGGTTTCGCCGGCGTGCGGCGCCGCTTCACCACCACCGGCGTCGTGGGTGGGGTGCGCATCGTCGATGACTACGGCCACCACCCGGTCGAGATCGCGGCGGTGCTGGCGGCGGCCGGCGCCGTCACCAAGGGCAAGGTGATCGCGGTCGTTCAGCCCCACCGCTACAGCCGCCTGCGCGACCTGATGGCCGATTTCTGCCGCTGCTTTAACGGCGCCGACACGGTGATCGTGGCCGACGTCTACGCCGCCGGCGAGGCGCCGATCGAGGGGGCAAGCCGCGACGCCCTGGTGGAAGGTCTGATCCGGCACGGCCACCGCCGTGTCCTGCCGCTCTCAGGGCCGACCGATCTGACGGCGCTCATCAGGGCCGAAGCCCGGAGCGGCGATCTGGTGGTCTTCCTGGGGGCCGGCGACATCACGGCCTGGGCGCACGCCCTGCCGGCTCAACTGGAGGCGCTGGCCGGATGAAATGGCCCGCTACGCGCGGCCGGCTCCTGGAGGGCGAGTCGCTCGGCCCCTTCACCTGGTTCCGCGTCGGGGGCCCGGCCGACGCCCTGTTTTTGCCGGCCGACGAGGCCGATCTGGCCGCCTTCCTCGCGGCGTTGCCGGAAGAGATCGCGGTGACGCCGATCGGCGTCGGTTCCAACCTCATCGTCCGCGACGGCGGCGTCGAGGGGGTCGTCGTGCGCCTGGCGGGACGGGCTTTCGCGACGATCGTCTCCGACGGCCTGGAGATCGTCGCCGGCGCCGGGGCCCTCGACGCCCAGGTGGCGCGGACGGCGGCCGAGGCGGGGATCGCGGGGCTCGAGTTCTACGCCGGGATTCCGGGCAGCGTCGGCGGCGCCCTGACCATGAACGCCGGCTGCTACGGGGCGGAGACCGGCGAAGTGCTGGTCGAGGCGCAGGGATTCACCCGGCAGGGCGCGCCGGTGACCTTCAAGGTCGAGGAGCTCGGCTACGCCTATCGCACCAGCCGGGCGCCGGCCGGGATCATCTGGACTCGGGCTCGTGTCCGCGGACGACCGGACGACCCCGCCGCCGTGCGCGCCCGCATGGCCGAGATCTCCGCCCGCCGGGAGGCGACCCAGCCGATCCGCGAGAAGACCGGCGGTTCAACCTTCAAGAACCCGCCGGACCACTCGGCCTGGATGCTCGTCGACGCCGCCGGCTGGCGCGGCCGCGAGACCGGCGGGGCGATGATGAGCCCGCTGCACGCCAACTTCATGATCAATACGGGCGCGGCGCGCGCCGCCGACCTCGAGGGGCTCGGCGAGGCCGTGCGGGCCGATGTCCTCGCCAAGGCCGGCGTCGAACTCGAATGGGAGATCAAGCGCATCGGCCGGGCGGGCTGACGCGGATGGCCCAGCACCTCGGCCTCGTGGCGCTCGTCGTACCGGACTATGACGAGGCCCTGGCTTACTACGTGGATCGCCTCGGTTTCGAACGGGTCGAGGACACCGATCTCGGGGCGGGCAAGCGCTGGGTTGTGGCGCGGCCGCCGGGCCGGCCTCAGACGGCGGTGCTGCTGGCGAGGGCCGTCGACGACCGCCAGGCCGCGGCGATCGGCGCCCAGGGCGGCGGCCGGGTGTTCCTCTTCCTGCACACGGACGATTTCGAGCGAGATCACGCCGCCTTCGTCGCCCGCGGCGTGACGTTCGAGGGCGCGCCGCGGCGCGAGGCCTATGGCATGGTGGCGGTGTTTCGCGATCTCTACGGAAACCGCTGGGACCTGATCCAGCCAGCCTGACCGGAAGGGCCGAATCCCGTTAACCAGGGGAGGATGACCGCCGGCCCGCTCGCCCACCTTCACGTCGCCGTCCTGATGGGCGGGATCTCGAGCGAGCGCGAGGTGAGCCTCGTCACCGGAGAGGCCTGCGCTCAGGCTTTGGATCGCCTGGGCGCACGCGTCTCCCGCATCGACGCCGCGCGCGACATCGCCACGGTCCTTTCGGACCTCGGCCCGGATGTCTGCTTCAACGCTCTGCACGGGGCCTGGGGCGAGGACGGCTGCGTCCAGGGCGTGCTCGAGACGCTGGCCGTGCCCTACAGCCACAGCGGCGTGCTGGCTTCGGCCCTGGCCATGGACAAGACGAAAGCCAAGGCGGTGCTGGCGGCGGCCGGCGTCCCCGTTCCCGGCGGCGGCCTCTACGGCCGCTTCGAGGCCGGGCGGCGGCACGTCCTGCCACCCCCCTATGTGGTCAAGCCCAATGCCGAAGGCTCGTCGGTAGGGGTGTTCCGAGTGTTCGCGGGCGCCAATTCGCCGCCCGGCGAGCTGCTTTCGGAAAGCTGGATGTTCGGCGACGAGGTGTTGGTTGAACCTTACGTCGATGGCCTGGAGCTGGCCGTGTCGGTAATGGATGGTCGGGCGCTCGCCGTCACCGAGATCGAGGCGGCCACCGGCTTCTACGACTATGAGGCGAAGTACGGTGAGGGCGGCTCGGTCCACATCCTGCCCGCGCGCATTCCGAAAGACGTCGCCGAGGCCGCCAAGGGCCACGCCGAACGCGCCCATCGGGCGCTCGGATGCGAAGGCGTGACGCGGAGTGATTTTCGTTATGACCCCGTTAACCACATTCTGGTCCTTCTGGAGGTCAACACCCAGCCTGGCATGACGCCGACGTCTCTCGTCCCCGAGCAGGCCGCGCATCTCGGGATCGGGTTCGACGAATTGGTGCGTTGGATCACGGAGGACGGCCATGCCCGCGGCGGCGCCCGCAAGAGGAGCGCCAAAGCGGGCGGCCAGGCGCATGACCGCTGAGGCCCTGAGACCTGCCTACAGCCGCGGACGCGTCAGGGGCGTCTCGAAGCTAGCGGCTGCGCGCCAGGCAGGACTGCCGGCCGGCGTGGCTTCGGCCGCCGTCCTGCTGGCCGCCGCTCTCATCGCGGTGGCGACTCTGGCCACCGGCGGCCGCGGCGAACGTCTCATCGAGACCGGTCAGGCCGCCGCCCGCACCGACCTGGCCAGCCTCGGGTTCCGGGTCGACGCCATCCACCTGCAAGGCGCCACTGCCGCGGCCCGCAAGCAGATCATCGCCGCGGCTGACTTGCACACCGGGACGCCGATCCTCTCGGTCGATCTCGCGGCCCTGCGTGACCGCGTCCGCCAGGTGGGCTGGGTCAGCGACGCGCGGGTCTTCCGCATGCTGCCCGGCACCCTGGTGATCGCCGTCGACCAGCGGCCGCTGATGGCGGTCTGGCAGCACGCTGGCCGCTTCGTAGTGGTGGCCGACAACGGCACGCCGATGCCGGACGTGGCGCCCGCGAAGTTCGGCGACCTGCCGCTGATCGTTGGCGACGGGGCCAACGACGCGGCCGCGGCGATCCTACCGTTGCTGACCGCGCGGCCCCGGCTGGCGGCGCGGACCACTTCGCTGGTGCGGGTGGACGAGCGGCGCTGGAACCTCGTCCAGAAGGACGGCGGAATGGTGATGCTGCCGGCGCAAGGGGAGGCGGCGGCGCTGGCGCGGCTCGACGCCCTCGACCGCCAGGCGCGGATTCTCGATCTCGGGTTTTCACGCATCGATCTGCGCGATCCGGAAATGGTGGTTGTGCGCCCGCGTGCGGGTCCGGCCTTGGTTGGGGGTGGAGTCTAGATGAGCGAAGTACTGGAGCGGACGGAGTCCAGGGCGGCCAGGCGGGAGGGGCGAGAGGCGCTGAAAAGCGCCCTTGGCCGCTCTGGGGCTGTGGCGGCGGTGGATCTGGGGGCCTCCAAGGTCGCCTGTTTCATCATGCGCCCGGAAGGCGTGCGCCGCGCCGACCGAAGTCTGGTGACCGCTGGCGTCGGCTATGTGCAGTCGCACGGCGTGCGGGCCGGCGCGATCGTCGACGCCGAGGAGGCCGCGCGCGCCGTCGCCCAGGCGGTCGAGCGGGCCGAGACCATGGCCGGCGTCGACGTCCAGGGCGTCGTCGTCTCCACCGCCTGCGGTCATCTCGCCAGCCACCGCGTCGCCGCTCAGGTGTCGATCGGCGGCCGGCCGATCGGCGACGCCGACAAGAGCCGGGCCGTCGTCCAGGCCATGGCCGGGCTACGCCTGGCCCGCCGCCAGGCCATCCACCTGCAACCCATCGCCTGGTCGGTCGACGGCGAGCGGCGGGTGCGCGATCCGGCCGGCCTTGTCGGGAGAAAGCTCGGCCTTGAGCTCCTGGTCATCTCCATGCAGGAGGCGGCCTTCCAGACCATCCGCCACTGCGTCGAGCGGGCTCACCTGCAATTCGAGGGTGTGGTCGCCGCGCCGTTCGCCTCGGCGCTGGCCGCGCTCGAGGAGGACGAGATGCAGCTGGGCGCCATCTGCATCGACATGGGTGGCGGCTCGACCTCGGTCGCCGTCTGGTCTGGCGGGGCCCTGGTGCACGTCGACAGCTTTGGCGTCGGCGGTCAGCACGTCACCCAGGACATCGCCCGCGGCCTCTCGACCTCCATCGCCGGGGCCGAGCGGATCAAGACCCTGCATGGCTCGGCGACCGCTTCGGCCAACGAGGACCGCGAGATGATCGAAGCGCCGCCGCGCGGCGACGACCCAGGCGCCGGTCCCGTCACCGCGCCGCGCTCGATGCTGAAGGGCATCATCGCCCCACGCGTCGAGGAGACCTTCGAGAAGGTGCGTGAGCGCCTGAAGCAGGCCGGGGCCCTGATCGATCCCGGAGCCGGCGTCGTCCTGGTCGGCGGGGCGAGCCAGCTGACCGGCGCGCGCGAGGTGGCCGTGCGGGTCTTCGACCGGCCGGTGCGGCTGGGGCGTCCGCGCCGCATCCCCCACCTCGCCGACGCCGCCGCCGGACCGGCCTTCTGCTCGGCCGCCGGTGTCTTGCAGCGCGCCGCCTTCGGACCGCGGGAAGCGGCGCCCAAGCGCCAGACCGGCGCCAAGACGGCGACGCCGGTAGATCCCCGCGCCAACGTCATGGTCAAGGCCGCGGCGTGGTTGAGGGATAATCTCTAGGCCTCAGGAGTTATCCGCCGCCTGGCCCGGCTAAATCTGAATTTGCTCGAGGCGGCGCCAGACTTGTTCTGAATCGGGCCGGCGTGAGCCGGCCTGACCGGGCTGCGGATCGCCCCGCATCGCTGCTCTACTGTGGATAAGGCGCGCTGCGCTCGATCCAACCCCCGAAAATGGCCAAACTTTCCTCGTCGCCTCGGCGACTCACGGTATGCGGTTAACGTCGGCTTAAGGATGATGGTTGCTAAATCCTTGCCACGAACGACGCAGCGATCGGCGTCGGTTCGGGAACCATGGCGGAGGTTGCGGAGTCTCACATGACGTTCAAGGTTTTTGCGCCACAGGCGAAGGAGCTGAAGCCGAGAATTGTGGTCTTCGGCGTCGGTGGCGCCGGCGGCAACGCCGTGAACAACATGATCGAGGCGGGTCTGGAGGGCGTCGAATTCGTCGTCGCCAACACCGACGCCCAGCAGCTGCAGTTTTCCAAGACGCCTAATCGCATCCAGCTCGGCGTCAGCGTCACGCAGGGGCTCGGAGCCGGCGCGCACCCGGAGGTCGGCATGTCGGCCGCCGAGGAGTCCGAGCCTGAGATCGGCGAGCATCTCGACAACGCCCACATGGTGTTCATCACCGCCGGCATGGGCGGCGGCACCGGCACCGGCGCCGCCCCGATCATCGCCAAGTGCGCCCGCCAGCGCGGTATCCTCACCGTCGGCGTGGTCACCAAGCCGTTCCACTTCGAGGGGCGCCACCGCATGCGCCTGGCCGACGCCGGCATCGGCGAGCTGCAGCGCTATGTGGACACCCTGATCGTCATTCCGAACCAGAACCTGTTCCGGGTCGCCAACGAACGGACCACCTTCGCCGAGGCTTTTGGCCTGGCCGACCAGGTGCTGCACTCGGGGGTGCGTTCGATCACCGACCTGATGGTCCTGCCGGGCCTGATCAACCTCGACTTCGCCGACGTCCGCACGGTGATGACCGAGATGGGCAAGGCGATGATGGGCACCGGCGAGGCGTCCGGCGAGGGCCGCGCCCTGATGGCGGCCGAGAACGCCATCCAGAACCCACTCCTCGACGAGGTCTCGCTCAAGGGCGCACGTGCAGTGCTGGTCAACATCACCGGCGGTCTCGACATGACCCTGTTGGAGGTCGACGAAGCGGCCAACGCCATCTCCGGCCAGGTCGATCCCGAGGCCAACATCATCTTCGGGGCCGCCTTCGATCCGGCCCTGGAAGGGGTGGTTCGGGTCTCCGTGGTCGCCACCGGCATGGACGGCGCGGCGATGGCGGCGATCACGCCCAAGTACGAGCCCGAAGTGGTGTACGCTCCGGCCCCGGTGGTCGATCTGCAGCCGGCCAACGCGCCCCAGCCCGTCCCAGCCATGGCCTTCGCCTCCGAGCCGGTGACCGCTCAGGCCGGCTTCCCGTTCGACAACGTCGCGCCGCTTCAGCCAGCCATCTCAGCTCCCGCCGTCCCCGAAGAAAAGCCCTTCGCTATGCCGCCGCGCTACGGCGACGACCGTCGTCAGAAATCGGGGGGCTGGCTGAGCCTGTTCGGCGGCCGTCGCGCCGAAGGGCACGCCGCGCCCGCCAGGACGATGAGCCAGGCCCAGCCGGCCCAAGAGGTCTACGAAGACGAAGATGCGGCCGAAGACGAGGACCTGGAGATCCCCTCCTTCCTGCGGCGTCTCGCCAACTAGCCGAGCGCCTCAGAGCCATATTACGGCCGGTGAGAGGCTCGGCAGAGCCCTTTGCCGGCCGCTTTGTTTGCGGCAAAATTTCGGCATATTTCAAAGCCTTATCCGAGAAACAGTCGGAAACAGGACGTGTGTTTGCGCCTCGACCGGCGCAGCTTAAGGGACAAACGAGGGGGCGCTTCGCGGCGCCGCAGCAACGCCGTCCGAGCCGTGGCTCGTGTTTGAGTGAGCATCGTCTTGTCGCCGTTTCACCAGGTCACTCTCGCCCGGCCGGTCACCCTGGAGGGGGTCGGCATCCACACCGGCAAGCCCGTCCGCGTAACCTTGCGGCCGGCTGCTCCCGGGGCGGGTGTCCGCTTCCTGCGCACCGACGTGGCTGATCTCGATCCCGCCATCCCGGCCCGCGCCGAGGCGGTCTGCGCCACGCGCCTTGGCACGGTGATCGGCAACGCCGACGGCGTCACCGTCTCCACCGTCGAGCACCTGATGGCGGCGTTCTGTGGCCTCGGCGTCGACAACGCCATCGTCGAGATCGACGGACCGGAAGTGCCGATCATGGACGGCTCCTGCGTCGCCTTCGTCGAAGCCATCGACGCCGCCGGCCGCAAGCCGCAGGCCGCGCAACGCCGGTTCATCGAGATTCTCGAGCCGGTCGTGGTCTGCGAGGACGAGAAGTCGGCCGCCCTGCTCCCGGCCGACGGTTTCGAGGTCGCCTTCGAGATCGCCTTTGAAAGCTCGGCCATCGGCCGTCAACGTCTGGAACTGGCCGTCGGCGAGGTCAGCTTCCGCGAGGAGTTGGCGACCAATCGCACCTTCGGTTTCCTGCACGAAGTCGACGCCCTTCGGCAGGCCGGCCTGGCGCGGGGCGGCACGCTGGACAATACCTTGGTGATCGAAGGCGACAAAGTGATCAACCCAGGCGGTCTGCGCCGGGACGACGAGTTCGTCCGCCACAAGATGCTGGATGCGGTCGGCGATCTCTATCTGCTGGGGGCGCCCCTCATCGGCCGCTACGAAGGCCTCTATGCCGGCCACGGCCTCAACAACGCCTTGGTTCGGGCGCTGCTGGCTCAGGCAAAATCGTGGCGCTGGGCCGAGCCGCAGTCAAAGCTGGCCAGAGCCGTCTGAATCATTGCGCCTCGGGCGGGCTCGTGTAGAAACCCCGGACGCTGGCGCGGGGCGCGCCCCTACGCTGAGGTGATCGTTCGTGAAAGGCAATTTTCGGGGCCGAGCTGTCGTCCTCCTCGCCCTGACTGCGGCGGTCGCCGTCTCCGGATGCTCCCTCCTCCACAAGAAGAAGCCCACCCTGGCCTACAAGGAAGCGCCGGTGGAGGTGCTTTATAACGTCGGGGCCGAGCATCTCGACCGTCACGAGTGGAACGATGCGGCCAATTACTTCAAGGAAGTCGAGCGCCAGCACCCCTATTCGGAGTGGTCGCGCCGGGCGATCCTGATGGAGGCCTACGCCCACTACGAGGGCAACAACTACGCCGACGCGATCTCCGACGCCGAGCGTTTCATCGCGCTCTATCCGGGCAACGCCGCCACGCCCTACGCCTATTACATCAAGGCGATCTGCTACTTTGAACAGATCGTCGACGTCGGTCGCGACCAGGCCTCAACCGCCCAGGCCCGCGCCGCGCTGGCCGAGGTTTTCAAGCGCTACCCGTCCACCGAGTACGCCCGCGACGCCAAGTTCAAGTACGACATGACCGTCGACCAGCTGGCCGGCAAGGAAATGGCCGTCGGCCGCTACTACCAGCGGGGCGGCGATCCCATCGCCGCCATCGGCCGCTTCAAGTCGGTGGTCGACGACTACCAGACCACCACCCACGCCCCCGAGGCGCTCTATCGCCTCGTGGTTTGCTATCTCTCCGTCGGCCTCAACGCCGAGGCGGTGCGTGACGGCGCGGTGCTCGGCTACAACTATCCGGGTGATATCTGGTACCAGGAGGCCTACAAGCTGCTGACCTCGCGCGGCCTGCGCCCGGCCGTGCCGCCGGCCGACTACCGCGGTCCCGGCCTGCCGCGGATTCTGCCCTGGGGTCGGCATAAGGAGACCACCGTCGCGCCGCCGGCGGTGGAGATCGCCAAGACCGAAACCGCCACACACGCCTCCGATGTCGTGGCGGCCCAAGAAAAGGCTGCGCCGCCGCCCAAGCCCAAGAAGAAGGGCGGCTTCGTACACGGTTTCCTGGGACTCTGATCGGCCTTTGAGCCGCGGGGATTCTCGGTCATCCTCGCCATACCATGTTGATAGGTCTCGCCATCCGCGACGTTGTGCTCGCAGATCGCCTCGACCTCGCCTTCGGACCGGGCCTGACGGTCCTCACCGGCGAGACCGGCGCCGGCAAATCGGTGATCCTGGGCGCCCTAGGCCTTGCGCTCGGGGGCCGCGGGGACGCTGGATTGGTGCTGCGCGGCGCCGCCCAGGCCAGCGCGGCGGCCGTGTTCGCGCCGGCCTCCAATCATCCGGTCTGGGAACTGCTCGAAGAGAAGGGTCTTGCTTTCGACCGGGGCGAAGACTTGGTGCTGCGCCGTTCGCTTGGCGCCGACGGCCGCTCGCGCGCTTTCATCAATGACCAGGCGACCGGCGTCGCCGCCCTGCGCGAGGCCGGCGAAGTTCTGGTTCAGGTGCACGGTCAGCACGACGCCGTCGGTCTGCTCGACGCCAAAAGTCACCGGCCGCTGCTGGACGCCTTCGGCGGCCTGGACCTCGAGTCCTGCAGCGCCGCCTGGCGCGCCTGGCGGGCCGCCGCCGAGCGCCTGGACACGGCGCAGGCCGCCGCGGCCTCGGGCGTCGCCGAGCGCGAGATTATGGCCGAACGCCTGGTCGAGCTCGACCGCCTGGCCCCGCGCGAGGGCGAAGAGGCGCGGCTCGCCGACGAGCGCGCCTTGCTCGGCGCGGCCGAACGGGCTCTCTCTGAGATCGCCGCCGCTCGCGAGGCCCTGGCCCCGGACACCCTCTCGGGCCGTCTCGGCCAGGCTTTTCGCGCCCTGGGCCGGGCCCGCGAGCGGGCGCTCGCCGCCGGCGTCGATCCCGAGGGTCAGGCGCCGCAACGTCTGGCCGCCGCCGCCGAGGCGGTGGACCGAACCCTAATCGAAGCCGGCGAGGCGGCTGCGGCGATCGACGCGGCGGTGGAGAGCTTCGACCTCGAACCTGGACGCCTGGAAGCGGCGGAGGAGCGCCTCTTCGCCCTGCGCGCCGCCGCGCGCCGCCTGGGGGTGGAGGTCGACGCCCTGCCGGCGGCGCGAGCCGACCTCGCCGCTCGCCTCGCCGCCATCGACGGCGCGGAGGATGCTCTGGCGGACGCCCGGTCCGAGGCCGACGCGGCCCGCGCAGCCTGGCGCGCCGCCGCCGCCGCCCTGACCAAGGGTCGCACCGCCGCCGCGGCGCGCCTGGCCGCCGCCGTACAGGCCGAACTCGCGCCGCTGCGCCTCGCCAAGGCCCGCTTCCGTGTCGCCGTCGAGCCGCTTCCGGAGAGCCGCGAGGGCCCGGCTGGCGCCGACCGTGTCGAGTTCGAGATCGCCACCATCGCCGGCGCGCCCTTCGCGCCGCTCGGCTCGGTGGCCTCGGGCGGGGAGCTGTCGCGCCTGTCGCTGGCCATCGAGGCCAGCCTCGCGGCCGATCGCCGGCCGCTGATGATCTTCGATGAGGTCGACCAGGGTGTCGGCGGCGCCGTGGCCGACGCCGTCGGTCAGCGCCTGGCGCGTCTGGCCGTCGGCGGACAGGTGGTGGTGGTCACCCACAGCCCACAGGTCGCCGCCCGGGCCGACGCCCACTACCAGGTCAGCCGGACGGCCGAGCGCACCCGCGTTGAGCCGCTGACGGGTGCTGCTCGGGAAGAGGAGATCGCCCGTATGCTCTCCGGCGAGACGGTCACCGAAGCCGCCCGCGCCGCCGCCCGGGCGCTGATGGCGGCTTAGCTCTTGCCAAACCTTCCTTCTCCCGCAAGGGGAGAGGGGATGCCAGAGGCTGCCGCGAACAAGCCCGTCGCCGACCTCACCGAAGCCGAGGCGGCCGACGAACTCGCGCGCCTGGCGGCCGATCTCTCCGAGCACGACCGGCGCTATTTCCAGGACGACGCGCCGCTGGTCTCCGACGCCGAGTACGACGCGCTCAAGCGCCGAAACGGTGACATCGAGGCGCGATTTCCGGCCCTCATTCGCGAGGACTCGCCCTCCAGGAAAGTCGGTTCCGTCAGGTCGGCGGCGTTCTCGGCGGTCACCCATGGCGTCCCCATGCTTTCGCTGGACAACGCCTTTTCCGACGAGGAGGCCGTGGAGTTCGACGCTCGCGTGCGTCGCTTCTTGCGCCTGTCCGACGAGCCGATCGCCTACACCGCCGAGCCGAAGATCGACGGCCTGTCGTCCTCGCTGCGTTACGAAGCCGGGCGCCTGGTCCAGGGCGCCACTCGCGGCGACGGCCAGACCGGCGAGGATGTCACCGCCAACCTGATGACCATCAAGGAGATCCCGCACCGGCTGCAGGGCGGCGGCTGGCCGGAGATCATCGAGATCCGCGGCGAGGTCTACCTCGGCCACGAGGACTTCGCTCAGATCAACGCCGCCGCCGAGGCGGCCGGCCAGCGCACCTACGTCAACCCGCGCAACACCGCCGCCGGGTCGCTGCGTCAGATCGATCCCAAGATCACCGCCCAGCGACCGTTGCGTTTCTTCGCCTATGCCTGGGGCCTGCTTTCGGCGCCGTTCGCCGACACCCAGTGGCAGGCGCTGGAGGCCCTGCGGTCCTGGGGCTTCCAGGTCACGCCCCAGGCGCGCCGGGTCGAGGGCGTCGAGGGCCTGCTCGCCGCCTACGCCGAGATGGAGCGCTTGCGCCCGCACCTGCCCTTCGACATCGACGGCGTGGTCTACAAGGTCGACCGCCTGGATTGGCAGGGCCGCCTCGGCTTCGTCTCGCGCTCGCCGCGCTGGGCCGTGGCTCGCAAGTTCCCCGCCGAACAGGCGCGCACCATCCTGGAGGCGATCGACATCAATGTCGGCCGCACCGGCGCGGTGACGCCGCTGGCCCGGCTGACGCCGGTGACGGTCGGCGGTGTGGTGGTCACCAACGCCACGCTGCACAACGCCGACGAGATCGCCCGCAAGGACCTCCGCGTTGGCGATACCGTCATCGTCCAACGGGCCGGCGACGTCATTCCCCAGATCGTCGGCGTGGTGGAGTCCGAGCGGCCGGCCGACGCGAGGCCGTACGAGTTCCCCACGGTCTGTCCGTGTCCGCTCAAGACGCCGCTGGCGCGCGAGACCACCGCCTCCGGGGCCGAGACGGTGGTGCGGCGCTGCACCGGCGAGCTCGCCTGTCCGTTCCAGCGCATCGAACACCTCAAGCACTTCGTCTCGCGCCGCGCTTTCGACATCGAGGGTCTTGGCGAGAAGCAGCTCGCCGCCTTCTTCGAGGAAGGCCTGATCCGCGAGCCGGCTGATATCTTTCGCCTCGGCGCCGATGAAGCTAAGCTGAAGGCGCTGACCGAGCGCGAGCGCTACGGCGAGACGTCGGTGGCCAATCTCGCGGCCGCCATCGCCGGACGGCGGACCATCTCGCTCGAGCGGTTCATCAATGCACTCGGCGTCCGCCACGTCGGCGAGCAGACGGCCACCGTGTTGGCCCGCGGCTACGGCGACGCTGCGAGTTTCCTCGCCGCCATGGACAAGGTGGCGGCCGGCGATCCGGATGCCATCGTCGAGCTCGACGCCCTCGACCAGGTGGGCGCGGCGGTCATCTCCGCCATGGCCGCCTATTTCTCAGAGCCGCACAACCACCGCCTCGTCGACGACCTCGTCGCCGAGCTGACCATCGAGGACTCTGCCCGGCCGCGCACCGACAGTCCGGTGGCCGGCAAGACGGTGGTGTTCACCGGCTCGCTGGAGCGCATGACCCGAGACGAGGCCAAGGCCCGGGCCGAGAGCCTGGGGGCCAAAGTCGCCTCCTCGGTGTCGAAGAAGACCGATCTCGTCGTCGCGGGTCCGGGCGCCGGCTCCAAACTCAAGACCGCCGTCGATCTCGGCATCCAGGTCTTGACCGAAGATGAATGGCTGGCGCTGGTCGATTCCGCTTGAGGCAGCGGGCGTTCCGGCATTTCTTCCGGCCGGGCGGGGAGGTGAGGGCGTGAGGGAGCTCGAGATCGTTGCGGCGGACGCCCTCGAGGGGGCGTCGAAGCGGCGGCCCCCGCCGCCGGCCGGTTCGGTCTGCGCCAACTGTGGCGCGCCGCTCGTCGGGTCATATTGCTACAACTGCGGCCAGAACGCCGACCTGCACAAGCGCTCGATCGGCCGACTGCTCCTCGAAGGGGTCGAG
>JBEKQJ010000037.1:0-16956 GCA_049519835.1 Caulobacteraceae bacterium | reverse complement strand
TTACTGCCGGCGAGGACGAGCTTTCCGGCATCGCGCTCGGGCTGAAGGCCGCCGGCGCCGGGGCCCTGCAGGTGGTCTCCGACTTCACCGACCCGGAGCTGGAATTCGCCATGCTGCGGCGGATCGTCGAGCGCTCGGGCCGGCCGCTCTCGTTCACCCTCCTGCAGAGCCCGATCGATCCGGCCGCCTACAAGACCCTGCTGGCGGCGCTGGAGGACGCCGTGGCCGCTGGCCTGCCCATGGCCGCCCAGGTCGCCGCCCGGGCCGTGGGCGTCCTGCTCGGCCTCGAGCTGACCCTCAATCCGTTCAGCCAGTACCCGGCCTACCGCGAGATCGCCGGCCGTCCGCATGCCGAGCGTGTCGCGGCGCTCTCCGACCCGGCCTTCCGGGCCCGGCTGCTGGCCGAGTCGCCGCCGCACGCCCTGCGTCGCCTGGTCTCCGACTGGCGCCTCCTGCACATCCTCGCCGATCCACCGGACTACGAGCCGGGGCCCGAGACCTCGGTGGCCGTCGTCGCCGAGGCGCGCGGCGTGACGCCGGAGGACGCCGCGCTCGACCACATGCTGACGAACGGCGGCCGGGGCATGCTCTACGCCCCGTTCCTCAACTACGCCGAAGGCTCGCTCGACGCCGCCCGCGAGCTCATCGTCCATCCGCTGACCGTGCCGGGGCTATCCGACGGCGGGGCCCACGTCGGCATGATCTGCGACGGCAGCTTTCCGACCACCTTGCTCACCCATTGGACGCGCGACCGGACCCGGGGGCCAAAGCTTGCCGTCGCCGAGGTCGTCCGCATGCAGGCCCGCGACACCGCGCGTCTCGTCGGGCTCAACGATCGCGGCGTGATCGCGCCGGGCTACCGGGCCGATCTCAATGTCATCGACTATGATCGCCTCGCCCTGCATGCGCCGATGGTGGCCTACGACCTGCCGGCCGGCGGCCGCCGGCTGACCCAGCGGGCGAGCGGCTATGCGGCGACCATCGTCGCCGGCCAGGTCACCTATCGGGAGGGCGAAGCGACCAAGGCCTTGCCTGGCCGCCTGATCCGCGGCGCCCAGGCCGCGCCGGTCGCCCTGGCGGCGGAGTAGATTCGGAGCGTCCACCCGCCCGCGAGCCAGAGGCCCGCGGTCCCGAGATCACCCCGTCCGGCGGGTCATGGACTTGGCTTCGCGGCGGGCGCGTTGCTCGGCCTTGAAGGCGGCCTTGCGGTCGCGGCGCTCCTGGCGCTTCGATTCCAGATCATTGGCCTGGCGGTCGATGGCGGCGAGACGGGCCGCTTCCTTGGCGGCGGCGCGCTCGGCGCGGACGCGCTCGAGCTCCTTGGCCTTTCGTTCCTCGCGGCTTTCCAGCACGGGCGCGGTGACGGTGGGTTTGACGACCATTTTGGCCAGCAGGGCTTTTTTGGCCTCGTTGGCGGCGGCCAGCCGCTCGGCGTGGCCTGTTTTCAAGCGATCTCGCATGGGTCCTTTGAAGGGGAATTCGGGAGCGGTGCCCCTCAAACCTTAGAACGGCGCGAGTTTCAACCTCGTTCCGATGAATTATTCGCCGAACCCCGATCCAGGCGTGATCGGGGCCAGCCGGATCAGCCGGCTGTCGGCGACGCCGGCGGTGCGATGCTTGACGTGTTCGCGGTAGGCCGGATCGGTGACCATGGCCAGGAAGGCCGCCGCGCTCGGGTATTCGGCGATGAAGGCCAGGTCCCAGGCCTCGTCGGCGGGGCCGGTGACCACCGCCTCAGGCCGCCCCGCCCACACCTGCCGTCCGCCGACCCGGGCGAACACCTCGGCGCTGTCCCGGCCATAGGCGCGGTAGGCGTCCAGCCCGCTCATCCCCTTGCCGTGGTTGGGATGGTCGGCGGGATATTCAGCCAGGGGCTTCAGCCTGATCAGATTCAGCATCTGGATCGGCGTCCCGCGCGGCAAGGCCTTGAACGCCTCGAACTGCGGACGCGAGGGATCGATCGAACCTGTCGGCATGACGCGTCTCCTGGCCTGGATAGCGCCTCTTACCCCTCAATACTCGCCGCTGAAGCCGATCATGTGGTAGGCGAGCGCGATCCACAGCGTGAAGCCGAAGGCCGCAAGAGCCAGCACCGAAAAGGCGCGCGCCGTCCACCCCGCCTTGCCCGTCCAGGTCAGCCACAGGTTCCACGCCGCCGCCAGGAAGCCGCCGCCGAACGCCAGCAACGAGACGACCTGAGTCGCGGTCAGCAGGGGCGCCACGGCCGCGCCGGCCGTCTCCGACACCAGCTGGATGACGGCCGTCCACAGGCCGAGGGCCACGAACACCAGCCAGGCGCAGATGCGCACCTTGCGGTACCCCCAGGCGCGCCAGCCGGCGTGCGGAAAGCTGCCGCCGTAGATCCGCCGGGCGATGGCCGCCCACGGCCAGGAAAGCGCCGTCGCCAGCAGGAAGGCGAGGGCGGCCAGCAGCAGCGGCATGGCGAGGCCGGCCCGGGCCAGGGCGTGCGTCGCGGGAACCATGACGAAGATCGGGGCCAGAAAGTCGGTGCTCCAGCGCGTCACCTTGCCGTCCTTGACGATCGCTTCGAGGCGGTCGTGGCCGTGCACCTCCTGCCAGAGGAACGGCTTGACCTCGGCGTAGGTCTGCTTGGCGCCCAACAGGCTGAACGAGATCGTGCCGTCGCCGTCGTCGGTCACCGTCAATGGCTGGATCAGCTCGATCAGCGCCAGAAAACTCGAATCCGAGCGCCGGGTGTTGCTCCACGGGCCGGCCATCAGTTTGGCGTGGGCCTTGGCGACATCGAGCGGCACACCCGCCGTCGGCGCGGCTGGGGCAAGGGCCGGGAAGTAGCGGTCTCCAAAGCCGTCGAAGACGCTCTGGCGGATCAGCTCGCCCATGCCGTCCTTGCCGCGGCCGTTGACCGAAATGAACAGGCCCACGTGGTCGTCGAGGAACAGCGACAGGTCGGAGTGGAAGAAGTCGGTGTCGCCGCCGTGGGCGATCACCCGATGGCCGTTGATGTCCTGCTGGTAGAAACCGAGCTCGTTGCCGGCCAGGTCCGGGAAGGCCTTGGTCAGGCTGGTGTGCATCTCCTCGGCCGTCTTCGGCTGCAGGATCTGCGCGCCGGCGTACTGGCCGTCCTGCAGATGGGCGATCATGAACCGCGCCATGTCGTCGCCGGTGGCCGACAGCGAGCCAGCCGGCGGCAGGGAGATGATCTCGAAGCCCTTGCCCGGCTGGTCGGCGGTCGCGTAGCCGGTCGACATGTCGGGGGCGAGGGCGGCGGGCAGGGGCTGGACGAAGGTCGCGTGGGCCATGCCGAGCGGGGCGAAGATGTGCCGCTCGATGTAGTCGTCGAACGGCTCGCCGCTGACCCGCTGGACGATATAGCCGGCCAGGCTGGCGCCATAGTTCGAATAGCCGGGCCCCTCGTCGGGCGTGAAGATCCGCGGCGGCACGTAGCGCTTCAGCACCACATCCAGCGGCGGCGGGGCCTTGCCGTAGGTCAGCAGGTCGCGGGCCGTCTCCGAGAAGCCGGCCCGGTGCTGCATCAGCATCCGCATCGTGACCGGCATCCCGTGGTAGGCCGGGATGTGGAAGTCGAGGTAGCGGTTGACGTCGGCGTCGAGGTCGATCTTGCCGGCCTCCACCTGCTGCATCACCGCCGTCCACGTGAACAGCTTGGAGACCGAGCCGGGGCGGAAGAGGGTGGTCTTCGGGTCCACCGGCTTGCCGGACTTGTAGTCGGCGAAGCCGTAGCCCTTCTCGAACAGCACCTGGCCGTCCTTGACCACCACGACGACGGCGCCTGGAACCTCGGCGGTTTTCAGCGCCGTCGGCATCAGGCCGTCGAGCCAGGCGCCGAGGTCGTCGGCGGTCAGCGGATGGGCGGAGGGTGGGGCGGCCGGCGTCTGCGCCGTTGCCGCCCCCGCCATGATGAGACCGAGCGCGGCGACCGCCCACCCCAGCCAGCGCCTGGTCGCGGTCATCATGGCGTTTCTCCTCTCAGGCATCCGGCGAGCCCCACAGCTCGGGCGGACACCAGATCCTGCCGTCTTCGTACACCGCCGGCGTCGGCCGATCGCCGGTGAGAAACACCGGGCTGTCCAGGTCGACGATCTCGGCGGCCTGCCCCAGCACGAACGCCGGCGCCATGGCCAGCGACGTCCCCGACATGCAGCCGACCATCACCTTCAGGCCCAGGCGCCGCGCCTCGGCCGCCATGGCCAAGCCCTCGGTGAGGCCGCCGCACTTGTCGAGCTTGATATTGATCACGTCATAGCGGTCGGCGAGCCGCGGCAGGTCGGCCAGGCTCTGGGCGCTCTCGTCGGCGGCCAGCGGAATGGGCCTCTCCAGGCCGTCGAGTGTTGCGTCTTCGCCCATTCGCGCCGGCTGCTCGACCAAGGCTACGTGGCTCGCCACCAGGGTCGGCGTGAGCGCCTCCAGCGCGGCGCGGTCGAAGCCCTGGTTGGCGTCGACGCCCAGCCACACGTCCGGCCGCGCCGCCCGCACCGCCCGCACGCAGTCGGCCGGATCGGTTCCGGTCAGCTTGATCTTGATCGCCTTGGCCGAGGTGAAGCCCTCCGCCGCGCTGGCCATCTCCGCCGGCGCGCCGGCGCTGACCGTGAAGGTGGTCAGCAGCGGATGGGGCGCCTCGAGGCCGGCGAGCTTCCATACCGGCTGGCCGCTCCGCCGCGCCTCCAGATCCCAGAGCGCGGCGTCCAATGCATTGCGCGCTCCGCCGGGCGGCAGCAGCGCCCGCAGCCCCTCGCGGTCGATCCCCGCCTCGATCCGGCCGCGCACCGCCTCGATCTGGCCCGTCAGGGTGTCGGCCGTCTCGCCGAGGTAATAGACCCCCGCCGCCTCGCCGCGACCGGTCGCGCCGCCGTCCGAAAGCTCGACCACAACTATATCGGCGGCCGAGAACACATAGTTGGTGATCCGGAACGGCGCGGCGAGCGGCCAGGACTCCTTGCGAACGGCGAGTTTCATGGCGCCTCAGAACGCCTTGTCGAGGCTGAGGCCGACGGTGCGCGGCTGCAGCACCGGGGCGGTGATGTCGATGGGGAAGCCCAGGGCGTCGTTGAAATAGCTGGCCGGCGCCAGATAGGCGCGCTCGTCGAGCAGGTTCTTGGCGAAGATCGACACCGTCCACCCCTCCGAGCGGGCGCCCAGATGCAGGTCGACAACGCCATAGGCTTTGGCTTCCAGCCCCTGCGGCGCGCCGCCGGAGGTCGAGCCCTGGACGAAGGAGTAACGCGAACCGGAATAGCGCCAGCCGCCGCCAAGAACGCCGCGCCAGCCCTCGGTGATCGGGAAGGTCCAGTTCGCCGTCAGCGAACCGCTCCACATCGGCGTCAGGGGCAGACGGGCGCCGGACGCGGCGGTGATCGAAGGCACTGCTTGGGTCAGCCTTGCGTCGTCGTAGGAGAGATTGGCGCCTAGTGTCAGCGCTGCGATGGGCGAGAGCGTGCCGCCCAGGTCGAAGCCCTGGCTCCTGGCCGTACCGGCGTTGCCGACGGCGCTGAATCCATCCGGGTAGAGCACGGAGACCTGGATCTTGCTCCACTCGATGTCGAACGCCGAGAGATCGACACTGGCCCGGCCGCCCAGGAAGACCGATTTGACGCCGACCTGATAGTCGGTGAGGCGTGAAGAGAAGAACTGGCTCGGCAAGCTCTCGCCGGGCAGGACGAGGTTCGGGCCGCCTGGCTGATAGCCGCTGGCGATGCGGCCATAAAGAATGGAATTGCTGTTGAGGTGAATCGTCGGGCTGACCTGATAGGTGAGCACGCTTTCGCTCGACGATCCGGGAACCGTCTCTGCGGGCGTCGTCGGGGGCGACGAACCGACCAGGGTGCCGCCAACGATCTCGGTGAAGTTCTGGCTGTTGTGCGCCCAGCGCAGGCCGCCGCCGATGTCGAACCAGCCGGTGACGTGCCAGGTGAGGTCGCCGAAGAAGGCGTATTCCTGGTAGGTCGAGGGAAGGTCGGCGAACTCCAGCGGATTGAGGGCGGTCAGCGGCGCGCCGCTCCCGTCATTGCCGTCGTAGATCTCGTCGTTGACGCCGCTCTCGTGGGTGTAGAAGCCGCCGAGCATCCACTCGAACCTCTGGCCGGTCGGCGAGGCGAGCCGCAATTCCTGGGTCCATTTGCTCAGCACATAGTGTTGATGGAAGTCCACTTGCCCAGGTTCGGCGGTGAGGCCGAACAGCGGCAGGTACACCCCGAGGTAGTCCGTCAGATCCTGCGTGTTGTTGTTCTCGAAACGCTGATAGCTGCTCACCGACGTGAGCGTGGCCCATTTCAGGTCCCAGTCGAGGTGCAGGTCGTAGAGCTGCAAGGCCTGCGTATAGGGTTCGGGAAGGGTGTTGATGTTCGAAAGCGGTCCGGCGATCGGCTGCAGGGTCGCCTGGCTGATCGCGACGATCGCCTGGTTGTCAGAGTGGTTGCGGGAATAGATCGCCGAAAGCTCGGCCGAAAAGTCGGCGGTCGGCTTCCAGAGCAGCGCCGCGCGGCCGCCGTATTGGGTGACGGCGTTGTCGCCCTTCTGACCCATGGTGGCGTTATCGATGTAGCCGGGCGTGTTCTCGTCATAGACCGACAGGCGCACGGCAAGCTGGTCCTTGATGAGCGGCGCGTTGATGGCGGCGCGGGCGCCGCCGCCGACGCCCGACCCGTTCTCCACCCCAAAGATGTCGCCGCCGATACGACCGGAGAAATGTTCCAGATCCGGATCCTTCAATACATACTTGATCAGGCCGCCCATGGTGCTGGCGCCATACAGCGTGCCTTGCGGCCCGCGCAGAACCTCGATTTGGTCCAGGTCGTAGGGCATCAGGTCGGGCGTAAAGGCCCTCGATCCGACAAAACTGCTGGAAGAGCCAAGCGGCGTGTCGTTGACGTAGACGCCCACCTCCGAGGCCGCGGCCACCGGACCGATCCCGTCGATCGACAGATTCACCAGGCCCGGCGAGCCGTTGGCGCCAAGCTGCAAGCCCGGCACATACCCTGACCAATCCTGGAGGTTGGTCGCGGCGAAATCCTCGAGCTTGGCGCCGCTCACGACGCTGACCGACACCGGGACCTTCTGCAGGTCCTCGCTGCGCTTCTGGGCGGTGACCACCACCTCCGACACCGAGGTCTGTGCGGTCTGCGCCAGGGCCATGGCCGGCAGGGCCATAACCGCGATTCCGCCCAGCAGCGCGCCGCGCAACGTCATCGTCTTCCCCTCCTGGTCCGTGTTCGGACACTGCGCGATGTTATGCACCTCCCGTCAATGGGCGCAACATGTTATCGAAATAACATTCCCCGGCTCGGCGGCCCTGGCGAATCGGGCGATGGAGGAGGGTGATGGCCACCATCGAGACGGCGATCCGGGAAAGTCTGGCCGACGGCACGCCGGCCGAGGCCCGCCTCGCCGACTACTTCCTCACCCATCTCAACGAGCTGCCGTTCGAGACCGCCGCCTCGATCGGCCGGCGCGTAGAGGTCAGCCCGATGACCGTCGGCCGCTACATCCGGAAACTCGGCTACGCCGACCTGCGCGAGATCAAGGAGGAGCTGCGCCAGGCCGGCTGGGGCGGCACGCCGGCCGCCGGCGAAACTTTCGCCACCGACACCCTGAAAGCCAAGATCAAGGCCCTGACCGACGTCTATCGGGTCCCCGACGCGCCGGAATGGCCGCGCATCGTTTCCCGCATCGCTTCGGCCAGCGAGGTCTATGTCGCCAGCTTCGAGGTCGGACGCTACCTCGGCCTCGGCTTCGCCACCTTCCTGCAGAGCCTGCGCCCACGGGTCTATTTCTCCGAACTGGCCGACGGCTCCTACGCCGAGATCCTGCTCGATCCCGATCCCAATCGCTGCCTGATCCTGATCGACGCCCGCCGCTATTCGAAGACCTTCCGCCTCCTGGCCGAGGAGGCGGCGCGCCGCGGCATTCCCACCATCATCCTCACCGACGTCTATTGCCACTGGGCGCGCAGGTTCACCGACGACGTCCTGATGATCGAGACCGAGTTCGGCGTGCGCAGCCTCAGCATGCTGCAGCTCTTGATGGAGCTGCTGCTGGCCGCGGTGGCCGCCGAGCTTTCCGGCGCCGAGGCCCGCATCGACGAGGTGGTCGAGCTGCGCCGCAAGTTCACCCGTTTCGGCGAGGCGGACTGAGCCAAAGCCAAGCTCGGAACGGATCGCGCCCAAGGCTGTTCAAGGTGATCTTGGGGGCGTTGTGACACAGGTGAGCCATGCATTCCCTCCGCTTCCCCGTCGTTTCGACCGTCGCCGCCGTCGCCTTGCTGGCCGGCGCGCCCGCCCTGGCCCAGAGCCGCGCCGCGCCCCAGGCGAGCGGGTCGATGGCCGGCCAGGCCTACCCGACCCAGACGGCGCCGGACACTTCGGCCACGCCGCCTGCCAGCAGTCAGGCTCCGGCCGCCAGCACCGGCTCGGCCGCCAACACCAGCGCCACCACCTCGACCACCGCCCAGCTGACCACCGGCCTGACCGTCAAGGACCGCACCGGCGCCGCCATCGGCCAGATCGCCGACATCTCCACCGACCCCAAGACCGGCCAGCAGCTAGCCACCATCCAGATGGGCTCCGAAAGCTTCCGGCTGCCGACAGATAGGCTCGGCGTGTTCAACGGCGCCGCCAACGTCAACCTGACCCAGGCCGACATCGAAGCGCAGCTCCACCCGGCCAAGAAGTAGTCGCCTTTGTCTCTTGCAATCCTTCGCCCCCGCTGACGGGGGCGAAGGAAGAGACGAGGTCCACGCACTTTCCCGGATAGGTCATCGCTGACAGACGTTATGATAGTGTCCCTCCGCCGCGGCGCGCCCGTCGCCGCTCAGGGGAGCCACCACACATGTACGTCGCCGGCCTCGTCATCCCCGTGCCCGCCGACCGGATGGAAGCCTATCGACGCTGGGCCGAGAACGGGGCGCGGTTCTTCAGGGAGTACGGCTGCCTGGAGATCGTCGAATCCTGGGAGGACTACGTCCCCGACGGCAAGCAGACCGATTTCCGCCGCGCAGTGGCGGCCAAGGAAGGCGAAAAGATCGTCTTCACCTGGCAGGTGTGGCCGGACAAGGCGAGCTTCGAGGCCGCCGAAGCGCGGATGCACGAAGACCCGCGCATGGACGCCGCCGGTGAGCCACCGTTCGACGCCAGCCGCCTGATCCTCGGCTGCTTCGCGCCAATGGTGTCGATGGGTCGGCTTGCTGGCGACGTCGCCAGCCAACCTTAACGAGCTTTAATTTGCCTCGACCCCGGGCGTCAGGCCAAGTCTGCGTTTTTTGTAAGAGTTCAAATGGTTAACATCAGGCTTGCCGTACTCGCTCTCGCCGCCGCCCTCGCGCTCAACAGTCCCGTCGCCGCCGCCCACGCGCACGCCTGGGTAGCGACCTGGGCCGCCAGTCCCGAGCCGGCCGATCCGGACCCGGACGAGCCTCTCCTCAAACTGGCTGGCCAGACCGTCCGCGAGCGCGTGCGAATTTCCGTGGGCGGCCAGAAGTTTCGCGTGCGCCTTTCCAACCAATATGGAACGACGCCGCTGACCATCGGCGCGGCCACGGCGGCGCGGGCGGTCGACGCCGCCAGCGTCGAACCGGGCTCCATCCGAGCGCTGACCTTCGCCGGGCGCCCCTCCGTGACCGTCCCCGCCGGCGCGTCGGTGCTCAGCGATCCGGCCGACCTCGCCGTCGCGTCCGGTGGCGAGATCAGCCTCAGCCTCTACTTCCCGGACGCGGTGGCGACCCCGACCCTGCACGGCGTCGCCATGAAGCACGCCGTCGTCACCCCGCCGGGGAACGCCGTCGCGGCGGCCCATGTCGACACCCAGGCGCAGACCGAATCCTCGATCCTGGTCACCCAGGTCTTGACGGTCGCCCGCCCGCACCAGCGCCTGGTGGCGGCGTTCGGCGACTCGATCACCGACGGCGATGGCTCGAGCTTCGATGCCGATCGCAGCTGGCCGCACGATCTGGCCCGCCGCGCGGCTGCCACCGGCGGCGATCCATCGCTCGCCGTGGTCAGCGAGGGCGTCGCCGGCAACCGCCTGCTCGCCGACGGGCCGCTGGCCAGCCTCGGAGTCAGCGGCCTGGCCCGCTTCGATCGTGATGTGCTCACGCTGCCGGGCCTGACCCACGTGGTCGTGCTGGAAGGCGTCAACGACATCGGCTTCCCGGGCGCCAGCCGCCAGGGCTTCGCCCTCGCCGACGCCGCCAAAGCCCCCACGGCCGCGGACCTGATCGCCGGCTATCGCCGGCTGATCGCCATGGCCCACGCCCGCGGGGTCAAGGTGATCGGCGCCACCCTGACGCCGTTCGAGGGCGTCGATATGCCGGGCTACTACGCCGACGCGAAGAACCAGACGCGCGAGGCGGTCAACCGCTGGATCCGCACTGGCGGCGCTTTCGACGGCGTCATCGACTTCGACGCCGCGCTGCGCGATCCGGACCACCCGGCCCGCCTCAAGGCGCTCTACGCAGCCCGCGACCATCTCCACCCCAACGACGCCGGCCATCAGGCCATGGCCGACGCCGTCGATCTCAGGCTCTTCCGCTAGGGGCGCGCCAGCTGACCGAGTCCGAAAGCCGCCAGCCTTGCAGCCGTACTCATGGCAATCTCTCCCCACATCAGGGGAGATCGTCATGGCCTCGATTCACAAGGAAATCTCGCTCGCCGCCGGCCCCGAGGCGGTGTGGGACGTGGTGCGCGACGTCGGCGCCGTCCACACCCGTTTTGCCCCGGGTTTCGTCGTCGATGTCGTGATGGAGGAGGGCGCGCGGATGGTCACTTTCGCCAACGGTCTTGTAGCCCGCGAGGTGATCGTGGGTATCGACGAGCAACGTCGCCGCCTGGCCTATTCGGTCCGCAGCGAGCGGATCAACCACCACAACGCCTCGTTCGAGGTCGTCGCCGAACGGGAGGGGACCCGACTGGTGTGGATCGCCGACGTCCTGCCCGACGCCGCGGCCGTCACTGTCGGAGCCATGATGGGCGAGGGGGTGGAGGCGATCCGCGCCGCGTTCGGACGCGCCGCTGGCTAAAGCACTCAGAGTTCGGGGAAAAGCACGTAGCGCCGGCGTCCCGCCGGCGCTACGTGCTCAGCCGTCGAGAGCGCTCGCACGAGCGGAGCCACTCTAGCCGCCCTCAGGGCTGGACTTCGCCAACTTCTCGGCCATGCCCAGCGCCGTTTCGCGCCGATCCATCTCGGACCAGATGTCGTCCGTCGTGACGCCCAGCTCCACCCACAGGGCGCTCAAGTTGTAGATCAGGTCGACGCTCTCGCCGATCAGCGCCGCCCGATCGCCGCGCACGGCCTCGATGGCCGCTTCCGCCGCTTCCTCGATGACCTTCTGGGCCATCTTGGGCGCGCCGGAAGCGAACAGCTTGCTGGTGCGCGGGCTGACGCGGGCGCCGGCCCGCACCTCCGCCAGCGCCGCGGCGAGCCGATCGACACGGTTGTGGGCCTCGTCGCGCCGCGACGTCCGCCGCTTCGTCGAGCGGTGATTGAGCGGCCTTTTTGTCCCGTGCTTGGCCAGGCGAATCGCCCCGATTTGATCCGTGTTCAGACCTTTTTCTTGCCGACGGACGGGGATTTGTCCACTCTGCGCAGCCCCCGAAGGTCATCCGAAGGTGACTTCAGTGCACGCCGCCGTCTTGCCGCAGTGGGAGCTCATCGCCCGCCTTCTGCTCGCCGCCGCCCTCGGCAGCATCATCGGGGTCGAGCGCGAGCGTTCGGTTCGCACCGCTGGCCTGCGAACGCACATGCTGGTCGCCGTCGGATCCTGCCTGATCATCATCGTCTCGGCCTACGGGTTCAGCGCCGTCCTCGGCGATCACGTCATCCTCGATCCATCCCGCGTGGCCGCCCAGGTCGTCTCCGGCATCGGCTTTCTCGGCGCCGGCTCGATCATCCTGCGCAATGAGGCGATCAAGGGGCTCACCACCGCGGCGAGCATCTGGGCGGTGGCGGCGATCGGGCTCGCCGCCGGGGCCGGGCTCTACACCGCTGCGGTGGCCTCCACCGCGATCATCCTGGCCATCCTCGCCGGCCTCAAACCGTTCGAGGATCGCTACACCGCCCGCCGCACCTCGCTCGAACTGCGGCTCAAGGCGAGACGCGGCGAGACCTCCCTGGCTTCGCTTGCCCAGGCGCTCGGCCGTCACGGCACGCGGGTGAAGCAGCTCATCGTTCAGCACGACGGCGCGGGCGATAACGACGACGTCACCCTGGTCCTCGACCGGGTGTCCCCTCGCGACACCGCCGATGTCATCCTCAGCCTGGAGCGACTGCCGTTCGTCTCGGCCGTGGACGAGAAGGGGGCGGCTAGGCCAACGACCTGAGGCCAGTGGCGCGCCCTCGCCGAAGTCTTCCAGCGCCGCTGCGGTAGCCGCGGGCCCATGCCGGTTACGTTGCGCGGGGTGGCCGAACGACTCGATCCGTCCCAGCCTGCGACCGCCCCGTTTAGACCACCAAGCACACCAAGACGGTGCGGGCCTCTTCGTGGTCTTGGTGTCCTTGGTGGTCAATTCGATGTACCGCCGGCGCTATTCGGCGAACCTAGTTCGCAGCAGGCTTGGCGCCAGCCGGCGGCTTCGCGGACGGATCCGCCGGCCGCGGATGGGCGAGCACCGCGTTCTGCAGCGTCACGAGGCTCTGCTCGGACTGCACGAAGAGTTCATTGGTCGAATAGGAAATGAACAGACGCCGCGTGCGGGCATAGAGCGCGCCCACCAGCATGTCGGCGTTGGCGAGATCGAAGTCGCCGACGGCGAGGACCGGATCGTAGAACGTCTCGGCCCCGATCTTCAGCCGCGCGAATCGGTGCCGCCAGAACCTCGTCTGACCGTGTCCGCCGCTGCTCCCGAAGCCGCTCGGGTCCCGCGCCAGCACCTCGTCGGTCACGCCAAGGCGGGCCGCGGCCGCGCGCGACAGCACCGCGGCGTCCGCGCCGGTGTCGAGCATGGCGGTCAGCGCATGGCCGTCCACCTCCACCGGGATCAGTAGCCGCCCCCGCTGGGTGGTGACCGTCTGGATCGTCTGGTAGCGCCCCTCCCACGGCGGTTTGACCGTCTGGCAGCCGAACGAATGATAGAGGTTGAGCGTGCGTCCCGGCGGGTCGATCTCGATATCGAAGTCGACGAGCAGATCGGCGCCGACCATCCCCGCCAGCGGCCGGTCGCTGCTGAGCCGCCCCAGCGGCTGCACCGCGACGCTGCGGTCGGCGTACCTCTGGTCGGCGATCTCCAGGTTGGCCAGCAGGACATTGGCGGCCTTCTGCACGCCGTCGATGGTGGTCAGCGCGGTGGTCCGCTGCCGATCGCGCGGCAGGCCGAGGGCGATGACCGTCTCCGGAGTCACGGCTGACTGTTCAGCGCCGGTGTCGACCACGAACGACAGCCGCGCGCCGTTGACCTTCACCTCGATGGTCGGCCGCTGGTCCGGGGACGTGGTGAGCGTCGCGACCCGGGTGAGCTGACAGTCGGCGTGCGCGACGCTCGTCGCCAGGGCCGCCGCGGCGAGCGAGACCCAGAAGGCGCGCCTACGCATGGGTCGGCTCTGTTCGTGCTTCAGCCGCGTCCGACATCTCCGCCCGCGCATAGCAAAGTCAGTGCTGGGGTCAATCTGGCGCGCGGCCCGTCTGCCGCCGAGCGCTTGGTCGATCCGCAGATGACGCAGATGACGCCGATTGATTGAACGTAGATTGATGCGTGGCGAAACCGGCGGCGCCGCCGCTGAAGAAGTTGTTATCGCGCGCCTGCGGCGCGCAAGCATTCCTCGAGTATCGGCGTCTCAGGCACGGCCATCTGTGAAATCAATCGGCGCTAATCTGCGTCACCTGCGGATCAAAAGCCCCACCCCTCATTCCGCCGGCGCGTCCACTTCGTAGCCCTGCCGCTTCAGGGACTCGGCCACGCCGCCGGGCCTCAGGAACGCGTTCATGTTGAGGACGAAGAGCGCGCCGCCGCCCTGGGCCAGCGCGCCCTGCACAGCCTGCACCGTGTCGTCGACGCTCAGGCTGACGGCTTGGCCGAGGCCGCCCAGGCGCGCGACGCAGCCGATGCCCTCGTCGGCCCGATAGTGGCGTTGCAGCGCCGCCAGATTGCCCGTCGACCAGGCGCGCGAGGCCTCGTCCAGGTTCGCCGTCTGGAAGGCCACGTCGTCGACGGCGGCGTTGAGGCAGGGCGCCGCCTGGCGGGCCGGGATCGCCGACAGCTCTTTCAACAGCGCCGCCGCCTTGAAGGTGGCCACCGACCGCACCGGCACGTTGGCCTGCCGCGCCAGCGCGCCCACCCGCGCCTCCGGCGGCGCGGCGTGGCGGGCGTTGAGGGCGGCGGGCAACAAAAGCGCCGCCGCCCAGGCCGGCCGCAGGCGCATCCAGTCGCCGGGCTTCAGCCGCGCCGCCTTGGCGACGCTGGTGAAGCGGGCCAGCTCAGCCGGCGTCAGGACGTCGGCCAGGGTGCGTCCGCCCGGCTCCTTGTACTGACCGCCGAAGATGACGCCCAGCGCCCCGAACACGCCGATCGAGACCCGCGGCGGGGTGTAGACCACGCGCGTCTGGGCCAGGATCGCCTTGACCTGCGTCGTGTCCCAATCACCCACCGTCAGGCTGTCCGGCGCGGCCAGGACCCAGACCTCGGCCGCCCCGCGCGAGACCCGCCAGAACACCGGCCCGCGCCGCTTCGGCGCGATCTGAAGGCCGGAAACCACCCAGCCAGCCGGCGGCGGCCCGGCCGCCTGCGCCGCCGCGCGTCCCGCCGTCCCGCTCGCAAGGAGGGCGAGGAGGAGGGCGGCCACCCACCTTGTGGAGCTTCGGGACCTGGCCATTCGACTCCTGACCTGCATAGACTCGTGACGGTAAAGCTGTGGCCCGCGCCTGCAAACGGCCGGGCAGCCGAGCGGCTCGCAATCCACTGCGTCATCCCGGAAGGCGCGTAGCGGCTATCCGGGAGCCAGGGGCGGGCCGCACCGTGCATGCGGCCTCTGGGTCCCGCATCTCCGGACGCCTGACGCGTCCTCCGTGCGGGATGACGCAAGCGAGGTCGGCCGAACTCACCACTCAGCAACGCGCCTTGACCCGCCGCGCCGCCCCATCGATAGTTGCGAATCGTTCGCAACTTTGGGTCTCATGCCGCGCATCTTCACGCCCCTCCGCGGCCGGCCGATGGCGCTTCTGTGGAGCGGCCTCTCGCTCTCGGCCATCGGCGATCAGCTCTATGCGGTGGCGCTGACCTGGATCGCCGTCGGCGTTCTCGGCGCCCGGGCGGGCTACCTGGCGGCGCTGCAATCCGGCGTCGTCCTCCTCGCCGTGCTCGGCGTCGGCCGCTGGGCCGACCGCTGGGACGCCCGCACCAGCATGATCGGCGCCGACCTCGCCCGCGCCGCCATCCTCGTCGTCATCGTCGCCGCCTGGATGGCGAGTGGCGCCGTCGGCGTCCCGCAGCTCGCCGCCGCCGTGATCGTCCTCGCCCTCGGCCAGGCGATCTTCAGGCCGGCCTTGCAGACCCTGCTGCCGCGCCTTGTCGAGGAACGCGCCCTCCTGCCGGCCGCCAACGCCCTTCTCGACGCCACCGAGCGCAGCGCCCGCCTGCTTGGCCCCGGCCTCATCGGCCTCCTCGCCGGACTCATCCCGGTGATGCATTTTCTCTCCCTCGACGCGCTGAGCTTCCTGGCGTCCGCGCTCGCCGTGGTCCTGATCGGCCGGCGATATTCCAACACGTCGCCGCAGGCCCGGGCCGCCGAGCCGGTGCTGGCCAACATCGTCCGCGGCGTGCGCGCCACCCTCGCGCACCGGCTGCTCGGCTTTGTCTTCCTCACCTGCGGCCTCATCAACGGCGCCTGGTACGCGGCCTTCTATCTCGTCGTGCCGATCTTCATCCGTCGCCTCGGCGTCACCGGACCGGGACATAGCGGCATGGCCGCCTTCGGCCTTGTCATCTCCGCCTATGGCCTCACCAACCTCGCCGCCAACCTGGTCATCGGCAGCCGCCCTATGCCCAGGCGGCCGCAGCGCCAGATGTTCGGCGGCGACCTGCTGATGGGGATCGCCATCCTGCTGCTCATCGCCGCTGCCCGCCTCCCGGCCGGCTGGATCCTCCCCGGCCTGATGGCCGCCGCGGCGCTCGGCGCGATCAGCGGCCCGATGGGCGACATTCCCGTCGCCGTCCTGCGCCAGACCCGGCTCGATCCAGCCGACGTGGCCGCAGCCATGCGCGCCTACATGGCCATGGCCAACGGCGGCCTGCTCATCGCCATGCTCGCCGTCCCCAGCCTGATCTCGGCCTTCGGCCTGGCCGCGGTGCTCGCCCTGTGCGCC
This sequence comes from Caulobacteraceae bacterium, assembly GCA_049519835.1. GTDB lineage: Bacteria > Pseudomonadota > Alphaproteobacteria > Caulobacterales > Caulobacteraceae > Acaudatibacter. The sequence continues at coordinate 674 of JBEKQJ010000037.1, read as the reverse complement.
GGCGTCTTCCTGGTCACCGCCGCCGTCGGCCTCGCGCGCTTCGCCGGCTGGGTGGAGCTGGCCTAGCCGGCGCCGGCGCCCGTCCAGCGAGCGCGTGGCGCCGGCGTCTCGCCGGCCATGTCTTCGCCAGCCCGAGACGATGCGCGACCAGTTCGGTATAGACGCGCCTGCGGTCGTCACTCCCGCCGACGAGAAGCTCTCATGGCCAACGATATCTTCACCGGCGGCGCCAGCGGCGACGCGATCGACTGGAGCGCCGGAACCTGGTCAGGCGACAATCCGCCGACCTCGACCGACACGGTCGAAGAGCAGGGCGCGGCGGTCGACAACATCGGCCAATCCCTCGCCGGCGTGACCGTTGGCGGCTTAGTGTTCGACAGCGACGCCAGCCTGACGGTCGGCGACGGGATCAACCTCACCAACCTCATCGTCAGCGGCCTCACCGACACGACGTTCGGCGGCGCTAACTCCACGCTGACCGTAGCCTCCGCGGGCGAAATGACGGTCGACTCTTCGGTGACCTCGGCGATCGGCACGGTCAACGTCGAAGACGGCGGCGAGTATAGGTACGAAGGCTCCGGCGCCACGCAGACCGTGAATGCCGGCGACGCCATCCATGAGGGCGCCTATTTCTTCGTCAACGGATCGAACAACGACGACAACATCACGCTTCA
>JBEKQJ010000036.1:0-16963 GCA_049519835.1 Caulobacteraceae bacterium | reverse complement strand
CCCGCGAGGCCGAAACCGTCGTCGTCCCAGAAGTGGATCGAGGCCGTCACATCCGCGACGCCGGCATGGACTTCCGCGCTGGCCAGGTGCTGCTCATCGTCGGCGAACGATTGGATGCTTGGCGGCTGGCCCTGGCCGCCGCAGCCGGCATGGCTGAGGTCGAGGTCCATCGCCGGCCCCGGGTCGCCATCCTCGCCACAGGGGAGGAAATCGTCGCTCCGGGACGTGAAGCGCGACCCGACCAGATCTTCGACTCCGGCACGACTGCGACAGCCGCTCTGGTGCGCGCCTTTGGCGGCGAACCGATCTCCCTGCCGCGCGTCGGCGACGACGAGGCGGCCATCGCGCGGGCTGTGGAGGGCGCCGACGTCGACCTGGTGGTGACCCTCGGCGGCGCCTCGGTGGGCGACCATGACCTGGTCAAGCCGGCGCTCAGCCGCCTCGGCCTCGAACTCGCGGTCGAGAGCATCGCCATCCGCCCGGGCAAGCCGACCTGGTTTGGACGCTTGGCCGACGGCCGCTGCGTGCTCGGCCTGCCCGGCAACCCGGCCTCAGCCATGGTATGCGCTGAGCTGTTCCTGCGGCCGCTGATCGCCCGGTTCTGCGGCGCCGATCCCGCCCTTCCGACGGTGGTGGCGAGATCCGGCGCGCCGTTGGCGGCCAATGGTCCGCGCGAGCACTGGATGCGCGCCCGCCTGTCGCGCGGCGCCGACGGCGTCCTGACCGCCACGCCCTTCGCCGACCAGGACTCCTCGCTGGTGGCTGTGTTCGCCGCCGCCGACTCGCTGCTCGGGCGTCCGGCCCACGCGCCGAGGGTGGAAGCCGGCGAGCTGGTCGAGATCCTCCCGCTCGCCAGGCTCTAATTGATTGATTTTACAACCTTCCAGGCCGGGCAAAATGGTTAACTAAAGCTCAAATCGAGGGATACGTCTTATTTACGCTTGATCGTGATTATGACGGCTCTCGCCGCTCGCCCGGACCCCAGCCTTTGCGTCCTCACCCGCTCATTTCGAAGCTCGGCCTCGGGACCTCCCAGTTTGGTCTCGATGGCGCCGCGCCGGCCAAGGGACGGCCGCCGGAAGCGGAGGTGCGTGAGATCCTCGCCATCGCCGGGCGCATGGGCGTGTCGGTGCTCGACACCTGCGCGGCCTCCACCCACGGCGAAGCCATTCTGGGCGCCGTCATGCCGCGCCCGGCTCCCTTCCGGATTACCGTCAAGGCCGCTCGTGGCGACCGAGGCCCCGACTTCGTCGAACAGGAAGCTCGCGCCGCCCTCGCCCGTCTTGGCCTCGTGCGCGCCGACGCCATCGTGGTCCAGGCCGCCGGCGACCTCTTCACCCCTTACGGCAAGGCGCTCTGGCAACGCCTCCTCGACTTGCGCGAAGCCGGATTGTTCGAGCGGGTCGGCATCTCCGCCTACGCCTCGGACGACCCGGCCGGCCTCGCCCGCCGCTTCGGCCCCGACATCATCCAGGCCCCGGCCAGCCTGCTCGACCAGCGGCTGTTGGTCGACGGCACGCTCGCCAGCATCCGCGATATGGGCGTTGAAGTGCACCTGCGCTCCATCTTCCTGAACGGCTTGCTGTTCCTGCCGCCCGACCGGGCGCCCAGCCATCTGCCGGCGGCGGCTGTCAGCCGGCTTTCGCGCGCCCGCCGGCTGATCGCCGAGGGCCGCAGCGATCCGCTGCAGGCGGCCCTGGCTTTTGCTCTTTCGCGGCAGGAGGCGACGGCGGTGATCGTCGGCGCCGCCAACGCGGCGGAGATCAACGCGGTGATCGCCGCGGCGGCCAGTCCGCCGCCAGACCTTGATTGGGACGATTTGGCTCTCGACGATCCGCAGGCGCTCGATTCGCGCCGTTGGGCGGCGGCGTGAGCTTTACAGCTTCTTCTCCCGCCTCCGGGGGGAAGAACCGGCGGGGCCGGTGAGGGGGGCTTCGGGGCCAGTAGAGTATGGTCCCCCTCAATAACTAAGCAGGTGGCGTATCTGTAACAGCGTACCCCGGGCGTCGCGTGTGTATGGCGCCCGGCACCTACAGATCGCCACCCACTAGGGCTGCAGGGCCATGCGGATTCCGCCGTAAGCGCCGATCCCGGGCTTATCGAAGCCGACCGGATCCTCGTAGTGGCGGTCCAGCAGGTTATCGATCCTTGCGAACAGCGTGAGCCCTCGGCCGAGGTCGTATTCGCCTGAGAGATTCACCGTCGCGAACGGGCTAGCCATCAACTGGGTGGAACCCGACCGGTCGTAGTCCAGCCAGGCGCCGACGTAGACGATGCTCGCCGCCAGGCGGAGGCGCGGCAGCGGTTTCCAGTCGCCCGTGACGCTGGCCTTGTTCTTCGGCCGCCGCAGCAGTTCGGTGTTGGCGATCTCGTCGCGCGCGGTGAGCCAGGTGTAGTCGCCGCGCAGGTCGAGCCGATCGGAAAGCTTGAACGAAATGAAGGTCTCGACGCCATAGGTCTCCGCCCGGCCGATGTTGGCGTAGGAGGTCTCGTCGGAGTTGGTCTCGATGAGATCGCGGATGTCGTTGTGGAACCAGGTGGCGCCGAACCGCACCCGTCCGCGCCGCAAGGGCTGCTCGAAGCCGAGGTCGTAGCCGAAGCTGGTCTCCGGCTTGAGGTCCGGATTGGCGAAGAAGTCGAACGACGGATAGCTGACGAAGAGCTCGCTGAGCGTTGGCGACTTGAAGCCGGTCCCGGCGCTGCCTTTGAGGAGGGTGCTAGTGGCCGCGATCTCGTAGACCGGCGCGATCCGCCAGGTGGCGTAACCGCCATAGCGATCGTCGGAGTCGTACCGCACGCTGGCCGCCACGTTCAGCCCCTGCACGGGCCGCGTCTGCAGCTCGGCGAAGCCGCCGACGCGGTTTTCAGTGGCGCTCACCGGACTGTCGATCAGGCGGTCGGTCGTATCGTCGACACCGAGGAGCAGCGCGTTCTCCGAATTGAGGGCGACACGCCCCAGCCAGTCGAACTTCAGCCGGTCGCCGTCGTCGACCACCGGCGCAGGCAGGCCGAAGCCGTCGTCAGGGCTCTGGCTGGTGGTCCGGAAGTTGGCGTACGCGACGCCGAGGGTGTTCTGAAAGCGGCTGTCGAAGAGCCCGAACTTGGCCTCCGCGCGGCTGAAGAACTGCCGTTCCCACTGGTAGGTCTGAGCCGAGTCCGGCTGGGGGATGAAGTCTGGGAGGTCGTAGTTCTCGCCCGTGGAGCGGTAGTCGGCGTCGACGTAGCGTAGCACGAGACCGAACGAGAGATCCTTCGAGACGACGTAGCCGAGCTTGGCGCTGGTGGTCAGGTTGTCATAGAGGTCGCCGATCGCCGCCTCGCCTGGCGCCAGCAAGCCGGGCGGTGTCACCGGCGTGTCGCCGGAGCGGAAGTGGCTGACGGTCAGCGCATAGCGGAAGCCGCCCTCCGAGCCGCTGATCCCGCCGGTCTGATTGAAGGTGTCGAACGAGCCGCCTTCGAGGCTGGCGGTGATCGTCGGTCGGCCCACGCCTGTCGGCGTTTCGATGCTGATCACCCCGCCGAGCGCATCGGCTCCGTAAAGACTGCTCTGCGGACCGCGCAGCACTTCGATCGACTGCAGGCCCGTGGCCAGCGCCTGGCCGAAGTCGAAGGCGCCGTTCTGGCTAGGGTCATTCACGTCGATGCCATCGATGACCACCTCGGTGTGGTTCGAGTTTGCGCCGCGGATGAACACCGAGGTCAGGCCACCGGGGCCGCCGGTCTGGACGACGTTGAGGCCGGGCGCCGTCGCCAGCGCATCCGGAACCGTGCGCCATTGGTGGGCGTCGATCTGGTCGGCGGTGATCAGGGTGACGGAACTGCCCACCTGATCGATGGGCGTCGGGGTCAGGGTGGCGCTCACCACCACGGGAGAGATCGGCGTCGGCGGGCTCTCCTGAGCGGAGGCCGCGCCGGCGGCGATAAGGACGCCCGCCAGAGCGGCGGGCTGGAGGATCTTAGACATGGTCAGGTCGCCTCGCTGTGACACGTCACCGCGATGCGACGTCGGGCCGCCGAAGCGCCCCTTCATCCACCCCGGGCGCCCCGACCGGTGCGTACGCGCGTGACCACGGCTGTGGCAGGTCTCCTGGCTCGCGGGTCAGCGTCGCATCGGACCGGCCTTCCCAGGGCGCAAGCCCCAGTGGCCACAAACTCGGTCCTTCGACTCACCGCTCACAGTTGCGGGGGCAGCCACGGATTTGGGCAAAGCCCGCACCGCATTCCCTTTTGATCCCCGAGGGGAACCACGGCGCACTTGTCCGCCGATGCGACGCCGCGCGTCAAGCGCAAGCAGAACAGCGCGGCGAAGCGGCGCGCTCTGGCCGCGCAAGATATGTGTCGTTTTTGACACGTTCTCCGCCAATCGGCGGGACCTGGCTCTGCGGCTATTGCCGGCGCCGATGGCTTCGTAAAAAAATGGCCCGGCGAACAGTTCACTCCGCCGGGCCAGTCTGGCCGCGAGAACGGGGGGGATGAGCCCGCGGCAGGTCTAATTTGATCGCCGCGGGCCATAGTTTCAATACTCATCTGCGCTTTTTTGCGCGGCGAGGGCGCGCCTCTGCGCGATTTCAGAGCATTTTCAGGCGATCGCCTTGCCGATTGGGGGCAGAATCGCCACCTCTCGCCTGGAGGGAAGCTCGAGGACACCACCCATGGCGCCTAGCCGTGAAGAACTCATCGCCATCCGCCGCAGTGTCGAGCTAGTCGGACGTTTCTCCGACGGCCTGCTGCGAATCGGCCCGTTCAGGCTTGGCGCCGAAGCCGCGCTCTCGTGGATTCCGGGCGTCGGCGAGATTTACGGCGCGGCTGCCGCGGCCATCTTGCTGGCCCAGGGCTTGCGAGCCCGCGTGCCGTTCCACGTTCTGGCGATCTGCGCCGCCTTGATGTTTGGGCGCACGCTGATCAGCGCCGCGCCGATCGCCGGTCCTCTCGCCGCCGACGCCCTGGCCCTGCACGGCATGTCCGCCCGTCTGATCGTCAAGGCCATCGACCGGCGGCTGGCGGGCGCGGGCGATGTGGTGCGGCCGGCCAGCTGGCGGCGCTGGCGCGGCGCGGTCGCAGCAGCCTGATCAGAACAGGGCTGGCCGGCGCAGCCGCAAGGCTGTCACCAGGCTGAAGAGGCAGAGGTCACCGATCGCCCCGACGTCGGCGTCGCGGGCCAGGTCCGAGAGCGGTCGCTCGAGCACCTCGATTCGCTCGTCCTCGCCCGCCACGCCGCCGCCGAGCGCGATGCGGTCACCGATGCTCCAGGGGGCCAGAAACAGATTGACCCGCTGCGCCGAGGCGCCCGGGCTTTGCGCCACCCGGCCGAGCGGTTCCAGGTCGCCAAGGCGAAGGCCGAGCTCCTCCATGGCCTCGCGCCGTACTGCGGCCTCAGCCGTCTCGCCGGCGTCGATCATGCCGGCGCAGGCCTCCTCCAGCAGGCCGGACCCGCCCACGAAGAGCATTGGCGCCCGAGGCAGCCGCACGGTCAGCGCCAGCCGCCGCGCTGGATCGTAGGGCAGCACAGAGACCGAGTCCCCATGGTGCTCGACCTCGCGCCAGACCTCGTCGCCGTCAGCGTAGCCGATGCGCAGACGCCAGACCTTGAGGTGGCCGTCCCAGACCTTGTGACGCTCGAGGATGTCCATCCGCCTTCTTTGCGATGGAAAACAGCCCGCGCAAGACCTTGACCGCGGCGCGGTCGCCGGGGCCAAGTCCGGTAACCGATAGGGAGGAAGCCATGGCCATCACCGGCGGATGCTATTGCGGTGCGCTGCGCTATGAAGCGGAAGGCGCGCCGGTGTTTCGAGGGCAGTGCCACTGCCGGGAGTGCCAATACATTTCCGGCGGCGCCGCCAATTTCTTCATGGGGCTGCCGGCTGCGACATTTCGCTATGTGAAGGGCGAACCCAAGCACTTCACCCGCAACGACCTCGACAACCCGGCGACGCGGGAGTTCTGCGCCGAATGCGGCACCCACATCCTCACCCGCGCGCCCGGGGCGCCCGGCGTGGTGATCCTAAAGGTCGGCACGCTCGACGATCCCTCGGTCTATGGCGGTCCGCAGATCGCGCTGTGGATGGACGACAAGCAGCCCTTCCACATTGTCGCCGAGGGCGTGGCGACCTTCCCGGGCTTTCCGGGCTGATCAACCCTCGTAGGGCGTTCCGTCCCGACGCCGGAAGACGTTCTCGCCCGGTTCGGCGACCATATCGATGTCGGAATAGACGGTGCGGTCGGCGTCCGGGTCACGGGTTCCGATCTCCAGGGCCCGGGCCGGTTTCTCCGATCGGTTGACAAGGTGGTGACCGTTGGCTTCGCCGGCCTTGAAGGCGGCGCAGTCGCCCGGCCTCAGGGTCTCTTCGCCGGCGTCGGTGATCAGCGTCAGCTCACCCTCCAGGATCCAGACGAACTCGTCTTCGGTGCTGTGCCAGTGCCGCTGGCTGGACCACGTCCCCGGCGGCAACGTGAGCAGGTTGACGCCGAACTGGCTGAGGCCGCCGGCGTCGCCAAGGGCCCGGCGCTCCCGGGCCTGCACCGGGTCGCTGAATGGCGAAGGGTAGCCCGAGCCTCGGCGGAGCCGCACGGCCTCGATGTCGATCTTCTTCATGGACCCTCTCCTGATCGGACCTTATGGGGACAACCTAATATGATCGATCCCGTTGCGCTCGCCCGTGAGCTGATCCGCCGCCCCTCCGTAACGCCGGCCGATTGCGGGGCGATGGATGTCGTCCAGAACGCGCTCGAAACTCTCGGCTTTTCCTGCCGCCGCATGAAGTTCGGCGAGATCGAGAACCTCTACGCCCGCCGCGGAACCGACGGACCTAACCTCTGTTTCGCCGGCCACACCGACGTGGTTCCCCCCGGCGACGCCGCCGCCTGGAGTCATGGGCCATTCGAGGGCGAGATCGAAGGTGGCGTGCTGCACGGCCGCGGCGCGGCCGACATGAAGAGCGCCATCGCCGCCTTCCTCGCCGCGGCGTCGCGTGTCGGGGAGATTTCAGGGTCGATTTCCCTGCTGATCACCGGTGACGAGGAGGGGATTGCCGAGGACGGGACAAAGGCGGTGGTTGCGGCCCTCCAGGACGACGGCGAGCAGATTGATCACTGCCTGGTCGGCGAGCCGACCTCCTCGAAGCGCCTCGGCGACATGATCAAGATCGGCCGGCGCGGAAGCGTCAGCGCCGATATCGTGGTGCGTGGGGTGCAGGGGCACGTCGCCTATCCCGACCGCGCGGCCAATCCCGCCCCGGTGCTCGTCAGGCTGCTCGCCGTGCTCGATGCGAAGGTGCTCGACCAGGGCTATCCTGGATTCCAGCCGTCGAACCTGGAGATCACCTCCATCGACATCGGTAACCCGGCCGGCAACGTCATCCCGGCCGAGGCTCGGGCCCGCCTCAACATCCGCTTCAATCCGACCCATACCGGCGCCGGCTTGTCGGCCTGGCTGCTGGACGTGGCGCGAGCGGCGGCGGTGGGTTTCAAGGGTGAAGTTGCCCTGACGCCGCGGATCAGCGGCGAGGCCTTCCTCACCGAGCCGGGCGACTTCACGGCTTTGGTCGCGCGGGTCGTGACGGAGGTGACGGGCGTCCAGCCCGAACTCTCGACCACGGGCGGAACTTCCGACGCTCGCTTCATCCGCAGCCTCTGCCCGGTGGTGGAGTTCGGCCTGGTCGGAGCCAGCATGCACAAGGTCGACGAACAAGCGAGCGTCGCCGACATCGAGGCTCTGACGGCGATCTATACCCGTCTGATCACGGACTATTTTTCAGGCGGCTCCGGATAGTCCACACGGACCAGGGCCAGTCCGGCCGCCGGGGCCACCGGACCGCAGGCGGCGCGGTCGCGCGCTTCAAGCGCCCCCACGAGATCCTCAAGACTCCAACGCCCGAGACCCACCTGGACCAGCGAGCCGACCATGGAACGCACCTGACGGTGCAGGAATGAGCGGGCGGCGAACGACAGCCGCACCTCTTCGCCCGCCACCTGCACCCGCGCCGAGTCGAGAGTCTTGACCGGCGAGGCGGCCTGGCAGGCGGCGTCACGGAAGGTGGTGAAGTCGTGGCGCCCCTCCAGGCGTCGGGCCGCCGAGTCCATCGCCTCGACGTCCAGCGGCGCGCGAACGTGCCAGACGCGGCCGGCGTCGAGGGCCGGCGGACCTGGGCGATTGAGGATGCGGTAGAGGTAGGCGCGGCCCGTGGCCGAGAAGCGGGCGTGAAAGTCCTCCGCCGCGACCTCCGCCGCCAGGACAGAGACCGGGGCGTCGGCGAGGTGGGCGTTGACGGCGTTCATGACCACCGCGGCCGGCCAGTCCTTGACGAGGTCGAAGTGGATCACCTGCCCAGTGGCATGGACGCCGGTGTCGGTGCGGCCGGCTGCGTGGATGCGCGGGTCTTCGCCACAGAAAGCCGCCAGCGCCCGCTCGATCTCGGCCTGGACGGTCGGCCGGCCGGCCTGGACCTGGAAGCCGCAGTAGGGCCCGCCGTCATACTCCAGGGTCAGGCGATAGCGCGGCATCAACTCACCCGCGCGCCGGGCGCCAGCGGAAAGCCGCGCAGGAATTCCTCAGAGTCGGCGGCGGCGCGACCCTCGCGCTGGGCGCGCAGGATGCGCACGGCTCCGGCCCCGCAGGCGATCAGCAGCTCATCGTCGAGCACCTCGCCGGGCGCCCCGTCGCCGTCCTCGGCCTGCGAGAGCAGGGCCTTGATGCGCACCGGACCGCGGACGCCCGGCGCCTCGAACCACGCTCCCGGGAAAGGCGAAAGGCCGCGGATCCGGCGGTCGACCTCCTCGGCCGGCTGGTCCCAGCGAATGCGAGCCTCCGAGGTCTTGATCTTGCGCGCATAGGTGGCGCCCGCCTCCGGCTGGGGTCTGGGCCGGGCGGAGCCGCGCGCCAGGGCGGCGAGCGTGTCGACCATCAAGGCGGCGCCGAGGCGCGAGAGCCGCTCCGCCAGGGCCCCGGCGGTGTCGAGGGCGTCGATGCGGGTGGTGGCGCGGGCGAGCACCGGGCCGGTGTCGAGCCCCTCGTCCATGCGCATCACCTCGACGCCGGTCAGGGTATCGCCGGCCATGATCGCCCGCTGGATCGGCGCGGCGCCCCGCCAGCGCGGCAGCAATGAGGCGTGCAGGTTGAAGCAGCCGAGCCGCGGGGCGCCCAGGACCTCGGCGGTGAGGATCTGGCCGAAGGCGACCACCACCGCAGCGTCGAGATCGAGCGCCGCGAAGGCGGCCGCCTCCTCCGACGCGCGCATCGAGTCAGGCGTGCGCGTCGCAAGGCCGCGCTCCATCGCGAAGGCCTGGACTGGCGAGGGCGCCAGCGTCCGCCCGCGGCCGCGCGGCGCCGGCGGCTGGGAATAGACGCAGGCAACCTCGTGACCGGCGGCGAGGATCGCCGCCAGGGTCGGAACGGCGAAATCGGGCGTGCCGAGAAAGGCCAGGCGCATGACGGCCCTCCCTATGGGAGCGCCGCAGTCGACGCTAGAGGCGGGAAGGCTCCAGCTCTTCGGCCCGGGCGGCTTTGCGCACCTTGTCGACGGCTCGCTGGCGCTTCAGTCGCGAGAGGTGATCGATGAAGAGCACGCCGTTGAGGTGGTCCAGCTCATGCTGGAAGCAGACAGCGAGCAGACCCTCGGCCTCTTCCTCGACCGCATGGCCGTCGTAGTCGAGGTAGCGCATGCGGATGCGGGCCGGCCGCTCGACCTCGTCGTAGATCTCCGGCACCGAGAGGCAGCCCTCCTCGTAGGGCGCGGTCTCGTCGGAGGCCCACAGCACCTCCGGATTGACAAAGTAGCGCGGAGCCTTGGGCTCGTCGCTGCGGGCGAGGTCCATGACCAGAACCCGTTTCGGCACGCCGACCTGGATGGCGGCCAGGCCGATGCCGGGCGCGGCGTACATCGTTTCCAGCATGTCATCCATCAGGGCGCGCAGGTCGTCATCGACAGCCTCGACCGGCGCCGAGATCTTCTTCAGATCGGCGAGGTCCTGATCGACGGTGAGAATACGGCGAACGGTCATGCGGCGGAGGTAGGTCCGGCCCTCGGGGTCGTCAAGACCGGCGGCTCTTCGTCGGCGGCGAGCTTGAGAAGCGGCTGGATCGGCGTCTCGACGGCGGTCAGCTCTCTGAGCGGCGTCGCCGGCGTGTCGGCTTTCAGGGTCTCGAAACGACGGGCCTGGGTCAGCACGTTGCGCTCCAGGGAACCGACGAAGGCATTGTACTTGCCGACCGCATTGGCCAGCGCGCCGCCCAGGCCGGCCACATGTCCCCCCATGACCTGCAGGCGTTTGTAGAGCTCCCGGCCGAGTTCGGCGATCTCGCGCGCATTGGCCGCCTGCTGGTCCATGCGCCAGCCGTAGACCACCGCCTTGCACAGGGCGAAGAGGCTCGACGGCGTCACCAGAATGACGCGCCGCTCCATGGCCTGACTGTAGAGGTCCGGCGCCCGCTCGACGGCGGCGGCGAGGAAGGAATCGCCGGGGATGAACATGGCCACGAAGTCGGGCGACGCGTCGAACTGCTCCCAATAGGCCTTGGCCGCCAGGGCCTGCATGTGGCTCTTCACGCTGGCGGCGTGGCGGGCGTAGGCCGCCTCGCGCGCCTCTTCGCTCACCGCTTCCTGGGCCGCCAGATAGTCCGCGACCGAGCACTTGGCGTCGATCACGAAGACGCCGCCCGGCAGGCGAACGACCACGTCCGGCCGCTGGACCCCACCCTCCGCGCCCACGGCGTGAACCTGTTCGTCGAAGTCGACGCCCACCTGCATGCCGGCCAGCTCGAGGGTATTGCGCAGCATCTGCTCGCCCCAGCGGCCCTGCACGCCGGCCCCCCGCTTGAGCGCGGTGGAAAGTTTCTGGGCCTCGTCACGCGTGGCGGTTGAGGCGATCATCAGCTGGTCGAGGTGAGCCTTGAGCGCGCCGGCCTCACGTGTGCGAGCCGCATCGGCGTCGGCCACCTTGCGCTCGAACTTGACCAGGGTCTCGGCCACCGGCTTGAGTTGCGCGTCGATCTTCGCCTCGGCCAGCTTCTGCTGGGCGTCGAATGACTGCTGGGCGCGCAACACCAGCGCCTCGGCCACCGCGCCGGCGGCCAGCGTAGCCTGGTCCTTCACCCTCTGGTCGGCGTCGCCGCTCGCGGCCAGCTGGGCCTCCGACCGCCCGGCCCGCGCCCGCTCGGCCATGGCCCAGATCACTGCGCCAAACGTGGCGGCAAGCAGGATCAGGTCGAGAATCGTAACCGAGTTCATGCTCCGTTCCTATCGGAAACGGCGAAGGACGTCACCCTTCCGCGACCCAGGCCTTGATCAGCTGATGCGCAATGGCGAGGCCGGCCGGGATGCGGGCGCGGACGGAAAGCTCGCTCAGCATCGCGGTCGCCTCCTCGCGCGTGAACCACCTCACCTCCTCGAGCTCGACGTTGTCGGCGACGGCCTCGCCGTCCTCGATCTCGGCGAAGAGGCCGATCATCAGCGACATCGGATAGGGCCAGGGCTGCGTCGAGTGGTAGCGCACGTGCAACGCGCGCACCGACGCTTCCTCATAGAGCTCGCGGGCGCAGGCTTCCTCGATCGACTCTCCCGGCTCCACGAACCCTGCCAGGGCCGAGTACATGCCCTTGGGCCAGACGGCCTGGCGGCCAAGCAGGCATTTTTCGCCGGCGATCGCCAGCATGATCACCACCGGATCGGTGCGCGGAAAGTGCGGCGTCTGGCAGGTGCGGCAGATGCGCTTCCAGCCGCCCTCCACCGGCTCGGTGATTGCGCCGCAGGCGGAGCAGAAGCGGTGCTTGCGCCGCCATTCGAACACCTGCTTGCCGGTGGCGGCGATGGCGGCCTCGGCCGCTGGCAAGGCCATGGCGACGCCGCGCAACTCTTCGAAGCGCCCCAGGCCCTGGAGCGGGCCCTCGGCGGGGTCGGCGTCGCCCTCCAGATCGACGGCGAAGACCGCGGACTCCTTCCAGAGACCGAGGAACAGCAGCCGCTCCCAGCCGGCTGACAGAGACTTGGCCATGCCAGCGGCGAGATAGGCGAGCTGCACGCCGCCGCCCTTGGCGTCCTCCACCAGCGGCTTGCCATTCCAGAACGCGACGGCCAGGGAGCCGGGTTCGGCCAGGCGCTCGGCCAGCCACGCCTCGTCCGTCCGGCGATAACTGGCGCGCTCAAGCGGATTGCCGGCGAAGACGTTGGTGAAGCTGTCGAGAGGCATGGCCTCTAGTTAGCGGAGAGCGGCGCGCCCGTCAGCGCCTCTCACTCAGAACTGGCGCTCATGCGCACCTTGAGCGGACCCATGTCGGGCTCGGGCTCGGCGGCGACGCCGCCGGTGCGCGTCAGCCGTCCCATGATCGAGTGCACATAGCCCTGGGTCTCGCGATAGGGCGGCACGCCGCCGTAGCGGTCCACCGCGCCAGGGCCGGCGTTGTAGGCGGCCAGGGCCTTTTCAGTATCGCCGCCATAGCGGTTCATCATCTTCGAGAGGTAGACGACGCCGCCCTCGATGTTGCCGGCCGTGCTGGAGGCGTCGACGCCCAGGGTCTGGGCGGTGGCCGGCATCAGCTGCATGGCGCCGCGGGCGCCTTTGCCTGAGACGGCGGAAGTGTTGTAGCGCGACTCCTGGTAAGCCACGGCCTGCACGAGGCCCTCATCGACATTGTGGCGCTGGGCGGCGTCGTGGATGGCGGTGGCCACCTCCGGCGGCGGGGCCGGCGCAGTCGTTCCGGTGACTTTTCCGCCGGAACTGGCGTGGGCATAGGGTTTGGGATTGAGGATGCGGGCGGTGGGATGGGCGCCAGGCGACATGCGCTGCCGGGCGCCGTCGTAGATCACCACCGAGCCGTCGACGTGGACTTCTTCCTGCGCCGCCGCGGCGCCGGCCGCCAGCATGGCGACGAGGATCGCAGGCGCAAGGCGCGCCAAGGCGCGAAAGCTTCCCCCCACCATCGCTCACCCCGCCCCTACGCCGAGAACGAAGGCTTAGCTTATAGTGGAAATACCCCCCCGGCGAAACCCGCTGCCGGCAAGCGCGACGATCTGTCCGACTCCAGCGCCGCTTGCGCCCTGCCCGCCACCACGCGATATAGGCCGTGGAGATCGGCGATGGGCGGAGGCCTCGCCAACCCGGTCAGGTCCGGAAGGAAGCAGCCGTAACGAGATTAGCTCCGGGTCGTCTGCCGGTCTCCACCCCTATCTCCCGCGCGAGCCTCACTCCGAGCCCCATGACCGACGAGACCGTCGCTGCCGAGCGCGACGAGAGCACCAGCGACATGTTCGGCGCCGCCGCCGAGGCTGCGCCCGCGGCCTACACGGTCATCGCCCGCAAGTACCGGCCGACAACCTTCGAGGACCTGATCGGTCAGGAGGCCATGGTCAGGACCCTGACCAACGCCTTTGCCTCGGGCCGTATCGCCCACGCCTTCATGCTCACCGGCGTCCGGGGCGTCGGCAAGACGACCACCGCCCGGCTGCTGGCCCGCGCCCTCAACTACGAGAGCGACGCCGTCCAGCAGCCGAGCCTCAAGGACCTGGCCGTCGAGGGCCGCCATTGCCGCGCCATCCTTGAGGGCCGCCACCTCGACGTGCTGGAGCTCGACGCCGCCTCGCGCAGCAAGGTCGACGAGATGCGCGAGCTGCTGGAGGGCGTGCGCTACGCCCCGGCCCAGGCGCGCTACAAGGTCTACATCATCGACGAAGTGCACATGCTCTCGACCGCGGCGTTCAACGCCCTGTTGAAGACCCTCGAAGAGCCGCCGCCGCACGCCAAGTTCATCTTCGCCACCACCGAGATCCGCAAGGTGCCGGTGACCATCCTCTCGCGCTGCCAGCGCTTCGACCTGCGGCGGGTCGAGCCCGAGGTGATCGCCGTCAGCCTGGCGAGGATCGCCGAGGCGGAGGGTTTCCAGGTCGAGACCGAAGCCCTGGCCCTGATCGCCCGGGCAGCCGAGGGATCGGTGCGCGACGCCCAGTCCCTGCTCGACCAGGCCCTCGCCCAGACCGAGCCCGGCGTCGCCGTCGACGCGCCTTCCGTGCGTGACATGCTCGGCCTCGCCGACCGCACCCAGACCATCGAACTCTTCGAGAAGGCGGTGCGCGGCGAAGCCGGGCCGGCCATCGAGGCCTACCGCACGCTGCACGCGTTCGGCGCCGACCCGGTCACGGTGATGATGGACCTGCTGGAGCACTGCCACGGCGCTTCAGTGGCCAAGACGCTTGGACCAGATGTCCTGGGGCTGCCCAGGGACCAAGCCGGGCGGCTGGCCGCGATCGGAACGGCCCTGTCGGCGGGCAGCCTCGCGCGCCTGTGGCAGATGCTCCTCAAGGCGCTTGGCGAGGTCCGCCTCGCCCCCGACCCGAAGGCGGCGGTGGAGATGAGCCTGATCCGCCTGGCCTACGCCGCCGACCTGCCGGGCCCCGAGGAGGCGCTGAAGCTCATCGACGGCGAACGGAGCGGCGGCGGACCGATGACCGCGCCGACCGGCGGCGGTGGCAGTGGCGCCCGAGCGAATCTGGCCGCCTCGCCGGCCCAGGCGCGCGCCCTGCCTTCGCCACAGAGCTTCGAGGACGTAGTCGCCCTGATCGACGCCCGCCGCGACATCGGTCTGAAGCTCGACGTAGAGAAATATGTCCGCCTGATCAGTTTCCGGCCGGGGGCGGTGGAGTTCGCCCCGGCGCCCGGCGCGCCGGCCAGCCTGGCCCACCGCCTGTCCGCCCGCCTCAAGGAATGGACCGGCCAGCCATGGCTGGTGGCCGCTCAGGGCGGCGCGGCCGGCGGGACCGAAACCCTGGCCGAGCGTCGCGATCGCGAACTCGCCAAGGCCCATGAGGAGGCTCTGGCCGAACCGTTCGTTCAGGCCCTGATGGCCGCCTTTCCGGGCGCCGAGCTTCTCGAGGTGCGCCAGATGGCCGCCCAGCCGTCCAACGACGAATTGCAGACCAGCGAAGATCAGGAGGATTGAGTGAAGGATTTGGGATCCCTGCTGAAGCAGGCCCAGGCC
The DNA here is from genome assembly GCA_049519835.1 of Caulobacteraceae bacterium. Classification (GTDB taxonomy): domain Bacteria; phylum Pseudomonadota; class Alphaproteobacteria; order Caulobacterales; family Caulobacteraceae; genus Acaudatibacter. The sequence continues at coordinate 2,001 of JBEKQJ010000036.1, read as the reverse complement.
ATGCAGCAGAAGTTGCAGGAGGCCCAGGCCAAGCTGCAGGCGCAGGAAATCGAGGGCGCATCCGGCGGCGGCCTGGTGCAGCTCTCGCTGCGCGGCAACGGCGACATCGCCAGCCTCAACATCGACGACAGCCTGATCAAGCCCGGCGAGGGCGAGATCATCGCCGATCTCGTCATCGCCGCCTTCGCCGACGCCAAGCGCAAGCTGGACGAGGCCCATGCCGGCATGGTGCGCGACGCCGCCGGGCCCCTGGCCGGCCTTCCGGGCATGCCCAAGCTCTGATGGCGGCGTCGGTCGGTCCGGAGATCGAGCGACTCATCGCGCTGCTGGCCAAGCTGCCCGGCCTCGGTCCCCGGTCCGCTCGGCGCGCGGCCCTTACGCTGCTCAAGAAGCGCGACCAGCTGCTGACGCCCCTCGGCCAGGCCCTGGCCGAGGCTTCGGCGCGCGTGCGCACCTGTCAGGTCTGCGCCTCGCTCGACAGCACCGATCCCTGCGCGGTCTGCGCCGATGCGTCGCGCGACGCTGGGCTGATCTGCGTGGTCGAGGAAGTCGGAGCGCTGTGGGCCATGGAGCGCGGCGGATCCTGGCGCGGCCGCTATCATGTGCTCGGCGGCCTGCTCTCGGCGCTTGACGGCGTCGGGCCCGAGACCTTGCGGGTCGACGCCCTCGTCGCCCGCGCCGCCGATCCGGCCGTCCGCGAGGTCGTGCTTGCCCTGCCCGCCACCGTCGATGGCCAGACCACCGCCCACTACCTCGTCGATTGCCTGTCCGGCGCGGGGGTGGAGGTGACCATGCTGGCCCGCGGCGTGCCGGTGGGCGGCGAACTCGACTGGCTGGATGACGGCACCATCGCCCAGGCGCTCAGAGCGCGCCGACCGGCGTGACACGTGAAACGGATAGATCTTGAACCTGCGCCCCCACCATATTCCGATCGTCGCCGTCGCCAGTCTGGCGTTCGCGGCGCTCATGCTCGGCGTCTATGCGGTTCTGCCGCTCGCGTGGGAGCACCATGAACACCACAAAGGCCTCGCCGGTCGGCCGATGGTGACCCGCACCAAGCAGGGCATTCCAGGCGATCCGATCAACTTCGGTCTGGTGGGCTCGAAGGACGATCTCGACTGCGTCTTCGCCGCCGCCGGCTGGCACGCGGCCAATCCGGTGACCATCAAGTCGAGTTTGAAGATCGTCGGCAGCGTCGCCATGCGCCGACCCTACGACGCCGCGCCGGTCAGCGCGCTTTTCTATAATGGCCGCAAGGAGGACCTGGCCTACGAACTGGCGGCCGGCCACAGCGCCGACAAGCGTCACCACGTGAGGTTATGGTTCGTCTCCAGGACCGACGGCCCCTCCGCCCGGCCGTTGTGGCTCGGCTCGGACAGCTTCGACAAGGGCGTCGGCGTCTCGCACTACACCCTGCGCGTCACCCACCACATCGATGCCGATCTCGACGCAGAGCGCGACTTCCTGGCCGCGGCTCTGGCGCGCACCGGCCGGGTGATCGGCGACTACCAGATCTCGGGCGTCGGCCCGACCCCGCTCGGCCGCAACGGCGGCGGCGATCCCTATTTCACCGACGGCGACGTGGAGATCGAAAAGCTGATCTCCGGATGCGCGACTCCGGCCAGCCGCGCCGCGCCGACGCACGAGCAGAGCCCGTGGCCCGTACAGCTGCGCAGCTGGGTTTGGCGGGTTACACGGCCGTTCAATGAATGGCTGAGCGTCCATACAGCTCGCTGGAGCCACAGGCCGAGCGTCGCAAACGGGAATGAAGCGTTAGCTAGGCATTGAGACGCACATCAATCGATGACAATATCGTGCCTATCCCGGAGACCCGACAATGCGCACGACGCTGGCGCTCGATGACGACCTTGTGGCTCGCGCCCAGGCGTTCACGGGCTTGAAAGAGAAATCGAGCCTCGTCCGCGAGGCTCTGAAGGCCCTCCTCGAGCGCGAGAGCGCCAGGCGGCTGGCGCGCCTTGGGGGAAGCGAACCCGAACTGGA
>JBEKQJ010000035.1:0-17704 GCA_049519835.1 Caulobacteraceae bacterium | reverse complement strand
CTCTCCAAGGTGCCGGAGAGCGTCAGCGCCTTCACCGCCCAGAAGATGGACATCCAGGGCATAAAGTCCTTCGCCGACGTCTCGAAGTTCACCCCCGGCGTCACCTTCGATCCGGACAGCCACGACATCTCGATCCGCGGGATTCAGTCATCGGCCGGTTCGAGCACCACCGGCGTCTACATCGACGACACGCCGGTGCAGGTGCGCAACCTCGGCCTCAACGCCAACAACACCCTGTCGACCGCGTCGAGGTGTTGCGCGGACCGCAGGGCACCTTGTTCGGGGCCGGGTCGGAAGGCGGCACGGTGCGCTACATCACCGTCCAGCCGAGCCTCACCCACTACTCAGCCAATGTTCGCGCCGAGGGTGACTACACCGAGGGCGGCGGCCCCTCCTACGAGCTGGGCGCGGCGGCCGGCGGGCCGATCATCGAGAACAAGCTCGGCTTCCGCCTCAGCATCTGGGACCGCCATGACGGCGGCTATATCGACCGCGTCGACCGATCGCAACGCCAACTGGGTCGACACCCTGGCCCTGCGCGCCGCCCTCGCCTGGGCGCCGGTCGACAGCGTCAAGGTCACGGCCTCGGTCGACTTCCAGAACCGGCTGCAGCACAACTACGACAACTACTGGGTGTCGATCTCAAATCCGGGGGCCGGACAGTTCCTCAACGGCACGCCCGACCCGATGCCCGACAAGGACAAGTTCCTGATGCCCGCCCTCAAGATCGAGTGGGACGGCCCGGGCGTGACCTTCATCTCGAACACCTCCTACTATGCCCGCAAGGAGCTGGTCGGCGGCTACAGCGGCACGCTCTACAACCTCAGCTATTTCCAGCACTTCCTGACCGGCGATCCCAACCTGCAGAGCGTCTACGGCTATCCGTCGGACCCGCAGGGCGTGCCGTGCACCAACAACTGCGGCGCCCTCTATCCGCTCCTGAACGCGAACGGGCCGAACGCCGCGAACCTGGGATCTCTGGCGAACTACTATGCGCGCAACACCATCACCAACAGCCAGTACAACTGGACGCAGGAGTTCCGCCTGCAGTCGTCAAAACCGGATTCGCGCCTGCAGTGGGTGATCGGCGGCTTCGGAGCCTTCAACTATCAGCGCTCGACCGAGGAGATCAACGACCCTGAACTGCCGGCCCTGACCGAGCTGCTGTGGAACGAGACCATGGAAGAGGCGTGGGGCGAGGATCTGCTCCCCAACGGCGACGACTACATCAACAACACCGCCGCCCACGATCGGCAGATCGCGCTGTTCGGCGACGCCACCTACGCTATTCTTCCCACCGTGAAATTCGAGGTCGGCCTGCGCTTCGCCTGGACCCACTTCGACTATTTCAACTCCAACGACGGCGCGCAGGATCTGCTCGACAACGGCGGCGTCCCAGCCACGGCCAGCGGCCACCAGGACGAAAAGCCGCTGACGCCGAAGTTCGGGCTGACTTGGCAGGTGACGCCAGACGACATGCTCTACGGCACCATCTCCAAGGGCTACCGCATCGGCGGCGCGACGCCGCCGCTGCCCGAAGTCGCCTGCGGCGGCGTCTTCCCGACCCAGTACAATTCGGACTCGGTGTGGAGCTATGAGGCTGGCGCCAAGGGCCGCTTCTTCGACCGCTCGGTGCAGGCCAGCCTCAGCGCCTTCTACATCACCTGGAACAACATTCAGCAGGCGGTGTACGTGCCGCTGTGCGGCATTCAGTACACCACCAATGTCGGCCAGGCCTCCAGCAAGGGCTTCGATTTCGAGGGACAGTGGAACCTCGGCCGCGCCTTCCAGCTGGAATGGTCGGTGGGCTACACCGACGCGCAATACACCAAGACCGCGCTCGACCCCTTCGGCAATATCCTCGCCGCAAAGGGCGACTGGCTCGACATCGTGCCGTGGACGGCGACGATCGGCGCCCAGTACAATTTCCATGTGTTCGAGAAGTCGGCGTTCCTGCGTCTGGACGACGAATTCAATTCCAAACGCACCCACGCGATCCCGTCGGAGGATCCGACCACGACCTATTATGACCCGGGTCTGGTCCCCAATCCGGCCACCAACCTGCTCAACCTGCGGGCCGGCGTGGCGCTCGACCCGTTCAGCGTGGCGCTGTTCGCAAACAACGTCCTGAATTCGCATCCGCAGCTCAACCTGTCGCACCAGGACTCGGCCACGGCGCTCTATGAGGCCCAGACCTTCCGGCCCCTGACCATCGGTCTCGAGGTCAACTTCAAGTACTGAGGCGGCTGGCCGCCCGCCCGGGCGGCCGCTCCGTCTCGCCCGTCCCATACGTCACCTGGCCCTTCCTCCGGGGAGGGCCAGCACTTGCTTGAGGAGCCCGCATGGACACGCCCGTGGTGAATTCGCTGGAAGCCTTCTTCATGGGCTTCACCTCCAACCGCGCCTTCAAGGCCGACCCCAAGCTCTTCGCGCGGGCCAAGGGCATGTTCTACTACACGCCCGACGGTCGCGAGGTTCTCGACTCCACCTCCGGCCTGTGGTGCGTCAACGCCGGCCACGGCCGCGAGAAGATCATCGAGGCCATCCGGGCCCAGGCCGGCGCGCTCGACTACGCCCCCACATTCAACCTCGCCCATCCGCTGATCTTCGAGCTTGCCTCGCGGCTGCGGGGCGTGCTGCCGCCGGACCTCGACCACACCTTTTTCTGCAACTCCGGCTCCGAGGCGGTCGACAGCGCCCTCAAGATCGCCCTCGCCTACCAGCGGGCCATAGGGCAGGGGACACGCACACGGTTCATCGGCCGTGAGCGGGGTTATCACGGGGTGGGCTTCGGCGGCATCAGCGTAGGCGGCATGGTGGCCAATCGACGGACCTTCGGGGCCCAGTTGCCGGGCGTCGATCACCTGCGCCACACCCACGGCTCCTTCCCGGCTTTCACCCGGGGCCTCGGCGCGACTGGGGCGGAGCTGGCCGACGATCTCGAGCGCCTCGTCGCCCTGCACGGGGCCGAGACCATCGCCGCGGTGATCGTCGAGCCGGTGGCCGGATCCACCGGCGTGCTGCCACCGCCGAAGGGCTACCTCGAGCGCCTTCGCGAGATCGCCACGCGGCACGGCATCCTGCTGATCTTCGACGAGGTGATCACCGGCTTCGGACGACTCGGCGCCGGCACGGCCGCCGAGCGTTTCGGCGTCACGCCCGACCTGATGAGCCTCGCCAAGGGCATCACCAACGCCTCGGTGCCGATGGGGGCGGTGGCCTGCCACAGCAAGGTCTACGACGGGATCATCAACGGCGTTCCGTCCGGCATCGAGTTCTTCCACGGCTACACCTATTCCGGTCATCCGCTGGCGGCGGCCGCGGGCCTGGCGACGCTCGATGTCTACCAGGAAGAAGGTCTCTTCGGCCGCGCCGCTTCGCTCGAGGGCTATTTCGAGGACGCGGTTCACTCGCTGAAGGACGCCAAGAACGTCATCGATACCCGCAACTTCGGCCTGATGGGCGCGGTCGAAGTGGCTCCGCGGGAGGGCGCGGTAGGCGCCAGGGCGGCGGAGATCTTCCGCCGCTGCTTCGATAACGGCCTCCTCGTCCGCTACACCGGCGACACCATCGCGCTCGCTCCGCCGCTCATCGTCGAGACCAGCCATATCGACGTCATGGTCGAGAAGCTGGCCGCGGCCATCGCCGCCATCGACTGATCCCGCCCCTCGGGGCCGATGATTAACAAAGCTTAGTTTGCGCCCCGCGTCCGGGTGGGCGAGCATGACCCCAGGGTAAGGGGACACGGGACATGCGCGCATACGTCTTAGGGTTGCTGGCGTCGGCGTGTCTGGCGGCAGGGGCGCAGGCCCAGAGCGCGGGCGCGGCGGCCGATACGCCCGACGCCACGCCGGCGGGCACCACCTTCACCCAACCCAAGGATTGGTCCGCGGCGGCGAACGCCAAGGGCGTGGTGCTGACCGCGCCGGAAGGGGACGCCCGGATCGGCGTCATTGATGTTGGCGCCGCCAGCGACGCCAAGGCTGCCGCCGAGGCCGCCTGGAACATCTTCCATCCGGGCGGACATCCACCGTTCAAGCTCGCCGAACCGCTCGCGGCGCGCGATGGCTGGGATGAACGTTCGGAGGTGGATTACGAGACCTCGCCCAACGAACACCGCGTCGTGTTGGCGATCGCCGAGCGGCATGGCGCCGCCTGGACGGTGATCGTCCTCGACGGCTCCGAAGCGACTGTGGAAAAGCGCGGCGGCGCGATCAGCATTGCCCTGCCGAGCGTGCGTCCGGGGGGCTATCATCGCGAGAGCTTCGCGGGCGTTGCCGCCCATCCGCTCGACGCCGCGCGGATCGCGGCGCTCAAGGATTTTGTCAAAACCTCCATGGACCAGCTCGGCGTGCCGGGCGTCGGCCTGGCGCTCGTCGACCACGGCAAGGTCGTCTACGAAGGCGGCCTGGGCGTGCGCGAGCTCGGCAAAACCACGCCGGTCGACGCCGACACCCTGTTCATGATCGCCTCCAACACCAAGGGCATGTCGACCCTGCTGCTGGCGCGCCTTGTGGACGATGGAAAACTCAAGTGGGACGAGCCGGTCACCGACGTCTATCCGGCCTTCAAACTCGGCGACGTGGAGACCACGCGCCAGGTGCTCATGCGGCACCTCGTCTGCGCCTGCACCGGGCTTCCGCGTAAGGACTTCGACTGGATCTTCGACACCAATCCGGCGACTCCGGCCTTGAACACCTTCGTTGAGCTGGCCGGCACCCAGCCGACCAGCAAGTTCGGCGAGGTGTTCCAGTACAACAACCTGATGGCGTCGGCGGCCGGCTACATCGGCGGCCATATCCTGCATCCCGACCTGGAGCTGGGCCGCGCTTACGACTTATCCATGCGCGAGAAGATCTTCGCGCCTCTCGGCATGGACGAGTCGACTTTCGACATGGCCAAGGCCCTGGCCGGCGACCACGCCAGCCCACACGGCGACGACATCGACGGCCAGCCGCGCCTGGGCGTGATGGCGTTCAACTATGTGGTCGAGCCGTTCAGACCGGCCGGCGGCGAATGGTCTTCGCCCCACGATCTGATCAAATACGTCGAGCTGGAGATCACCCAGGGCGTGCTGCCGGACGGGACGCGCATGGTCTCGGCCGAGAACCTGCTGGCCAGGCGCAAGCCCGGAGTCGCCACGGGTGAAGACGCCTTTTACGGCATGGGTCTCGAGACCGACTCGACCTGGGGCGTGACGGTTGTCCACCACGGCGGCAGCATGGCCGGCTACAAGAGCGATTGGATGGCGGTTCCGGACGCCCAGGTGGGCGCGGTGCTGCTGACCAATTCGGATACCGGCGGAGCCATGCTGCGGCCCTTCATGCGTCGGCTGCTCGAAGTGCTCTATGACGGCCAGCCGCTCGCCGCGCCGATGGTGGCCGCCTCGGCTAAGGACATTCAGATCGAGATCGCCAAAGAGCGGGTGCGCCTGGCCGTTCCGCCTGCGCCGGAGGCCGCCGCTGCGCTCGCCGACCACTATGTCAGCCCGGATCTGGGCCACATCACGGTCCGGCGCGCCGGCGGCAAGGTCGTGTTCGACTTCGGCGCGTGGAAGAGCGAGGTCGCTTCGCGAAAGAACGACGATGGCACGACCTCGTTCGTCACCATCGATCCAACCAATGATGGCTTCAACTTCGTCGTCACCGGCACGGGCGGCAAGCGCGGCTTCACGATCCGCGATGGCCAGCACGAATACCACTATACGGAGGGGTGACCGCCGGCGTCCGGGCCAATAGAAGCGTCGACATGCGCGCCATCTTCGCCGCGACCATCGCCGCGCTCGCCGCCTCCGCGGTCGCCGCCGCGCCCGATCTACCCTCAGCCGCGGCGGGCGCGCCCGACCCCTTCGCTTGGCTGCAGGATATCCACTCGCCACGGGCGCTCGACTGGGTGCAGGGGCAGAACGCCCGCACCGCCGCGGTCCTGGACGCTGATCCGCGCTACGACCTCTTCCGCCGCCAGGCCCTGGCCATCTTCACCGCCAAGGACCGCATCCCCCGTCCCGATTTCCTCGGCGCGGGCGTGCAGAACTTCTGGCAGGACGAGGCTCACGTGAAGGGCCTCTGGCGGCAGGCGAGCCTCTCCAGCTTCGACCGCTCGGACACCGTCTGGGAAACCCTGATCGACCTCGACGCCCTCTCCAAAGCCGAGGGCAAGAACTGGATCTTCAAAGGCGCCGCCTGCCTGTCGCCGGAAGACCGACTGTGCCTCGTCCATCTCTCGGACGGCGGCGGCGACGCCGTCGAGGTGCGCGAGTTCGACACCCGCGCCAAGGCCTTCGTTCCGGGCGGCTTTCGACTGGCGATCGGCAAGCAACAGGCCACGTGGCTCGATTCCGACACCCTGCTGATCGCGCGCGACTTCGGCTCCGGCACCTTGACCAGCTCGGGCTACCCCTTCGTGGTCAAGACGCTGAAACGCGGCCAGGCGCTGGCTGAGGCCACGGAGCTGTTCCGGGGCGCGCCGACCGATGTCTCGGACGGCCCCCGCGTCCTGCGCGGTCCGGACGGCAAGGTCGAGCATGTGCTGGTCGAGCACGCGCCGCGGTTCTTCGAACGCAGCTACCAGCTGGTTGGCGCGGACGGGAAGCTCACCCTGCTGGGCCTGCCGCTCAAGAACGCGCTGCACGGCTACGTCGATCACCGCATGATCCTCACCCTGGAGGAAGATTGGCCAGCGGCATCGGCTCACGCGGCGTTCAAGGCTGGCGATCTGGTGGCCTACGAACCGGTCAGCGGCGCGGCCGAGCTGATCTTCCGCCCCGGCCCCACCCAGACGGTCGACAACGCCGAGGTGACGCGCGACCGCGTGCTGGTCGAACTGCTTGACAACGTCAACGGCGCGCTCGACGTCTGGCGGCGCGACGCCGGCGGCTGGCAGGCCCAGCGGCTGGCCTTCCCGAAGGGACTCGCGCTCTCGATCGTCGCCGCCGATCACGCCTCTGACCACGCCTTCGTCCAGGCCGAAAGCTTCCTGCAGCCGCCTGCGCTCTGGTCGGTGGATGCCGCCTCCGGAGCCATGCGCGAGGTCAAGACCCTGCCGCCCCGCTTCGACGCCTCGAAGGATGTCACCGAGCAGCGCTTTGCGGTCTCGAAGGATGGCGCGCGGGTTCCCTACTGGCTGGTGCGGCCCAAGGGCATGAAGCTCGACGGATCCATCCCGACCCTGATGTTCGGCTATGGCGGCTTCCAGGTTTCGGAAACGCCCAGCTACAAGCCCGAGCTCGGCAAGCTGTGGCTCGAGCGTGGCGGCGCCTATGTGCTCGCCGACATCCGCGGCGGCGGCGAATTCGGCCCAGCCTGGCACGAGGCCGCCCTGCGCGAGCATCGCCAGCGCGCCTTCGACGACTTCGCGGCCGTGGCCGAGGACCTCATCGCCAACAAGATCACATCGGCGCGGCGGCTCGGCATCTACGGCCGCTCGAACGGCGGCGTGCTGATGAGCGTCTCGATGACCCAGCATCCGGAGCTGTTCCACGCCGTAGTGATCGAGAGCCCGCTCATCGACATGCTGGCCTACACCCACCTCTCGGCCGGCGCGTCGTGGGCGGCGGAATACGGCGATCCGGACAAGCCGGAGGACCGCGCCTTCATCGCCGCCTATTCGGCTTACACCAACCTCAAGGCGGGCGTCGTCTACCCGGAGCCTTACATCACCACCAATACCGAGGACGACCGGGTGCATCCTGGCCACGCGCGCAAGTTCGCCGCTGAACTGGAGGCGCTTGGCGATCCCTACCTCTATTACGAGAACACTTTTGGCGGCCACGCCAACGACGCCGATCCCGAGCTCAACGCCCGGCGCTGGGCGCGGCACTACGTCTATCTGGCGCAGAAGCTTGTGGACTAGGCGACGCTTGTGCTCCCCCGGTGATTGGCGTTCAGTTGAGCCGATCGAGGAGGACGCGCATGAGCCTGGACACGCTGGAGCCGCCTGTGATGGCGCGCGGGGCCGAGGAAATCGTCGAGCTCTGGCCGGACGGGCCGCCAGGGGGCAAGGCGCCCTATGACGAGCAGGTATTCCGGCGCGCCGTTCCCGGCGGCGCCGAAACGCTCATGCTGCGCAACGTCTCAGTCCCGACCCTCACCCTCTATCGGCCGGACCGGGCCAGAGCCAACGGCGTCGGGGTGATCGTCTGTCCGGGGGGCGGCTGGAGCATCCTGGCCTGGGAACACGAGGGTGTCGACATCGCCCGCTGGCTGGCCGCGCGCGGCTATTCGGCCTTCCTGTTGAAATACCGGGTGACCGGCACCGAGCCCGACCCGGTCAAATACGAGGCGAACGTGGCCGAACAGATGGCGCGGCTGGAGGCGCGCTTCGCCAAGATGGAGCCGCCGCGCTACTTCACCGACCTGATCAGGGACGAGAACCTCACCGCCGGCCGTGAGATGGCCCATGTCGACGGCCAAAGGGCGCTGGCGTTGGTGCGCGAGCGGGCGGCCGAGTGGGGCGTCACGGATGGCCGGGTGGGCATGATTGGCTTTTCCGCCGGCGGCTTTCTGACCGCCGATGTCGCCATGGATCCCGGTGGCGCGCCCCTGACCTTCGCGGCCCCGATCTACGGTGGCGAGACGACCGGCAAGCCCGTGCCCGCCGATGCGCCGCCGATATTTATCGCCGTGGCGGTCGACGACCATCTGCTGTTCAGCGTCGTGCGCGGCCTGTTCGAAGACTGGACCAGCGCCAAGCGGTCGGCCGAGATGCACGCCTTTGCGCGCGGCGGACATGGCTTTGGCTCGGCACAGCAAGGCATGCCGTCCGATCGGTGGCTGGACCAGTTCGGCGACTGGCTGGTCGATCAGGGCTTCGCCTGACACCCTAAGGGTCAGGGATCCGTTCGCTCCGGGACCGCGCAGATCGTCGAGCGGGTGAGGAAGCGGCGCTCGCGGCCGTTATCGAGCGAAAACATGCCGCCGCGCCCCGGCACCACGTCGATGACCAGGTCGGTGTGCTTCCAGGCTTCGTACTGCGGACCGCTGATGTAGACCGGCGCGCCGCCGATCTCGCCCAGCCGGACGTCGGTGTCGCCGACCATGAATTCCCCTTGCGGATAGCACATCGGCGACGACCCATCGCAGCAGCCACCGGACTGGTGGAACAGCACCGGGCCGTGATCGGCGACGATCTCGGCCAGGAAGGCCAGCGCCTCGGGCGTCGCCGATACCTTGCCTGTCATGCGGTCAGAAAAATCCAAGCTTCTTCGGGCTGTAGCTGACCAGCATGTTCTTGGTTTGCTGATAGTGGTCGAGCATCATCTTGTGGTTCTCGCGCCCGATGCCCGACTGCTTGTAGCCGCCAAAGGCCGCATGGGCCGGATAGGCATGGTAGCAGTTGGTCCACACCCGGCCGGCCTGGATCGCCCGGCCGAAGCGGTAGGCTCGGGTCCCGTCGCGCGTCCACACCCCGGCGCCGAGCCCGTAGAGCGTGTCGTTGGCGATCGAGAGGGCTTCCGCATCGTCCTTGAAGGTGGTCACCGAGACCACGGGCCCGAAGATCTCCTCCTGGAAGATCCGCATCTTGTTGTGGCCCTTGAAGATGGTCGGCTTGATGTAGTAGCCGCCGGCCAGATCGCCGGGCAGCTGCGCACGTTCACCGCCGGTGAGCACCTCGGCGCCTTCCTGGCGGCCGATGTCGAGATAGGAGAGGATCTTCTCCATCTGCTCGGAAGACGCCTGGGCGCCGATCATCGTCGCCGGATCAGTTGGGTCGCCCTGGACGATAGCCTCGGTGCGCTTGATGGCCCGCTCCATGAAGCGGTCATAGATCTTCTCGTGGATGAGGGCCCGGCTCGGGCAGGTGCAAACCTCGCCCTGGTTGAGGGCGAACATCACGAAGCCCTCGATCGCCTTGTCGAAAAAGTCGTCGTCGGCCGCCGCCACATCCTCGAAGAAGATGTTCGGGCTCTTGCCACCAAGCTCGAGGGTCACCGGGATCAGATTCTGGCTGGCGTACTGCATGATCAGCCGTCCGGTCGTCGTTTCGCCGGTGAAGGCGATCTTGGCGATGCGCGGGCTGGAGGCCAGCGGCTTGCCGGCCTCGAGGCCGAAGCCATTGACGATGTTGACGACGCCAGCCGGCAGCAGGTCGCCGACCAGGTCGGCCCAGAACAGGATCGAGGCCGGGGTCTGTTCGGCCGGCTTGATGACCACGCAATTGCCGGCCGCCAGCGCCGGAGCCAGCTTCCAGCAGGCCATCAGCAGCGGGAAGTTCCACGGGATGATCTGGCCGACCACGCCCAGCGGCTCGTGGAAGTGATAGGCGACAGTGTCGTGGTCGATCTCGGAGATCGAGCCTTCCTGGGCGCGGATGGCCCCGGCGAAGTAGCGGAAGTGGTCGATGGCCAGCGGCACGTCGGCGGCCATGGTCTCGCGGATCGGCTTGCCGTTGTCGAAGGTCTCGGCCAGCGCCAGGCGCTCGAGATTGGCCTCCATGCGGTCGGCGATCTTGTTGAGGATCACCGCCCGCTCGCCGACGCTGGTCTTGCCCCAGGCGTCCTTGGCCGCATGAGCGGCGTCCAGCGCCGCCTCGACATCGGCCGCCTCCGAGCGGGCGATCTCGCACAGCACCTGGCCGTTGATCGGCGAGGTGTTCTCGAAGTAGCGGCCCGACTTCGGCTCGACCCAGTCGCCGCCGATGAAGTTGCCATAACGGCCGGCGAACGGCGCCTTGGCCTGGCGGAAGAATTCGATCTTGGTCATGGGGTCCTCCAGGATGTGCGCAGCCGCTTGCTCGGCCGTCGTCGACCCTAAGCATACGCGCCCGCGCGGCCATGTCAGCCGCCAGGATCGTTCAAGTTTCCGCGCTCCGGTTTGACGGCGATCAAGTCCGCGGCCGAGTGGTCCAGAAAAGGACGGCTTCAAGAGCGATGAACAAGGCGATCGGCGCGGCCGCGCCCCAGAGTCCTGCCAGCTCGCCGCCGAACCGGCTCGCCACATAGAGCAGCTGGATCATGCCCACGACCATGCCGGCCATGCCGAGGCCACGGCCGGCGGCGCTGCGATGATAGCCGATCCAGAAGGCGAAGCGGGCCAAGATCCACACTGCCGTGCTCGCGACGACGGCGCGCATGGCCCGCCCGTCGGCGCAATAGACCGCCAGACCGAAGAGCCCGGCGGCGAAGATGACGATCTGTTCGAGGGTGTTCTGCAGGTAGCGCTGATTGACCCGCAGCCGTCGGGTCTCGAAACCGGCCAGCGGATCGAAGGCCGGCGAGACCAGCCGCTCGTGCGCCACCGCCTCGACCCCGGCGACCAGGCAGAAGAGCACGGCGAGGCAGACGCACTTCAGCGCCAACAACATGCGCTCACCGAGGCTCTCCAGGCCGGCGAGCGGCGGGGTCAGACGGTCGATGGCGAACCACAGCGCGGCGGCGACAAGGCCGCCGGCGACGATCCAGCCGATGCCGGCCCGCCGCTGAGCGCGGTAGTCATCGCCGCTCACCGTCCCCCGCCGTGGGCCTGGCGCAGCCGCTTCTTGTCGATCTTGCCGGTGGCCGTCAGCGGCACCTCGGCGAAAACCACGTCCTCGGGCAGCCACCATTTGGCGATCCGCGGGGTCAGGAAGGCCAGCACCGTCTCGCGGTCGAGAGTCTCGCCTTCGTGCGGCTCGATGATCAGCAGTGGCCGCTCCTCCCACTTGGGGTGCGGCACGCCGATCACCGCGGCGATCTTCACGCCAGGGCAGGCGACGGCGGTGTTCTCCAGATCGATGGAGCTGATCCATTCGCCGCCGGACTTGATCACGTCCTTGCTGCGGTCGGTGATGCGCAGGAAGCCGTCGGCGTCGAGCGTGCCGATATCGCCGGTGTCAAACCAGCCCTCGGAGTCGGTCACGTCGCGATCCTGACGGTAGTAGCGGCGAAGCGTCCAGGGGCCGCGCACCATCAATGCGCCGGGTGTCTCGCCGTCACGCGGGGTTTCGGCGCCGTCCTCGCCCACTGTCTTCAGCTCGATGCCGAACTGTAGGCGACCTTGGCGGCCCCATAGGGCCTCCTGCATGGCGTCTTCGCCGCGATCGGCGAGCGCCGGCGTCGGGCTCGAGATGACGCCCATCGGGCACGTCTCGGTCATGCCCCAGATCTGCAGGGTCTCGACGCCGTAGCGTTCCTTCAGAGTCTCGGCCATGGCCCGCGGCACGGCCGAGCCGCCGATCACCACCTTCTTCAGCGCCACCGGCGCCTCGCCGACCTTCTCCAGATAGGCCAGGTACATGGTCCAGATGGTCGGCACGCCGCCGGTGAAGGTGACCTTCTCGCCCTGGATGAGCTCGTGCAGACTGGCCCCGTCCATCCGGTCGGCCGGCAGCACCAGCTTGGCGCCGCAGATCAGGGCGGTGAACGGCAGGCCCCAGGCCGTGGCGTGGTAGAGCGAGGAGCACGGCATGACGACGTCGAAGGCCGTGAAGCCGAAGGCGCTGTTCAGTCCCGCGGCCATGGCGTGCAGCACCACCGCCCGGTGGCTGTAGAGCACGCCCTTGGGATCACCCGTGGTGCCCGAGGTGTAGCAGAGGAAGGCGCCGGCGTTCTCGTCCAAGCTGGGCCAGGGATAGCTCTCGGGCTCGGCGGCCAGCAGGCTTTCGTAGCAGAGGGCCCCGACCGTCCCGGCCTCGTGCGCCGCCTCGTTGGCCAGCATGACGTAGTTCGTCACGGTCGTCAGGCGAGGGGCGATGCGCTCGACGGTCGGCAGCAGGTTCTTGTCGAAGAGCAGGACGCCACTGCCGGCGTGGTTGATGGTGTAGATGATCTGTTCGTCGAAGAGCCGCGGATTGGCCGTGTGCAGCACTGCCCCGGCCCCGGGGACGGCGTAGAACAGCTCCAGGTGGCGGTGGGTGTTCCAGGCCAGCGAGCTCACCCGGTCGGCAGGCCGCATGCCCAGCTTCGCAAGGGCGTGCGCCGCCTGCGCCGAACGCCGAGCGAGGCCGGCGTAGTCATAACGCCACAGCGGCCCGTCGATCTGGCGCGAGACGATCTCGCGCCTCGCGTGCGCTTCGACTCCGAAACGCAGGATGGCGGAGATGAGCAGCGGGGTCTGCTGCATCAGGCCCGGCGTCATGGCTCCTCCGTTGCATCCGCGTATCTTGGCCCCATGTTTATCCCAATCGTCGCCGGCGGTAAGGTCGCCGGCCCTTTCAAGCCATTTGAGCGAGACCGGCATGTCGCTCGCCACGATCAAGACCGCTGTTGTCCTCGCCGCCGTCCTGGCGGTCGCACCGCTGGCGCATGCTCAGGACTCGGTGCTGGGCGACTGGTTCTCGCCCCAGGGCGACGCCAAGGTTCGCATCGCGCCGTGCGGCGACAGCGTCTGCGGCAAGTTCATCTGGTTCAGGGATGCCATTGACTCTGAGACGGGGCGTCCGCTTGCCGACGACCGAAATCCCGACAGGGCCTTGCGTGGCCGACCGCTGCTTGGCCTGACCTTCCTCAGCGGATTCCGGCCCGGCCGCGACGGGCATTGGTTACGTGGACGGATCTACGATCCAACCTCCGGCCATACCTGGGGGTCGCGGTTGAGCCCGGCGCCCGGGGGCCGGCTGCGGCTGGAAGGTTGCCTCGGTCCGATCTGTAAGGGTCAGATCTGGCAGCCGGCGACCAGGGAAGCCAGCCGTAACTGACCCTGGCTCAGAGGTCGATCAAGCCACCGTCGACGAAGAGCTCCGCGCCGGTCGTGTAGGTGGCGTCGGCCGCCAGATAGAGCGCCGCGGCGGCGACCTCTTCGGATGTGCCGGTTCGCGCCAGCGGAATTCGAGCCGCCGCACCGGCGATGAATCCCTCCTTCTGGGCCGCCGTGAACCCGCCCTTGTCGAGGATCGGCGTCACGATCGGGCCTGGGCTGATGGTGTTCACCCGGATGCCGCGCGGCGCCAACTCGCGTGCAAACGTCCGGCCGAACGAGCGCAGCGCCGCCTTGGTCGCGCCGTACACCGTCGCGCCGGGAAGGCCGCCGCTGGCGCCAGCGACAGAGGCGGTCAAGATGATCGCCCCGCCGTCCGGGATCGCCGCGACGGCGTGCTTCACCAGGAAAAAAGCGCCGCGCACATTTACGTCGAATTGGGCGTCGAAGAACGCCTCGTCGACCTCGCCGATCGCCGCGAACTTGGCGATGCCGGCGTTGACGAACAGCACGTCGATCCGACCGTGCGCGGTTTTCACATAGCTGACGAGCGCCTTGGTCGCCGCGACGTCCGCCGCGTCGGACAACAGAACCTCGATGCCCGGCAACTCGGCCTTGGCCTTGTCGACCGACGCCTGGCTCGAGCCGGTGACGACCACTGTCGCGCCTTCCGACTGGAAGAGCTTGGCGGTCGCGGCGCCGATGCCGCTGGTGCCGCCGGTGATGAGGGCGATCGTTCCTTTGAGCTTGGACATGGTCTGGTCTCCGTGAGCCTTGGGTGCGAGCGGAGATAGGGCTTCGCCATTGGTGGCGCAGGGTCGCGCCTGCCGACTTTTTCCAATGGCGACGACAGAATTTGTCGGCGCCCGACCGCTCAGCTCTCGGTGACGTAGTGGACGTACATCGACTGGATGCCGACGCGTCCGGGCCCGGTGAAGCGGTTGAGGATCAGGTTGGCGTTGGCTCCGAAGATCCCCGACGTCAGGCGATCGACCACGGTGTCCATCCGCACTTGGGGCTCCTTGTAGAGCCAGCCGCCGGGCTCGATGTCGATGCTCTCACCGTCAGCCAGGGTCTTTTCGAACACATTGCCGTAGCCGTGCAGCCACAGGATGCCGTCGCCGCGGTGGCTGTGGAACTTGTCTACGAAAAAGCCGGTGCCCGCGAACAGCATGTTCGAGACGCCTTTGACGCGGGTGAAGCTGTAGTCGATGGCGTCCGTAGCGGCCAGGAACTGGTGCTCGCGCACCTCCAGCTCGCGGCCCTGCGGCAAATGGATGGGTACGATGTGGCCCGGCCCGTCGCGGCTGAAGGCGATCATGCCCGGGCCCTTCGCCTCGGTGACGAAAATCTGCATGCCGGCGATCATGCGTTTGAGCGCCCCGCCCACCGGCTTGAGACCGATGCGCACCGTCGGGTGCTTCCAGAGCAGAATGTGATGTTCGAAATAGACGCCGGTCTGGCTGACGTCGATAGTCAGCACCGGCACCAGCTCGCCATTGATGTGATAGGTCACACCGGCGAAGCTCTCGGCCTCCGCGCTGGTCGGCATGAGTTTTGGCAGATCAACCATCCCAGCTCCACTCGCTGTTCCCCGCGGCGGAAACTAGCACAATCGGCGTTTCGTTCCGCGTCCCACTGCGGATACCGCGCGATCGGAGGCTGCTCAGGGATCGCTCGAGCCGCCACCGCTTGCGGCGATCCAGGTGATGGTGTCCCAGGCGTTGCGCACTGCCAGCAAAAGCAGGACGAGCAGCGTCAGCGCAGTCAGGCGCGGGGACCAGTCCGCGGTCGTCCACACGCCGATCGCCGCCACGATCAGGCCCGCGTAGAGAACCGCCGGCGCGCCGGCGTAGAGCCAAAAGTCCGACCAGTGCGGTGCTCCGTCCGGTGATCGCAAAATGCCCATTGCCGAACGCAGGCAGCAGGCCAGCCCGGCGAGGGCGACTAGGCCGAGGCCAGCGGCCGTCTCCGGCGGCGAGTCCCCAGGGATCTCGATGAACGCGCTCACCGCCAAGGCCGCACCGAAGTGGAAGATGGTCGGGGTCATATAGAGGGCGAAGGCGCGCAGGGACGAGGGCCGGCCACGTCCGTTCGAGAGCGTGATGACGATGAATATCAGGCCGATCAGCCCAGCGGCGGCGCTGCCGATCAGGGAATAGAAGCTGGTCCAGCCGTGCGCCACCGGCCTACTCCATCGCCAGCCGGGCCAGGGCCTCGCCCGTCAGCCGTCGGGTTATCCAGCCGGTCTTGGTCCCAGCGCCCAGCGAATCGTAGAAGGCGATCGACGGCGCGTTCCAGTCGAGCACTGACCACTCGACACGACTGAGATCCTCCTCGGCGCAGCGACGCGCCAGTCGGGCCAGAAGCGCCTTGCCGGCCCCCCGCCCGCGCGCCTGCGGTCGTACATAGAGATCTTCGAGCCAGATCCCGAGACGGCCGGCGAAGGTCGGAAAAGTATAGTACCAGAGCGCGAAGCCGATCGGCTCGTCAGCATCGAACGCCAGATCGCAGAAGGCGCGGGCCGGCTCGCCGAACAAAGCGCGTTCGATGTCCGCGACTTCCAATCGGAATTGGTCGGTGAGCTTCTCGTATTCGGCGAGTTCGAACAGCAGCTGGTGGATAAGTGCGGCTTCGTGCGGCCGGGCGGGGCGGATCTCGGTCATGGCGTCACCATAGCCCACTGCGTCGATGAACCGCACGCCTCAAGGTCCCGCTTGCCCCGCGATCGCGCCGGTGTGCTATGAGACCACATGGTGTCCCGATCCTGAGGTTCGCGGGCGCCGGCTGCGCGTTTCGAAGACCCTCGAAATCGCAGCCGACACTAGCCGGGTTGGACTTCCAGTGGGCTTTACGCATCTGAATCTCGCCAGGCGGCGTGGCCGTAGGAAGTCGCATTTTAAATTCGGCAGAATTGGGCGGATTGAGCTCGGAGGAGTCGATCGATGGACACCCGGGGCATCGCCGGCGACCTCGTGGCCATGTGCAAAGACGGCCGGTTCGCCGAGTCGGGCGAGAAGTACTGGGCCGACGATGTGGTAAGCGTCGAATTTGGCGGCGCTGATCCCATCAGCCGTGGCAAGGCGGCAGTCCGCGCCAAGGGCGTCTGGTGGGCCGGCGCGCACGAGTTGCACGGCGTCACGATCGCAGGTCCCTGGATTAACGGTGACCAATTCACGGTGCGCTTTGCGCTGGACGTCACCAACAAGCAGAGCGGTCAGCGAATGACCATCGACGAAATCGGCCTCTACACGCTCAAAGGCGGTAAGATCGCCGAAGAGCGGTTCTTCTACGCGGTTTGAGGGGCGCTATGACAGGGCGGGGCGGGAGGCAGCGATTGCGCGTGGCGGTGGTCACGGGCTCGTACAACTTCATCGCCGACGGCGTAGCCCTCACCCTAAATCGCCTGGTGGCCTATCTCGAGCGCGCCGGGGTCGAAGTGCTCGTGGTGGCGCCGGTGGGCCGCTCGCCGGCTTTTCAGCACCACGGCGAACTGGCGCCCGCGCCTTCCGCCCCATTGCCGTTTCGTCCGGAATACCGCCTGACGCTGGGCCTCACCCCGGCGCTGCGTCGGCGATTGGAGGCCTTCGACCCGGACATCGTCCACATCGCTACCCCCGACCTGCTCGGGCGCCAGGCGCAGGCCTTCGCGCAGACTCGCGGCCGGCCTGCAGTCGCCTCCTATCACACCCGCTACGAGACCTATCTCAAGGACTACGGGCTCGGATTCTTGGAGGATCTCCTCGGCGCCTACATCCGCCGTTTCTACGCCGCTTGTGATGAGGTCTATGTCCCGTCCGCCTCGATGATCGCCAGCCTTAAGGCGGACGGGTTCGCCGACAACATCCACCTGTGGGGACGCGGCGTCGACACCGAGCGGTTCAATCCCGCCCGGCGCAACACCGCCTTCCGCGCCCGGTTGCGCGCCGACGACGACATGCCGGTTGTGGCCTTCGTGGGTCGGCTGGTCAGGGAGAAGCGTCTGGATACGATGATCCAGACCGCCGAACGCCTCGCCGACGTCCCACATCGCCTGCTGATCGTCGGCGAAGGTCCGGACCGGCCGATGCTGGAGCGCGCCCTCCCCGAGGCGA
>JBEKQJ010000034.1:0-17398 GCA_049519835.1 Caulobacteraceae bacterium | reverse complement strand
CTTGCGCCCGGCAGATCGGGCGGATAGAACAAACGGAAAACTTCTCCGGACCGCGCATGACCGACGTTCCTCACCCGAACTTCGACCTTGAGGAGCAGCGCGTGCGCATCTGGCGCGCGATCGAGGAGGGTGAGAAGTTCGCCGCCGAACAGAGGAAACTGACCAACGAGGCCCTCAAGCTCGGTCGCGACTATCGTCTGGCGGTGTGGAGTTTCGCGCTCAGCGCCGTGGCGGCCGCCGGCTCCGTGATCACCGTGACCATAGCAGCGCTACACGCCTGGCGCTGAGTCCCAGGTCACACCGATCGCTGGCTGGACGGTCTCCCGCCTTGCCTTTTCGCCCCTCTTGCCCTAGAGAGCGCGGCTTCCTTCGAGCCGCCTGGCCGACACGGCATGCCAGGGCGACTCTTGCAGCATCCTCCAGAGGACCGAAATGCCCAAACTGAAGACCAAGTCCGGCGCCAAGAAGCGCTTCAAGATCACCGCCACCGGCAAGATCAAGGCCGGCGCCGCCGGCAAGCGGCACCGCCTGATCAGCCACAATGGCAAGTACATCCGCCAGAACCGCGGAACCAAGGTGATGAGCGCGTCCGACACGCACACCATCATGACCTACCTGCCCTACGGCCTGTAAGGAGCGGATGTCATGGCTCGCGTCAAACGGGGCGTCACGGCCCACGCTCGTCACAAGAAGGTGCTGGAGGAAGCCAAGGGCTTCTGGGGCCGGCGCAAGAACACCATCCGGGCGGCCAAGGCGGCAGTCGACAAGGCCGGGCAGTACGCCTACCGCGACCGGCGCAACAAGAAGCGCTCGTTCCGCGCTCTGTGGATCCAGCGCATCAACGCCGCGGCCCGGGCAGAGGGCCTGACCTATTCGCGATTTACTCACGGCCTTGAGCTGGCCGGGATCGACATCGACCGCAAGGTCCTGTCGGACATCGCGGGGTCTGACCCGGCCGCGTTCAAGGTCATCGCCGAGAAGGTCCGCGCCGCCCTGGCCGCCTGAGGCTAACGGGAGACGGCGGGGGCTTTCACTCCCGCCATCCCTGCCTTAGGACCGCCAGCCGATGACCGACTCCCTCGAAGCCGACCTTTCCGCCCGCATCGCCGGCGCGGCCGACCTCGCCGCGCTGGAAGCCGTGCGCGTCGACGCGCTCGGCAAGACCGGCGCCATCTCGCTGCGCCTGAAGTCGCTGGGTTCGATGAGCCCGGACGAGCGGCGCGTGCAGGGCCCGCTGATCAACGGCCTGCGCGACCGCGTCGCCGCCGCCATCGCCGAGCGCCGCGCCGAACTGGAAGCGGCGGCGCTGGACGCCGAGCTGGCCCGCGGGGCCCTCGACCTCACCCTGCCGGCCGCGCCACGCCGCACCGGCTCGGTCCACCCGACCACGCAGGCGATGGATGAGATGATCGTCATCTTCGCCGAGCTCGGCTTCGAGGTCGCCGAGGGCCCGGACATCGAGGACGATTTCCACAACTTCACCGCGCTCAACTTCCCGCCCCGGCATCCGGCCCGCGAGCTGCACGACACCTTCTTCCTCGCCCCCGACCAGGCCGGCGAGCGCAAGGTGCTGCGCACCCATACGAGCCCGGTGCAGGTGCGGACCATGCAGCGGACCAACACCCCGCCCCCGGCCCCTTGGATCGCCGCCGGCCGCGCGCCGCCGATCCGGATCATCTCGCCCGGCCGCACCTATCGCCGCGACAGCGACGCCACCCACGCGCCGATGTTCCACCAGATCGAGGGCCTGGTCATCGACCGCGGCATCCACATGGGCCACCTGAAGTGGACCGTGGACACCTTCGTGGCCCGGTTCTTCGAGCTGGACGGCGTCGCCACCCGCTTCCGCCCGCACCACTTCCCGTTCACCGAGCCGTCGGCCGAGATGGACGTGCAGTGCGACCGGAGCGGCGATGAGATCCGCATCGGCCAAGGGACGGATTGGCTCGAAATCATGGGCTGCGGCATGGTGCACCCGAACGTGCTGAGGAACTGCGGCCTCGATCCGGACGAATGGCAGGGCTTCGCGTTCGGGGCCGGCATCGACCGCCTGGCGATGCTCAAGTACGGCATGCCCGACGTGCGCGACATGTTCACCTCGGACACCCGCTGGCTGGCGCATTACGGCTTCTCGGCCTTCGCCGCGCCCAACCCGGCTTCGGGGCTGAGCTGATGAAGTTCACCCTCAGCTGGCTGAAGGATCACCTCGAGACCGAGGCGAGCCTCAGCGACATCGTCGAGGCCATGACCATGGCCGGCCTCGAGGTCGAGAGCGTCGAAGACCCGGCGGCGAAACTGGCGGCGTTCAGCGTCGCCAAGGTCGTGGAAGCCGTGCAGCATCCGAACGCCGACCGTCTGCGGGTCTGTCAGGTCGACACCATAGACGGCCGCAAGGAGATCGTCTGCGGCGCGCCCAACGCCCGGGCCGGGCTGACGACGATCTATGCCCCGATCGGGACCCATATCCCGGGAACCGGCATAACCCTGGAGCCCAGGCCGGTGCGCGGCGTCGTCTCCAACGGCATGCTGTGCTCGGCCGCCGAGCTGGAGACGGCGGAGGAATCCGACGGCATCCTCGAGATCGACGGCGCCTTCGAGGTCGGCGCCCCGGCCATCGCCGCGCTCGGCCTCGAGTCGGTCATCGACTTCGAGGTGACGCCCAATCGGCCCGACTGGCTGGGCGTGCGCGGCATCGCCCGCGACCTGGCCGCGGCCGGCGTCGGCAGGCTGAAGCCCGATCCGATCCTGCCCACGCTCGGCGGCTATCCGTGTCCGGTGGAAATCCGCCTGACCGCGCCGGCCGTCTGCCCGGCCTTCGCCGGCCGGCTGATCCGTGGGCTGAAGAACGGACCGTCGCCGGAATGGCTGCAAGCCCGCCTGCGCGCCGTCGGCCTTCGGCCGATCAACGCCCTGGTCGATGTCACCAACCTCATTTCGCTCGATCGGGCCCGGCCCCTGCACGTCTATGACGCCGCCCTGATTACCGGCGGCTTTATCGAGGCGCGGTGGGGCCGGTCAGGGGAAAGCGTTGCGGCGCTGGACGGCAAGACCTACCAGGTCTCGGCCGAGATGTGTGTCATCGCCGACGGCTCGGGGGCGATCGGCCTCGGCGGCGTCATGGGCGGAGAATCCACCGGTTGCTCGGAGGCCACCACGGAGGTGTTCGTCGAGAGCGCCTGGTTCGACCCCATCGTCACCGCCCAGACCGGCCGCGCCACCGGCATCGCCTCGGACGCGCAATATCGGTTCGCCCGCGGCGTCGATCCGGCCTCGCTGGTTCCGGGGATCGAGCAGGCCACGACCCTGATCCTGGAACTCTGCGGCGGCGAGCCGTCCGACGTCGTCCTCGCTGGCCAGGCCCCGGCGGCGCGAGCGGCGGTCGCCTTCGATCCGGCTTATGTCGAGAAGCTCTCCGGCATCGCCCTGCCCGAAGCGCGGATCTGGCAGATCCTCGCCGCGCTCGGCTTCGAGCGCCGCGACGGCCTGGTCCAACCACCGACGTGGCGGCCGGACATCGACGGCAAGGCCGACCTCGTCGAGGAGGTGGCGCGCATCGCCGGCTTCGACGCCCTGCCGATCACCCCCCTCCCCGAGGCGCCGCGGGCAGTTGGCGGCGCGCTCACCACCCGCCAGGCGCGCATTCGCACGGCGCGGCGGGCGATGGCCGCGGCCGGCTACCAGGAGTCGGTCAGCTTCAGCTTCACCGCCCGGGCGACGGCGGCGCTGTTCGGCGGCGGCCAGGACGCCCTGATGGTCGAAAACCCGATCGCCGCCGAGCTCGACTGCATGCGGCCCTCGATCCTGCCCGGCCTCGTCGAGGCGGTGGGCCGCAACGTTCGCCGCGGATTTCCAGACGTGGCGCTGTTCGAGATCGGCCCGGTGTTCGCCGGCGATGAGCCGCAGGACCAGAGGACGGCCATCGCCGCCGTGCTCGCCCCGCGCCCGGGCAAGCGCTGGGATGGCGCGAAGCCGGAGGACGTCTTCAGCCTCAAGACCGATCTTCTGGCGGTGCTCGAGCAGCTCGGCGCGCCGGCGCTGCAGGTTGCCCAAAGCGAGCCGCCGGCCTGGTGGCGGCCGGGCCGCTTCGCGCGCCTGACGCTCGGGAAAAACACCGTCGCGGTGTTCGGCGAGCTGCATCCGCGCGTCGTCCGTGAGCTCGGGGCCGAGGCGCCGATCTACGCCTTCGAGGCTTTCGTCGAGGCCATCCCCGAAGGCCGCCGCAAGGCCGCCAAGACGCGGCCGGCCGCGAAGCTTTCGCCGCTGATGCCGCTCAGCCGCGACTTCGCCTTCGTCCTGCCGCGGTCGACGCCGGCCGGCGAGCTGACCCGCGCGGTGGCCGGGGCCGACCGAACCCTGATCGCCGGCGTGCGCGTCTTCGACGTCTACGAGGGAACCAGCATCGCCCAGGACGAGAAGTCCGTGGCTATCGAGGTGACCCTTCAGCCGGTCGAGCGCACGCTCACCGACCAGGACATCGAGGCGGTGTCGGCCAAGATCCTCGCCGCCGCCGCCAAGGCGGTCGGGGCGCGGCTGCGAAGCTGATCAAAACACCCGGATCGGGCCGGGATAGCGCGCCAGAACGGCGTCTGTGGTCAGCAAGGTGAAGCCCTCGACCATCGCCTGGGCGATGAGGATGCGGTCGAACGGATCCTTGTGGACGGGCGGCAGGCCGGCGACGGCCGCGCCATGCTCCGAGGTGATCGGCAACTCGATGTAGCCGTTGTCGATCAGGGCGCGGCGCAGGGTGCGCGGCTCCACCCTAAAGTCGGCGCGGCCGAGGGAGAACTTGATCGCCGCTTCCCAGATACTGGCGGCGCTGAAGTGAAGGCGGTTGGCGGAATCGTCGATTAGCACGTCGGCGCCCCTCTGATCGCCGGGCGCATCCGACTGCGTGGCCCAAATCAGCAGATGCGTGTCCAGAAGCAGATTCAAGGCTCGTTCAAACCGAACATCTCCAGGATCTCGTCCTGGGCCCAGGTGTTAAAGTCATCCGGGATGGTGAATTGGCCGGCCAGAAAGCCGCGCCGCCGCATCGGCCGCCGTTCCGGCGCATCGAGCGCCACGACCTTGACCAGTGGCTTGCCGGCCTTGGCGATCACGAACGGCTCGCCGTTCGCCGCCTGCTCGACCAGACGCGAAAGGTGGGTCTTGGCTTCGTGGATGTTGACCGTGCGCACGCGTTCCTCACTTAGTTTAGCCCACTGAACTTAGTTTAGCCGAAATGCGCAATCAACCCGCCCGTTCGTCAAACGCCGCCCGCGCCGCCTGGATGCATTCGGCGTGAGCCTGGGCCCAGGCGCCCAGTCCCCGCACGGGCTCCAACAGCGAGCGGCCGACCTCCGTCAGTTCATAGTCGACCCGCGGCGGCAGGCTGGGGGTCACCGTCCGAATGACCAGCCCGTCGCGCTCCAGACCGCGCAGGGTGAGGGTCAGCATGCGCTGCGAGACGCCGGTCACCTGCCGCTTGATCTCGTTGAAGCGCCGCGGGCCCTCGCCGAGCAGCATGATGATCAGCACGCTCCACTTGTCGCTGGTGCGCGCCAGGATGCTGCGCACCTGGTCGCACTGCGACGCGGCGTGGGTGAAGCTCTCGGTCTCGAGGGGCTCGGGAATGGTTACATCCATGTGCCCTGGGTTCCTTTCAGGTGCCTTCTTGCGCGGCGCCGATCGGTTACATAGTTAGGCCGCAGTCACAAATCCATACCGAGGTATAGCAATGAAACTGTTACATGTCGACGCCAGCATTCTGGGCGCCGGCTCGGTGAGCCGCCAGGTGTCCAAGGCGGTTGTCGAAGCCCTCGTCAAGGCGAGCCCCGGCCTCGCCGTCACCTACCGCGACCTGGCGGCCAATCCGCTCGGCGACGTGTCGGCGGCCAATATTCCGAGCGCCCATCCGCTCAGCAACGCCGCGCCCGGCGACAATCCCGGCCGCGCAGCCAGCGAAGCGGCGCTGCAGGAGTTCCTCGACGCCGACATCGTCGTGGTCGGCGCGCCGATGTACAATTTCGGCGTTCCCTCGCAGCTCAAGGCGTGGCTCGATCGCCTCGGCGTTCCGGGCAAGACCTTCAGCTACGGCGAAAAGGGGCCGGAAGGCCTGGCCAAGGGCAAGCGGGTGATCGTCGCCCTGGCCCGTGGCAACGCCTATGGCGCCCACAACGCCGCCTTCGAGCACACCGAAAGCTATCTGAAGGCGTTCTTCAACTTCGTCGGCGTCGAGCCCGAGTTCGTCACCGCCGAAGCCATCAACTGGAGCCCCGACCACCGCGCCAAGGCCATCGAAGGCGCCCTGGCCGCGGCGGAGAAGCTGGCGGCTTGAGCGGAGAACCTCCCTCCCCTTGACGGGGAGGGTGGACCGCCCCCCCGGGTCCGGCCGGAGGCCGGCCCGAGGGTAAACTCCGGTCGGGACGTGTGGGGTGGCGGCGCCACCCCCTCCGTTCTGCTTCGCAAGACACCTCCCCCACCAAGGGGGAGGAGGACGTTTCAGTTTATCCAACCACCAACCCCCGCTGATCCCCTCGTCCCATCGCAAGGACGAAGGGGTCAGCGACCTGGAGGGCCTGGAAATCCGTCTTGCTCGCAAGCCCCCGCCAGCCGGCGGCGATGAGGCTCTGGGCGACGGCGCCGCCCAGGGTCTCGCCGGGGCCGAGCACGATCACCACGTCCGGGGCGAACTCCTTCACCCCGACGCCGACCGCGCGGCTGAAGTCGTAGGGCGTCACCACCTGTTCGCCGAGCGTGTAGTCCCATAGCGCGGCGAGGTCGCTGGCGTGCGGCCGCCAGATCCGGCCGGCGCCGTCGATCAACGGGACGGCGGGCTGGCGGAAGCGGGCCGGATCGATGATCTGTCGAGCCTTGTCCGAGACCGGGGCCTGCATGGCTGAGTGGAAGCCGGCGTGGCCGGGCAGGCCGAGGGGAAAACGCCCTGGCCCTTTCGGCGCACGGGCGGTCATGGCCGCCAGGCCCGCGTCGTTGCCGGCCAGCACCAGCATGCCGCCAAGCTCGATGGAAACGTAGAGCTCGGCCCCGTCCTGGCCGTTGATGTCGGCGACCAACGCCAGCAGTTCGTCGCGCCGACCGGGAATGGGCCGCCAGTCCTCGTCGACCAGGGTCCAGATCGCCTGGCCGCCGACCGAGGCCTCCTCCATCAGCCGGCCCATGGTGTTGACCAGGGCCAGGCCGGCGGCGTCGTCGAGGGCCCCGGCGCAGGTGAGCGCCGTGTACCAGCCCATGGAGTTGCCGGTCACCGCCACCACCTCGAAGGCGGTACGGTCGATGGCCAGAAAATCCAGCCACGAACAGGCGAAGATCAGCGGCGAGGCGTTGTCGCCGCGGCCGTGCAGCGAGGCCTTCCAGGCCGGGGCCGCGTCGAGTTCGGTCAGCGTGGCCTGGCCTTCGCCGGCGCGATAGGCGTCGGCCATGGCGATGAAGTCGGCGCGGTCGCCGTGAAACCGCGTGAGCCAGCCGAGCTCGGCGGCGTTGTACGTACCCCGCCCGGGAGCGATCACCAGAGCGGTCTTCATGCCGCCGCGCGCACCCCAGCCGCGGCCAGCGCTGCGGCCACGATCCCATCGCGGCTCGGCAGGGTGACGGTGGCGGCGCGGCCCAAGGGAATGAAGCTGTCCTCGGCGGCCAGGCGCGAGACCGCCAGCCCCGCGGCGTGCTCGGCGAGGCCCGACATCAGGCTCTCGCTCTGCGAGCCGGTGATCCGGCACTCGTCGACGATCAGCACCCGCTTGGCCGGGCCGATGGCGCGGACGATGTCGGCGAAGTCGAGCGGCGCCAGCCAACGCAGATCGATCACGCGCGCCGCGACGCCGTGCCGCTCGGCGAGGATCTTCTGGGCCTGCAGCGAGAGGTGGAAGCCGTTGGCGTAGCTGACGATGGCGAGATCCGTCCCCTCGCCGCGCACCGCGACCTGGCCCGGCCGCGCGGCCGGCCCTTCGCCCGGGGCCGGATAGGCGAAGGTCCACAGGCCGTCCTTCTCGGCGTGGAGGTCGCGGGTCATGTAGAGCGCGATCGGCTCGAGGAAGACGCACACGCGCTGCTCTTCACGGGCCAGGCGCACGCATTCGCGCAGCATGGCGACGGCGTCGGCGCCGTTGCTCGGGCAGGCGATGACGACGCCCGGAATATCGCGCAGCACAGCGACCGAATTGTCGTTGTGGAAGTGGCCGCCGAAGCCGCGCTGGTAGCCGAGGCCGGCGATGCGCACGACCATCGGGTTGGTGAACTGGCCGTCGGAGAAGAAGCTCAGCGTCGAGGCTTCGCCGCGCAGCTGGTCCTCGGCGTTGTGCAGATAGGCCAGGAACTGGATCTCGGGGATCGGCATCAGGCCGTTGTGGGCCATGCCGATGGCGAGGCCGAGGATCGACTGCTCGTCGAGCAGGGTGTCGATCACCCGCCTCGGCCCAAAGCGGCCCTGCAGCTTGGCCGTGACGCCATAGACGCCGCCCTTGGCCCCGACATCCTCGCCGGCCACGACGATCTCGCCGTGTTCGAGCATCAGGTCGGTCAGGGCCCAGTTGATCAGCTTGGCCATGTGAGCCGGCTTGTCGAGCGCCTCGCCGGCGAAGACGGCGGCGCGGGCCTCGGCTGGCGGGCCGTTGGAGGGCGCCGGCGTCCGCTTGGGCGGAATGAGGCTCGCCATGACGTCTTTCGCGGTGGTCAGCTTTGGCCGCTGGATAGCCTGCTCGGCGATACGCGCGCAGGTCGCGCCGGTGTCGTCGTAGAGCTGCAGCACCTCTTCGCGCGAGAGGATGCCCAGACCGGTCAGCAGGCCGGCGGAGCGGATCAGCGGATCGGCCGCCTCGGTCGCCTCGATCTCAGCCTTGCTGAGATAGCTCGCCTGGAGGTCGTTTCCGGCGTGGCCGAACAGGCGTACGCAGGTCAGGTGCAGGAACACCGGCTTGCGGGTCTTGCGGGCGTAGGCCGCCGCTTCCGAGGCGGCGCGCCAGGCGTCGACGAGGTCGAGGCCGTCGCCGCGGATATACTTAAGGCCCGGCCGCTGCGAGAAGGCCGCCTCGATCCAGCCCTTGGGCGTCTTCACCGAGATGCCGATGCCGTTGTCCTCGCAGACGAAGACGATCGGCATCGGCGCGCCGCGCCAGGCCGTCCAGCAGGCGGCGTTGATCGCGCCCTGGGCGGTGGAATGGTTCGATGAGGCGTCGCCGAAACTCGCCAGGATCACCGCGTCGTCGGCCAGCACCCGGTCCGCCGCGCCGAGCTGCTTGGCGAGGCCGACCGCATAGGCCGCGCCCATGGCTTTCGGCAGATGCGAGGCGATGGTGCTGGTCTGCGGCGGGATGAACAGGGTCTTCGAGCCCAGCACCTTGTGCCGACCGCCGCTGATCGGGTCGTCGGCCGAGGCGGCGAACGACACCAGCAGATCCCAGGCCGGCGTCTGGCCAGGCGCCTTCTTCGAGCGCTGGATCTGGAAGGCGGCGTCCCGGTAATGGAGGAAGGCCATGTCGCCGAGACGGAAAGCCTCGCCGACGGCCGCCATGCCCTCGTGCCCCGAGCTGCCGATGGTGTAGAAGCCCTCGCCGCGCGCCTGCAGGGCCCGCGCCGTGCGATCGAGCTGGCGGCTCAGCACCTGCGAGCCGAACATCTCGACCAGTTTCTCAGGGCTCAGCCCCGCCGGCAGGCGCTCATGGCGCGCGGCCGGCAGGTCGCCAGACGCCACGCGCGCGCGCAGCCGCTCATGCACCGCTTCAGCTGGATCCATGGCCGCGCCTCTTGAGGCAAAGGCGCCGCTAAGACAACCCCGGAGGGGTGCGCCTCCCTCCCCTATCAAGGGAGAGGGGGCGCCGCCGGCGCATCCAGCCCCCCTCCGAGGACAGCATAGAGCGTCACCAGGTTGTCGGCCTTGGCCAGCTCACTGGCGACCAAGGTTTGCTGGGCGGCGTAGTAGGCGCGCTGGGCGATCAGGACGTTGAGGTAGGTGTCGCTGCCCTGTTGGTAGCGCAGGGTGGCGAGGCGCAGGCTGTCGGCGTCGGCGGCGGTCAGGGCCTGTTGCGCCGCCAGTTGGCCATCGATGGTGCCGCGCAGGGCCAGTGCGTCGGCGACCTCACGGAAGGCGGTCTGGATGGCCTTCTCGTAATTGGCGACGCCGAGGTCGCGCTGGGCCCTGGCGTAGGCGAGGTTGCCCTTGTTGGCGCCGTTGTCGAAGATCGTCTGGCTGATCGTCGGCGCGAAGCTCCAGGCCCCGGCCGAACCCTCGAACAGGTGCGAGAGCGCCAGGCTGACGAGGCCGCCGGAGCCGGTGAGCTGGATGCTGGGGAAGAACGCCGCCCGGGCCGCGCCGATGTTGGCGTTGGCGGCGCGCAGCTGGTCCTCGGCCTCTAGCACGTCGGGACGCGCGAGGAGCACCTGCGAGCTGACCGCCTCGGGCAGCTTGTCCAGCACCACGACCGGAGCGCCGAGCCCGGCCGGCAACAGGTCGTCGGCCACCGGCGCACCGACCACCAGGTCGAGGGCGTTGCGGTCCTGGGCGACCTGGGTGGTCAGGCGGTTCACATCGAATCTGGCCTGCTGGACGACGGTCTGGGCCTGGTCGATGTCGAGCTGGGAATCGGTCCCGGCCGCGAAACGGAGCTGCGTCACCTTCAGGCTCTCGGTCCCGCTGGTCAGCGTGTTCTGGGCGATCTTGAGCAGGGCGCGGTCGGAGCCGACGGCGAGGTAATCGGCGGCGACCTCGGAGATCAGGGTGATCTGGGCGGCGTCGCGAGCCTGGCGGGTGGCGAAGTACTGGTCCTGGGCGGCGCGGGTGAGATTGCGGACCTTGCCGAACAGGTCGAGCTGATAGGCGCTGACCCCGGCGGTGAGGCTGTAGAGGCGTTCGTTGTAAGTGGCGGAAGACCCGGGGGCCACGGCCCCGCCGTTGACGACGCTGGCCGGCTCCTGGGCGTAGGTGGCCGCGAACTGGGCGTTGACGGTGGGCAGCAGGGCGGCGCGCTGGACATGATACTGGGCCCTGGCCGCTTCGATGTTGGCGATGGCGACGCGCAGATCGCGGTTGTTGGCCAGCGCCTCGTCGATCACCGCCTTGAGCTTGGGATCGGCGAAGAAATCCCGCCAACCGACGAGCGGCCGGGATTGCCCCGGGGCCGGCGGATAGGCCCCGCCGGCTGGGAAGGCGGCCGGCGTCGGCTGGGCTGGGCGCTGGTACTTCGGAGCCAGGTCGACGCAGCCGCCGAGAGCCAGCGCCGCCACGCAAGCCAGTTGCAGGGAAACGCGCATCCTCACGCCTCCACCGCCGGCCGCGGCTGATCCTGCCGGAACAGGCGCTTCACGACGATGTAGAACACCGGCACGAAGAAGATCGCCAGCACGGTGGCCGATAGCATGCCGCCGACGACGGTGCGGCCGAGCGCGTTCTGGCCGCCCGAGCCCGCGCCATGAGACAGGGCCAGCGGCAAGGTGCCGAAGATAAACGCGAACGAGGTCATCAGGATCGGCCGCAGCCGCAGCTTGGCCGCCGCCAGCGCCGCCTGGGCGGCGGTCATGCCCATGCGCATGCGCTCCTCGGCGAATTCGACGATCAGGATGGCGTTCTTGGCCGAGACGCCGATGGTGGTGATCAGGCCGACCTGGAAATAGATGTCGTTGTCCAGGCCGGTCAGATGAGCGCCGAGCACGGCCCCGACCACGCCCAGGGGCACCACCAGCAGCACCGCGATCGGCACCGACCAGCTTTCATAGAGGGCGGCCAGGCAAAGAAAGACGATCAGCAGCGAGAGGCCATAGAGCGCGCCGGCCTGTCCTCCGGAGGCCTTTTCCTCGTAGGAGAGCGCCGTCCATTCAAAGCCGATGCCGGGCGGCAACTTCTTGGCCAGGGCCTCCATGTGTTCCATGGCCACACCGGTGCTGACTCCGGGAGCCGGCGCGCCCTGGATCTCCATGGCCGGCACGCCGTTGTAGCGTTCAAGACGCGTAGGGCCGTAGATCCACTCGCCGGTGGCGATGGCCGAGACCGGGGCCATGGTTCCGGTCGCGCCGCGGATGTAGAGATTGTTCAGGTCTTCGGGCTTGGTGCGATACGGCGCGTCGGCCTGGACATAGACCTGCTTCACCCGCCCGCGATCGACGAACTGATTGACATATTCGCTGCCGAACGCGGCGCCGATGGTCGTGTTGATGTCGGACTGGGAAAGCCCGAGGGCGCCGGCCCTGGCCTGGTCGATGGTGAGCTTGAACTGCGGCACGTCGTCGAGACCGTTGGGGCGCACCTGGGCCAGCGCCTTGTCCTGGCGCGCCATGCCGAGGAGCTGGTTGCGCGCCGCGGTCAGCTTGTCATGGCCGACGGCGCCGACGTCCTTCAGCTCGAAATCGAAACCGGTGGCGTTGCCGAGCTCGAAGGCGGCGGGCGGGGCGAAAGCGATCACCTGGCCGGTGGTGACCTGCGGGCCCAGGTTGCGGAACACCCGCTGGACGATGGCCTGGACGCTGTTGACCTTGCCGGGCCGCTGCGACCAGTCCTTGAGCGTGATGAAGCCGGTGCCGACGTTCTGGGCGATGCCGAGGAAACCGAAGCCGGCCCCGGTGAACAGGCCGGCGACATTGGCCTTCTCATCGACCAGGAAATGCTTGCGGACCTTGGCCATCACCGCCTCGGTCTGTTCGGCGGTGTCCCCGGTGGGCAGGGTCACCTGGGTGAACATGAAGCCCTGATCCTCGTCGGGCAGGAAGCCGCCGGGCAGCGTGGTGAAGAGCAGGGCCATGCCGGCGATGATCAGGCCGTAGACGACGAACGTCCGCCCCCAGCGGCGGCCGACCCGTTCGACTCCCTGGCCGTAGCGGGTGACGCTGCGATCGAAGTTGCGGTTGAACCAGCCGGCGAAGCCAGTCTGCCGGCCGGGGGCTGCATTGGCCGGCTTGAGGATGATGGCGCACAGCGCCGGGGTCAGGATCAGCGCCACCAGCACAGACAGGGCCATGGACGAGACGATGGTGATCGAGAACTGCCGATAGATGACGCCGGCGGAGCCGCCGAAGAAGGCCATGGGCAGGAACACCGCCGACAGGACCATGCCGATGCCGACCAGGGCGCCGGTGATCTCATCCATCGACTTGCGGGCCGCTTCCTTGGGCGAAAGTCCCTCGCTGTGGATGAGGCGTTCGACGTTTTCGACCACCACGATGGCGTCGTCGACCAGCAGGCCGATGGCCAGCACCATGCCGAACATGGTCAGGGTGTTGATCGTAAAGCCGGCGGCCAGGAGGACGGCGAAACTGCCGAGCAGAACCACCGGTACGGCGATGGTCGGAATCAGCGTCGCCCGCCAGTTCTGCAGGAAGACCAGCATGACCAGGAAGACCAGGGCCACCGCCTCGATCAGGGTGATGACCACGTCGCGGATCGACAGGCTGATGAACGGCGAGGTGTCGATCGGGTAGACGACCTTGATGTCGGGCGGAAAGTTCGCCGAAAGCTCGGCCATCTTGGCCTTGACCGCCGTGATGGTTTTGAGGGCGTTGGCGCCTGGCGCCAGCTTGATGGCCAGGCCGGTGGCCGGGTGGCCGTTATAGCGCGAGATGTAGGTCTCGGACTGGGCGCCCATCTCGACACGGGCGACGTCGCCCAGTCTGACGATCGAGCCGTTGGAATTGACCCGCAGCAGGATCTGCCGGACCTGTTCGGCGGTGTGCAGCCGGGACTGCACCCTGACGATGGCGTTCAGCCGCTGGCCCTTGACCGTCGGCAGGCCGCCAATCTGACCGGCCGAGACCTGGGCGTTCTGAGCCTGGACGGCGTTGGTGATGTCGGTGACGGTGACCTGCAGATTGGCCATCTTGATCGGGTCGAGCCAGATCCGCATGGCGTATTGCGAGCCGAAGAACTGGGTGTCGCCGACGCCGGTGATGCGGCTCAGGGGGTCCTGGACCTGGGAGGCGATATAGTCACCCAGATCGTCCTGGTCGTGACTGCCGTCGAGGGATTCCAGCGCCACGACCAGGGCGAAATTCCGCGCCGACTTGGCGACCACCAGGCCTTGCTGCTGGACCTCCTGGGGCAGGAGCGCCGTCGCCGACTGCAGCTTGTTCTCGACCTGCACCTGGGCGGTGTCGGGGTTGGCGCCCTGGGCGAAGGTCATGGTGACCGTGGCCGTCCCCGAGGAATCGCCGGTCGATGAGAAGTACAGCAGGTGGTCGAGCCCCTTCATCTGCTGCTCGATGATCTGGGTCGTGGTGTCGTCCAGCGTCTGGGCGTCGGCGCCGGGATAGATGGCGGTGACCGAGATCTGCGGCGGAGCCAGGGCCGGGAACTGGGCGACCGACAGAGAGCGGATGGCCAGGACGCCGGCCAGGGCCAGCACCAGGGCGATGACGATCGCGAAGATCGGCCGGTCGATGAAAAAGCGCGACATGCCGCGGCTAACTGGCGGTGGCGGGACGCGGATTGACCTTCGCGCCGGGGTGAAGATTGAGCAGGCCGTCGACGATCAGCTTGTCGCCGGCCTTCAGGCCGTCGCTGATCACCCATTTGTCGCCGATCGCCTGCTCGGTCTTGACCATCCGCTGGGCGACGACATTGCCCGGCCCGACCACCAGGGCGACGGCCTGGCCGCGCTCGTTGTGGGTGACGCCGGCCTGAGGGGCCAGCAGGCCTTGCTGGCGCACCCCCTCGATCAGTCGGGCGCGGACATAGAGGCCCGGCAGCAGCACGCCGTTGGGGTTGGGGAAGGTCATCCGGATGATCACCGCGCCGGTGGTGGAATCGACCGTGACGTCGGCGAATTTCATCACCCCGTCGATCGGGTAAACCGAACCATTGGGCAGGATAAGCTGCACCCGGGCGCGGTCGGGGCCGGGCTGGGTGACGTCGCCGCCATGCACGGCGGCGCGCAGGTTGATGAGATCGGCCGCCGACTGGGTGACGTCGACATAGACCTGGTCCATCCGCTGAATGGTGGCCAGGGCGTCGGTCTGGCCGGTCTGGACGAGCGCGCCTGGCGTAAACAGCGAGCGGCCGATGCGGCCGGAGATCGGCGCGCGGATGCGGGTGAAATCGAGGTTGACCTCAGCCGACTTGACCGCGCCGCGACCGGAAATCACCGCCGCCTTGGCCTGATCGGACGCCGCGTCGGCGTTGTCGGCGTCCTGCTTGCTGACGCCGTTGACAAGAACGAGCTGGCGATACCGCTGGGCCTGATTGGCAGTCGAACGGACATTGGCCTCAGCCTGCGCGAGCTGGCCCTGGGCGCTCAGCAGGGCGGCGCGATAAGGCGCGTCCTCGATCTCGTAGAGAACCTGGCCGGCCCGGACCTCCGAGCCTTCGGTGAAGTCGCGCCGGCGGATGACGCCGCTGATCTGTGGGCGCACGTCGGAGGACTCCATGGCCGAGACGCGGCCGGGAAGCTCAGTGGTCAAGGTCACCGGCTCGGTCTGCAGCACCACGTAGCCGACCGTCGGCGGCGGCATCGGCGGCGGCGCCTTGGGGCCGCAGGCGGCCAGCGCCAGGGCGCCGGTAACGGCCAAAATTGCTAAGACTCTCATTCGACCCCCAAACACCGAGGCGCTCACGCCCTGGGGCAGGCTAGAAAATGACGAACGTCCCCCGGGGCCCCCGCCCTGCTTCGACGGCTGTTCTTGTTGGCGCTCAACGTATCGTGGGCAAATCACTTACCTAGCGTCAAGCGCGCGACGGACGATCAGGCTGAACCGGATGTAGGGAGCCAGATCGGTATCGAAAAGGGCCGCGGCGCGGCTACCTGGAAATCAGGACCGGCACCGGCATCTTGGTCAGCAGGGTGCGGGTGGCGCTGCCGAGCAGGATCTCCTTGAGATGGGCCGGGTTGCGGGCCCCGACGACCAGCAGGTCGGCGCCGGTCTGCATGGCGCGACCGAGGATCACCTCGGCGATCGGGCGACCGCGCGAAGCGACCTGCTCAACCTCGACGTGCGCGCCGTGGCGACCCAGGTGCTGGACGATGTCGCAGCCGGCGTTGTCGCCGAGCAGCTTGCAGCCCGCCGGATCGACGATCAGCATCCTCACCGACGAGGCCGCGACCAGGAAACTCATGGCGTCGCTGAGCGCCCGGCGCGCCTCGGGACTGGCGTTCCAGCCGATCATGACGTTGTCGCCGATGGTTTCGCCCCGCCAGGCGTTGGGCACGATCAGCAGCGGCACGCCGCTCGACAGCAGGATCTTTTCGGCCTTGACGTCGTCCGGCAGGCCGTTCGGCTCCGGGTGGCCGATGACGATCAGATCTGAATGCAGCGAGTTGATGATCGCCGCCTCGTCCGACTTCCCACGGTGGATGGAACGGAATTCTCCGGAGACGCCAAGACGGGCGCACTGGGTTTGAAAATGCTCGCCCAGCGCCGCCGCCGCGCTTTCGCAGGCGTCATCGATCCGGCGTTCATGGGCGATGACGCCGGCGATCGCCTTCTCGCTGCGGGCGTAGGCCATGGAAGGATGCAGGGCGGCGCCCTTGTAGGTCACGTTGACGCCGACCAGATGGGCGTTCCAGCGCCTGGCGAGGGCGATCGCGTGCGCCCCGCGCGCTTCGCCAGATGGACTTGCGTCGAGGAAGACGGTGATCGTCTTCGGATCGATCGGCACCGCCGCGTTCTCCACCCAGTTTCTGTCCGCCTGGACCCTTGAGTTCCATGACGGCTTGCCGAGCGGAGTGTGCGCCAAAATAAACGAACGGTGTAGCGGATATTCTGCGTGACGTGGCGTCAGCTCATTTCCGGCGCCAAGGCTCGCGCAAGACGCGGCCCTCCTTCACCTCTACGGGTGCTTGCTGCTAGGGTTGGTCAGCTTGCGAAGCCGGCGTTCTCCCCCGCCTAGTTCAGGCGGCCGAGCGTGGCGCCAGACATCCAAGACTGGAAATCACCCATGGACCTGTCTTCCGTCCCTATGTTCGCGCTGCCGTTGATCGTGATCTTTTGCGCCGTGAGGTTCGGCGGCGACCTGCAGAACAAGCGCTATCCCCTGGCGGCCTGGAGCGCGCTGACCTCCCTGCTGACCGTGGCGCTCATGCTGCAGGCGATACTGGGGGTGAAGCACCTCTAACGAGGGTCAGTCTGTCCGCGCGCCCTGGCTCCGCCCCTCAACTCACCCGCGCGTAGCTCTCCCCGCGGCCCTGGTAGAGGTCCCAGAACCTGCCAGCCACCGTGGCCGGGTCGATGCCGCCGCCGCCGGTGTCCCAGGCGGTGCCCTTGACCATGCCGGCCACCATCACCTGGCCGAAGAAGATGCCGTCGTCCTTCAGCCGCGCGGCGAGCAGGCCGACGAGCTTGTGCTTGGCGGCGTTGGCGAGCGCCACGCCCATCGACTTCATGTTGACGGCGAAGGAGTCGAACATCGGCCCGAGCTCGCCGAAGGCGCCGTTGGTGACGAGGACGGCGCCCGCGCCCGACGCCTTGAGGTCGGCGTGAGCCTCCTGGACGG
>JBEKQJ010000033.1:0-28189 GCA_049519835.1 Caulobacteraceae bacterium | reverse complement strand
GCGACAGGTTGTCGAGGTTGAACTTGAGCGGCAGCATCACCGCGGTCGCCGAGAGCAGCGCCAGCGGGATCACCGTGCTCGGGATAAGCGTGGCGCGCACATCGAGCAGGAAGAGGAAGATCACGATCACGACCAGGACGATCGTCACCAACAGGGTGAACTTCACGTCCGCCACCGAGGCGTTGATGGTCTGGGTGCGGTCCATCACGGTGTGGATCTGGATGCCCGGCGGAATGTCGGCCTGGAGTTTCGGCAGCTCTTTCCGGATCTCCTTGACGGTCTTGATGACGTTGGCGCCAGGCTCCTGGTAGATGATCAGCAGGATGCTGCGGCCGCCCTTGAGCGTGGGGTCCAGATTGGCTTTGCCGGGGAACACCCAAGCGCCGATCTGATTGTTCTCGACGCTCTGGATGGCCTGGCCGATGTCGCGGACATGCACGGGGGCGCCGCCGTTGTAGCCGACCACCAGATCGTTCCACGGGTCGGCCGAGAGAATCTGATCGTTGGCGTAGACGGTGAGACCCTGCCGCGGGCCAGTGATGCTGCCTTTCGGCTGGTTGGTGGTGGAGGCGACAATGGTCTGGCGGACCGTATCGAACGACAGGCCGCGGGCGGCGACCTTGCGCGGGTCGAGCTGAATCCGCACCGCCGGCTTCTGCTGCCCGCCGATCGTGACCAGACCCACACCTTCGATGGTTGAGATGCGCTGGGAGAGGATGACGTCGGCGTAGTCGTCGACCTGGTCGATCGGCAGGGTGTCCGAACTCAGCGACAGGATCATGATCGGCGGGTTGGCCGGATTGACCTTGCGGATGGTCGGCTGGGCGGGAAGATTGCTCGGCAGCTGCGCGCTGGCCGAGTTGATGGCGGCCTGCACCTGCTCGAAGATGTCACTCATCTTCTGGTTGAGGTCGAATTGCAGCGTGATGCTGGTCGATCCAAAGGAATTCACCGAGGTCATCTGTGTGATGCCGGTGATCAGGGCGAACTGGCGCTCGAGCGGCGTCGCCACGTTCGAGGCCATGGTCTCCGGACTAGCCCCCGGAAGCGAGGTGCTGATCTGCACCGTCGGAAAGTCGACGTTGGGCAGCGAAGCGACCGGCAGGTTGAGGTAGCCGACAATGCCGACCAGCAGGAAGGCGATCGCCATCAGGGAGGTGGCGACCGGTCGGCGGATGAAGGTGGCCGAGACGCTCAAGACTTGGGCCGCGCCTGCGGCTGCGAGTTCATCGCCCGCACCAGAGAGCCGCCTTTCAGAATCATCTGACCGTCTTCGACGACCGTCTCACCCGGCTGCAGGCCCTGGCCGATCACCACGGTGGCCCCTTGAGTCCAGGTGACCTTCACGGGCCGGGTGGTCACCTTGTTGTCGGCGCCGACGACGAACACGAAGTCGCCCTTTGGCCCGCGATTGATCGCGGCCGCCGGAATGGTCACCGCCTTCTGGAGGGTCTGCATCGTCAGGACGACGTTGACGAACTGGCCAGGCCACAACGTCTCGCCCGGGTTGGGGAAGCGCGCCTTGAGCTCGACCGTGCCGGTGCTGGGATCGACGCGATTGTCGGCGATGGTGAGCTGGCCCTCGCCGAGCGGCGCGCCGGTTTCCTGGCTGACCGCCTGGACGGCCAGGGGCCGCTGGAAGCCGCCGGAAAGCTGCACGAGCTGCTGAAACTCGCCCTGTGGGACCGTGAAGGTGACGGCGATCGGCTCGATCTGATTGATGATCACGATGCCCGTGCCGCTGGCGGCCGTGGAACTGCCGGTCGGCGCTGACGCCGAGCTTGTGGCGGCCGAGGTGCTGGGCTGGCTGGAGGTCGATCCCGAGGCGCTGACGAGATTGCCGACGTCGACCAAGCGGACGCCGGCGCGGCCGGAGATCGGCGAGACGATTCGGGTCCAGCCGAGATTGACCCTGGCGGCGGCGACCGCGCCCTGATCGATCTTCACCGTGCCCTCGTCCTGGCCGACCGTGGCGAGCTGGTCCTCGTAGGTCTGTCGGGCGATCGAATCCTGGCTGTTCAGGGTCTTGTAGCGGGCAAGGTCGGTCCGCGCGCCGGCCAGCGCCGCCTGGTCGCGCTGCAACGTGCCTTCGGCCTGGGTGAGCGCGGCCTGATAGGGAGCGGGGTCCACCTCGGCCAGCACTTGCCCGGCCTTGACGTAGCTCCCCTCCGCAAAATTGACCCGGATGAGCTTGCCGCTCACCTGGGCGTAGATCGTATCGCTCGTCCAGGCCTGGGCAGCGCCCAGGGTAGCCACAGTGGCCGGCAAATCCTGCACCGTCGCGACAGCCGTGGTTACCGGGATGGCTTTGGGCGGCGTCGGCTTCTTGGCTGGCTTCCAGAAGATCGCGACGGCGACCAGGACAACAGCCAGGACGCCCAAGGCGATGAACTGCCAACGAATTCGGCGTCGCGCCGGCATGTTTTCAAGGCCTCGATCACTGCGCGCAGCCAGCCAGCCTCCCCTGTGGCGCGGCGGCAACGGTCTGCGAAGTAACACCGGGCCGGACGGCCGGGCGGCCGGTGCTTAGCTACCCATTTGCGCAGGCTTGTGTCACCTCTGAAACACGACCTTTCTTTATCGGTACGATTCGGCGACGCCTGCGCGCCTGCTGTGCGGGCCGGGAGGTTGATCCGATGGGGGCGCAGGCGAGGCGAACTCCGGCCGGTAAGCGAACGGGTGAGAATCTGCGTGCAGGGCGCACCATGAGCCCGGCCAAATTTGGCGCCGGATGTCGGCGCACGCCCAGGAGTGGCCTTGAATGCGCCCGCGCGGGTGGCGACATGAGGCGAGTTGCGTCGGGAGAATGGGCACGTTGAGCGACCAGCTGGTGAGCGCGGGGCAAACGGCTGTCCACGGCCTTGGCTTTGTCGTGGCCGCATTTGCGATTCTTGGCGCGCTCTACACCGCGACGGCGGCGGCGACGGCGCTCCGCGTCTTTGGACGGCCTCGCCGCAGGCGGGCCGAGGCTCCGGCGGTGACCGTGATCAAGCCGCTGAAGGGCGTCCAGGCTGGTCTCGCCCAAGCGCTGGAACGCTTCTGCCACCAGAGCTACGCCGGACCAATTCAGATCGTGTTCGGCGTGCACGACGCCATCGATCCGGCCATCGGCGTGGTTCGCGCCTTGCAGCGTGCCCACCCCGAACTCGATATCGAGCTTCGGATCGACCCGCGCATCCACGGATCCAATCTCAAGGCCTCGAACCTCATCAATATCGTCACGGCGGCCAAGCACGAAGTCCTCATCCTCTCCGACGCCGATATTCTGGTGACGCCGGACTATGTGGACACTGTGGTGGGGGCGCTCGGCGAGCCGGGAGTCGGACTCGTCAGCAGCTTCTACGTCGGCGAGGCGCGCGGCGGCACGTGGGCGCGCCTGTCGGCCATGGCCATCAACTATCAGTTCATGCCAGGCGCCGTGCTCGGCAAGACGCTCGGCCTCGAGGAGCCGTGCTTCGGGTCGACGATCGCACTGACCCGCGACGTGCTGGAGCGGGTGGGCGGATTCGCGGCTTTCGCCGACCATCTGGCGGACGACTACGAGATCGGCCGCGCAGTGCGGGGGCTTGGCCTCAAGATCGCCCTGCCGCCGATGACCGTCGGCCACATCTGCGACGACGCCAAGGCCGGCCCGATGATCGACCGCGAGTTGCGCTGGGGCCGCACGGTGTTCCAGATCAACCCGGCCGGCTATGCGGGAAGCCTCATCACCTATCCCCTGCCCCTGGCGATGATCGCCTCGACTCTCCTGGGCCTCGCGCCCCTTTCCCTCGCCCTCGTCGCCGCGGTGCTCGCCCTGCGCCTGGGCTTCCGCGCCACCTTCGATCTGGCGACGGGGGCCAGCGCCGGCCGCTGGTGGTGGCTCCCCGCCAGCGACATCTTGGCGTTCGGCCTTTTCGTCGCCAGCTTTGGAGTGAAAAGGGTCGGCTGGCATGGGGCGCGATTCCGTGTGAGCCGAGAAGGCGCCCTGTTACAATCCTGAGGTCCGAATGCTCCGTACGCTCTTTCTTCAAGCCCCGTCGTTCGAGGGTTTCGACGGCGGCGCCGGCTCCCGCTATCAGGCGCGGCGCGAAATCCGCTCGTTCTGGTATCCGACCTGGCTGGCCCAGCCGGCGGCCCTCGTCGAGGGCAGCCGTCTGATCGACGCCCCGCCCCACCGGCTCGGTCTCTCGGACGTGGCCCCTCTAGCCAAGGACTACGACCTGGTCGTCCTTCACACCTCGACGCCGTCGTTCGCCTCGGATGTGAAGACCGTCGAAGCATTGAAGGCGGTCAATCCGAACCTCAAGGCAGGCTTCATCGGCGCCAAGGTGGCGGTGGACGCGCAGGGCAGCCTCGCCGCCGCCCCGGCCGTCGACTTCGCGGCCCGCAACGAGTTCGACTTCACGATCAAGGAGGTGGCCGAGGACCGGCCCTGGGCCGGCATCAAGGGCCTCTCGCATCGCAACGACGCCGGCGTGATCGTCCACAATGAGGAACGGCCGATCCTTGAGCAGATGGACGCCCTGCCGTTCGTGACGCCGGTCTACAAGCGCGACCTGACGATCGAGAACTATTTCATCGGCTATCTGAAGCACCCGTACATCTCGATCTACACCGGCCGCGGCTGCAAATCGCGGTGCACCTTCTGCCTGTGGCCGCAGACGGTCGGCGGCCACCGCTATCGCACCCGCAGCGTCGGGCATGTGATCGAGGAGATCGCCTGGGCAAAGAAGGCCTTCCCGGAGGTCAAGGAGTTCTTCTTCGACGACGACACCTTCACCGACGACCTGCCCCGGGCGGAGGCCATCGCCCGTGAACTCGGCAAGCTCGGCGTGACCTGGTCGTGCAACGCCAAGGCCAATGTACCCTACGAGAGCCTGAAGGTGATGAAGGAAGGCGGCCTGCGCCTGCTGCTGGTCGGCTACGAGAGCGGCAACCAGCAGATCCTGCACAACATCAAAAAAGGCATGCGGGTCGAGGTGGCCGAGAAATTCACCAGGGACTGCCACGATCTCGGCATCGCCATCCACGGCACCTTCATCGTCGGCCTACCCGGCGAGACTCAGGAAACACTCGAACAAACAAGGCGCTGGGCGGCCAAGATAAACCCCCACACGATCCAGGTTTCCCTGGCTGCGCCCTACCCCGGGACCTTCCTGCACAAGCAGGCGATCGAGAACGGCTGGTTGGACGCCGCCAACGCCGAGCTGGTGGACGAGCACGGGGTGCAGATCGCGCCGCTGCACTATCCGCACCTCAGCCATGCCGAGATCTTCGACAGCGTCGAGACCTTCTACAAGAGCTTCTACTTCCGGCCAAAGAAGATCGGATCCATCGTCGGCGAGATGGTCCGCAGCCCGGACATGATG
Organism: Caulobacteraceae bacterium; assembly: GCA_049519835.1. Lineage (GTDB taxonomy): Bacteria > Pseudomonadota > Alphaproteobacteria > Caulobacterales > Caulobacteraceae > Acaudatibacter. Next base: position 22,838 of record JBEKQJ010000033.1, on the reverse strand, counting down.
AAGCGCCGGCTGCGCGAAGGCGTGGAGTTCTTCGAGTTCCTCAAGGAGCGCAAGGCCGCGGCTTGATGCGTGAGCGCCAGCCTGAGTGCAAACCGATTAGGTGGAGACTCCTGATCAGTTTGCACTCAAGACTCAAAATTTGGAGCGCGCTCTGATCGCAAAACCGGTTTCCGCGTTTACGGAGCGCACGCTCGTCATCACCGCCGACGACTTCGGCGCTGACCTCGCTGTCAACGAGGCGGTGGAGATCGCCCACCGCGACGGCGTGCTGACGGCCGCGAGCCTGATGGTCACCGGCGTGGCGGCCGACGATGCGGTCCATCGGGCATGGCAGGCGCCCAAGCTCAGAGTCGGCCTGCACCTGGCGCTGGTCGACGCCCGGCCCCGCCTGTCGCCGGGCGAGATCCCGCATCTGGTCGGCGCGGACGGCGCCTTCCGCAACAATATGGCCGCCGCCGGGGCGAGGATGTTCTTTCACCCGGCCGCCCGGCGGGAGCTGGCGGCCGAGATCGAGGCGCAGTTCGCGGCCTTCGCCGCCACCGGCCTCGCACTGGATCACGTCAATGCTCACAAGCACTTCCACCTGCACCCGACCATCGCCGGTTTGATCCTGGAGATCGGGGCCCGCCACGGTCTACGCGCCTTGCGGGTTCCGCTGGAGCCGGCGGCGACCCTCAACAGCGTGGAGCCTGGGGCCGCTTCCGGCCCTGACCTCACCGCGCCTTTCGCCAGGCGTCTGCGCGCCCGCGCCCGCCGGGCCGGTTTGACCGCACCGGATCAGGTATTCGGCCTGCGCTGGAGCGGCGCCATGACGGCGTCGCGCCTCGCCGGGCTCGTCCGCGCTGCGCCGGTCGGGCTCACGGAAATCTACCTCCATCCGGCGACGCAGGACCGCTTCGTCGGCTCGGCGGCCGGCTACCACTACAAAGATGAACTTGCCGCCCTTACTTCGGACGAAGTGAGAGCCGCCGCTTCGGGGGCCCGCCTGGGGGGATTCGTCGACTTCGCAGCCAACTGAACATGGGTTTCAGGCATGACCGATATCGCCAGTGAAAGGTGGACCGGCGCGATCCCCGAGAAGCGGACGCCGGGCGGCCCGTTCCGTCTGGGCGGCGAGGCCCACAAGCAGCTCTTCTGCCGCACGCTCCTGGAGACACATAACCCCTACAAGCCGGCGGTGATCGACTGGCCGAAGCTCGAGCCGGATGCGCTTCACCGCGTCAAGTCGCTGCCAATCTGGGATATCGCCGTCCAGACTGAGGGCCGGGCCGGCCAAAACGTCAAAGCCTATGCCCAACTGGTGGCCGCCGACGACTGGCTGCGCAAGGCCGTGGAGCTCAACGCCTTCGAGGAATCGCGGCACAAGCAGGTGCTTGCCAATCTGGTCGAAGCCTACGGCGTCACCCTGGAACCCGAACCGCCGTATAAGGCCCCGCGCGACCCAGAGTGGGCGTTCATGGTCACCGGCTTTTCCGAGTGCATCGACAGCTTCTTCGCCTTTGGCCTCTTCGACCTCGCCCGGCGCTCGGGCTTTTTCCCGACCGCGCTCGTCGACACCTTCGAACCGGTGATTCACGAGGAGGCGCGGCACATCCTGTTCTTCGTCAACTGGGCAGCCTGGCGGCGGCGCAATCTTACCTGGTGGAAGCGGCCATGGTTCGAACTTCGGGTCATGGCGGTCTGGCTGTTCCTCGCCTGGGAGCGCGTCGGTATCGCCCGGGGACTCGACGCTGCGCCGGCCAGCGACGCCAACTTCACCTTGACCGGCGCCGGTCAGGTCGGCCTCGATGTCAGTCTGCGCCAATTGATCGACATATGTCTGTCCGAGAATGACCGCCGGCTCGCACCCTATGACGCGCGTCTTCTAAGGCCTAGATTCGTGCCGGCCATGGCGCGGCTGGCGCGCCGATTCACCAAGGACGCCTGAGACTTCATGAGAAGAGCGATGATTGCGGCCGCGGCCCTTGGGCTGGTCGGCGCCACGCTCGTCGTCTTGTGGATCGGTGCGGGTCAGGTGGCTGCGGCCTTGGCGAAGATCGGCTGGCGCGGATTGGCAGTGCTGGTCGTCTATTCGGCGCTGCCGAGCACCATCCTGGGCACGGCCTGGTTCGTGTTCGAGAAACCGTGGCGGTGGGAGCGCTGGCCCGCCTACGCCTGGGCGCGCCTGGCCCGGGACGCGAGCGGCGAGCTTCTGCCATTCTCGCACGTGGCCGGGATCCTGGTCGGCGCGCGCGCGGCTATTCTGCAAGGCCTGCAACCAGCCTGGACCTTCGCCAGCCTGACGCTCGATGTGACTACCGAGTTCCTGGCGCAGATCGCCTTCACCCTGGCAGGCGTCGGCCTGTTGTTCGCTCGCCTGGATCCCAAGTCGGGAATGGCCGGCCCGGCCATCGCCGGGCTCTCGCTGCTTGGCGCCTCAGCGATTACTTTCGTGCTGATCCAGCGCCGCGGCATGGGCCTGCTGACGCGGGTCGTCACCGCCATCGCCCCCGCCGCCGCCGAGCGGGCCGCCGAGACCGGCGATTTGATCGCCGTGCTGCACGGACGGCTCGGCCGCTTCTGGCTGGCCGCGGGCCTGCACCTGAGCGCGTGGACCGCCAGCGCGCTCGGCGCCTGGGTCGCTCTGCGCGCCGCCGGCGTGAACATAGGCGCCTTCGACATCCTCGGCCTGGAAGCCCTGATCATGGCCATGCGCAGCGCCGTATTCGTCGCTCCCATGGGGGTCGGCGTTCAGGAGGCCGGCTACGCCCTGCTGGCGCCCCTGTTCGGCCTGACCCCCGACATCGCCCTGGCTCTGTCCCTGATCAAGCGGGCCCGCGACCTGGTGATCGGCGTCCCGGTTCTGGCCTTGTGGCAGGCTGTCGAGGGCCGCCGTCTGGTTGAGCGGCGCGACCAGGCTGGCATGGTCTGACGGCTGGGCGGGCGCATCCAAATCCGGCAAGTCAGCCGGGGGCGACGCCTCGCCTCTGATCTCGGCCTCGCGATGCTGCAGGTAGGCCGAGCGCAGGGTGGCGTAAGGGTCGGCGGCATCGGTGAGCAGGGCGCGCATATCGCCCATCGAGTTCGACCACTGATCGAGACCTCCAACGACGGCCAGGCCAATGGAAACGGTCGTGCGGTGCGGATAGCGAATGAAGTGGAGGGGGTTCGTCACCGCGTCGACGCCATTGCCGAAGAGGTCGCGGAAGGTGGTCGGTCCGAGCATCGGAATGAACAGATAGGGTCCCGGCCTGGCGCCATAGTGACCGAGCGTGTCGCCAAACGAACTCAGATGATGCGGCAGGCCGGTGGCGCCGGTGATATCGATCATGCCGCCGAGCCCCACCGTCGAATTGACCACGAACCGGACCGTCGCCTCGCCGGCCCGACGCGGGCGTAGTTGCAGCAGATCGTTGATCACCACCGTCGGCTCGGAGAGGTTGACCATGATGTGGTGGATAGCCTTGCCGATCGGCCCGGGCGTCAGTTTCTTGTAGATGAAGCCGAGCGGACCGACGACGTAGCGGTCCAGGGTCGATTGGATAGCAAAGCCCTTGCGGTTGAATTTCTCGTACGGATCGCCGGGGGTGTGCGCCAACGAGGGGGCGGCGGCGAGGATCGCGATGGTCGACGCCATGCCGGCGGCGATAGGCCTCGCACGCATCCGTCGCTCCGCACGGCTGGAGGTTGAGGGCGTCAGCCGACGACTTTGCCGGCTACGATCGGTTGTCTGAGCGCTGCATATTGTGCATCGGAGCGCGGAATCAATGAATTCTCGCCACCGGTGCGAGCGGCTGGAGTTCGGCTTGACCTCTTCTTCGACGGACAGCTTCCTTATCGCGCGTTGGGCCGCGGCCTGTTGCGACCGAGCGTGGCCGGTGGTGATCGGCGTGGCCGCCGTTGCCCTTGCCGCTTTGGTGTTCGTGGTCACGCACTTCGAGCTCAACAGCGACACCGAGGGTCTGCTCTCGCCAAAGCTCGCCTACCGCCAGCAAATGGCGGCCTTCGACAAGCTGTTCAATCCGGACGGCGATCAGATCGTGGTGGTCATCGATGGCAAAACGCCTGAACTCGCAGCCGGCGCCGCCAAGGCCCTGACTGATCGCCTCGGCGGGAAGTCGAACCTGATCCGCAAGGTCGAGCAGCCCGAGGCCGGCTTCTTCGCCCGCGAGGGCCTGCTCTTCCTGTCGGCCGCCGACGTCCGGAACCAGATGAGCCAGCTCGTCGCGGCCCAGCCGTTCCTCGGGCCGCTGGCGGAGGATCCGAGTTTGCGCGGGCTGATGACGACGCTCTCCACCACGCTTACCGGTGTCACCAGCGGCCAAGCCAAGCTTGCCGACCTCAACAAGCCAATCACGGCGCTGGCCGCCACGCTCGGCGACGTGCAAGCCGGCCGCCCGGCGTTTTTCTCATGGAGCGCGCTGATCTCAGGCAAGCCGGCGAGCCCTTCGACCCTGCGACGGCTGGTGCTGGTGACCCCGGTGCTGGACTTCAGCTCGCTGCAATCGGGCTCGCGGGCCAGCGACTTTGTCCGCGCCAGCGCGCACGAGCTCGGTCTCGATCCGGCCCACGGCGTCACTGTTCGTCTCACCGGTCCGATCCCGCTGCAGGACGAACGGTTCGGTTCGATCTCCAGGGGTGCGGGTTTCATCGCCGCCATGGCGCTCACGGCCATCCTGGTCATGCTGTGGATGGCGGTGCGCTCGCCCAAGCTGATCGCGGCAATTCTCCTCACCATGCTGATCGGCCTGATGGCGGCCAGCGCCTGTGGCCTGCTGATCTTTCAGCGCTTCAATGTCATATCGGTAGCCTTCATCCCGCTCTTCGTCGGTCTGGGGATTGATTTCGGCATCCAGGTGTCGGTGCGCTTTCAGGCCGAACACCAGCCGGGCGTGGCCGTCCTGACCTTCCTGCCGGCGGTGATCTTCCTATTGAAGCCCGCGGCTCGGAGCGGCGGCGGCGCCGAGAGCCAATTGGCGCGCCTCGACGGGTTCATCCTCTCGCATCGACGCTGGGTGCTCGGCATTTCACTCGCCGTCGCGGTGGCTTGCCTCGCCCTGCTGCCGTTCCTGCGTTTCGATTTCGACCCATTCCACCTGGAGGACACGCGAGCGGAGGCAGTGTCGGCGACGCTGGACCTGCTGCGCGATCCCGACCTGTCACCCAACTCATTGGACGTGATCGCCCCTTCGCTTCCAGCCGCACAGACCCTCGCGGCGCGGATGCGGACTCTGCCCGAGGTCGCCGACACGCGGACCCTGGCCAGCTTCGTGCCCGACGACCAGGCTCCCAAACTGGCGGCGATCAACGACGCCCAGGAGCTGCTCGGCCTCAGCCTTGATCCATTGGCGGTCGATCCGGCGCCCAGCGACGCCGAGACGGTAGCAAGCTTGAGGAAGACTTCGGCCGATTTGCGAGGCGCGTCGAACGGACTGGCCGGGCCTACGGCCAATGCCGCGCGGCGGCTGGCGGACCAACTCACCTGGCTCGCAACGGCCCCGCCGGAAGCGCGCGTGCGCGCGCAGCAGGCGCTTATCCCCGGGCTCGTCACCCTGCTCGACGAAACCCGCGATGCGCTGCAGGCGCAGCCTGTAACTCTGCAGACCCTGCCGCCCGAGGTTGTCAGGGATTGGCTCACGCCCGACGGCCGCGCCCGCGTTCAGATCGCGCCCAAAGGCGATTCCAACGACAACGCCGTGCTGCAGCGGTTCATCGAGGCCACCCGCAAGATCAGCCCCGATGTCACCGGCGATCCGATCGGTATCCTGGAGGGCGGCCGCACCATCGCCGGCGCGTTCCTGGAGGCCGGCGTGCTGTCCTTCGTGGCCATTACGGTCCTGCTATTCCTGGTCCTCCGACGGCCTCGATACGTGGCCATCACCATGGCCCCGATCGTGCTCACTGGTCTTCTGACTCTCGGCACCACCGTCGTGCTTGGCCGACCGCTCAACTACGTCAACATCATCGCCCTGCCGCTCCTCTTCGGCATCGGAGTGGCTTTCCACATCTACTTCGTGATGGCCTGGCGCAGCGGGAACGCCCACCTGCTCCAGTCGAGCCTGACGCGGGCGATCTTCTTCTCCGCTTTGGCGACGGCGACGGGCTTTGGCAGCCTCTGGGCTTCGCGCCATCCCGGCACCGCCAGCATGGGCGAACTGCTGATGATCTCTCTGATCTGGACGCTGGTTTCAGCCCTCCTGTTTCAACCGGCGCTCATGGGGGCGCCGGACGGGCAGAGGACCTAAATCGGCTCAGCGCTAGAATACAGAATGCGAGCTCGCGCCACGGCGTTGATGAGGCGGAACCCTGCGGGACAGCCGCTCTTTGCGGACAACGCGTACATTGTGGCGAAGAATGTCAAATGCGTCGTGAGGACTGCTGACGTCCAGATCGGAGACCTGATCCTTGAGCGAGTCAGGGGCTTTGCGCCGGCGCGAGTCTGCCGGACTGTGCATCAACGCCTTGACGCCGGAAACGAGTTTCCCCAACACCGCTTTGTCCTTCTAGGCCTTGGTTTCAGGTCAGGGCGCGAATGCCGCCCGACGCCACACGCTGCACTACGCGCGAAAGCAACTGGCACTAGACTGCGGTACTGAAGGTCAAGAAATAGAACACGGGTGGGGGTGAAAGGGATGTGGCAGATGGTCCCACGCGGCGCCGCCTTAGCCCCCCAGGTTTGCTGTTTTATTGCATGAGCTTGCTGCTGGCCAGCTCGAGGTGAGTCAGAAGCGCCTTGGCCCCGCCCGCGGCCGCCGGCCCGGCGAAGTCGGAGCGGCGCGTGGTCAGCTGGCTGACGCCATCGTAGTAGACGTCGACGATCTTCCACGCCCCATCCGACTGTCGCATCCGGTAGACGAGGTTGACCGGGGCATGGTCTTTGGGGACTAGCCGAGACTGTACGATCTTGTCCGGGCCGCGCGTCTGGACCGTGGGACTGACCTCGAACCGCTCACCGTCATAGCGATCGAAATTGTGGGCGTAGTTGGCGACCGTCAGGCGGCCGAAGGCGCGCACGAGCGCCTGATGGTCGGCGTCGGACATTGACGCCCAGGCCGGCCCGACCGCAAAGCGCGTCATCAGCGGCAGGTCAAACGTGTCCTGCACAACCGGATCCAGGCGGCGGTAGCGGCCTTTGACGCCGAGAGTGGGGCCGTCCTTCATTACGGCCGTGAGCTGGGTGTCGAAGGCCTCCACGCGGGCGGCGGCCGGGTCCTCGGCGGACTGGGCCGCGGAAGCCGAGAGGGCCAGGACGGCGGCGAGAATGGTGAGCTTTTTCATGGTGGCCATGGTGCTTGTCAGCCCCCTATGACCAACTTAATGCCCTCAGGGCAACCGGAGATGAACGCGATGCGGGTGAGCGACGCCAAGCTGGCCGAGGTCTGGGATCGGGGTTTCACCATCGTCGAAGGCTTTCTCGACAAGGAAACTCTGGCCGAGGCCCAGGAGGCTTTGTGGGCTGTCTATCCGAAGCCGGAGGCCTATTTCGCTGACCCTGACGCGTTTCCCAAGTTCGCCAAGAGCCAGTTCGCTGGCATCCGTCTTTTCCCCTACGAGTCGTGGGCGCTGAGCCGCCTGCCGGTCAATGCCGACCTCATCGACGCCGCCGAACGGCTGCTGTCGAGCGAGGATCTGGAAATCTACAAGGTTGAACTTTGGGCCAAGTACGCCGGCGCCGTCGACTACGACCAACCCCATCACCGCGACTTCGGCAACCATACCCTGGTGGTCCCGCGGGCCGACCATCGCCACACCCAGATGACCACCTTCCTATTGCTTTCTGACGTCACCGAGTTGGACGGGCCCACCAAGGTCCTGCCCCTCGAGCACACCCGCGACGTGCCGATCACCCCGCGCATCTATCCAGATCCCGACCTTCGCGAACACGAGGTCAGCGTCGAGGGACCGGCCGGCACGCTCTTCATCTACAAGACCGACGTCCTCCACCGCGGTTCGTCGTTCGGGGCGCCTCAGCGTTCGCGTTTCGCCATGCTGGTCGATATCCAGCAGCGCGGCTGGCGCTGGAATGGCAAGATGAGCTGGCCTGATCACGCTGAGCGACCGGGCATGACCGAAGCCATGGTGCGCATGACTCCAAGGCAGCGTGACCTGTTCGGCTGGCCACCTGTGGGTTCGGACTATTGGAACGCGCAGACGCTGCGTGACGTGGCCCTACGCTACCCGGGGATCGACCTTTCCCCCTACGCCGCCCTGGCAAACTGATCGCGAGCTTGGCTCGGCGGATTTCGCAGGTCGGCGAAGCGATGCTAGTTGGGCTGAGCGGTTGAGGCGGACTGGGCGAGATCATGGCCAAGGTGCATTTGAGCTTTCTGGCGGGCGTGGCTTCAGCGGCGTTCTGGGCTGGCGGCGCGGGGGCCCAGCCCGCGACGCTGCTGGGGTTCTCGCCGGTCGACAGCGCCGCGGAGCGGGGACTGGAGACGAAGTTTGACGCCAACCTCTCGGCCGACGCCATCCGCGATCGATTGAAGCTGATGTCAGCCGAGCCCAATCAGGTCGGCTCGCCGCACGACAAGGCCAACGCCGAGTACGTCCTGTCACAGTTCAAGGCCTGGGGCTGGGACGCTCACATCGAAACCTTCAGCGTGCTCTATCCGACACCGAAGGCCGAGAAGCTCGAACTGTTGGGACCTACCCCCTATGTGGCCAGCCTCACCGAGCCGGCCATCCCCGGTGACACCAGCGAGAATCAGACCGGCGGACTGCCGGCCTGGAACGCCTATGGCGGCGACGGCGACGTCACCGCGCCGATTGTCTACGTCAACTATGGCATGCCGGCCGACTACGAGGCCCTCCAGCGCCTTGGCGTTTCGGTCAAGGGCAAGATCGTCATCGCTCGCTACGGCGCCGGCTGGCGCGGCCTCAAACCCAAGCTCGCGTGGGAGCATGGCGCGGTCGGCTGCATCATCTATTCCGACCCGGCCGACGACGGCTATGCGACGGCCGACCCCTATCCAAAGGGCGCGGCCAGGCCCGAGGCGGGACTGCAGCGCGGTTCGGTGCTGGATGTGCCGGTGGAGACCGGAGATCCGCTGACACCTGGCTACGGGGCCGTGGAAGGCGCGCCCCGCCTGGACCTCAAAGACGCCAAGACCATCCTCAAGATTCCGGTCGTGCCCATCTCCTGGGGCGAAGCGGTCCACTTCCTGGCCGCGCTGCAGGGCCCGGTGGCGCCCAAGGCCTTCCGCGGCGCTCTGCCGATAACCTACCACGTAGGCGGCGAGGGCCCGCAGGCCCACCTGCTGATCGAAGCCAACTGGGACCAGAAGCCGCTCTACGACGTCATCGCTGTGATGAAGGGCGCCTCCGAACCCGACCAATGGGTGGTGCGCGGCAACCACCGCGACGGCTGGGTGTTCGGGGCCGAGGATCCGCTGTCCGGCCAGACCGCGCTTCTGGAAGAGGCCAAGTCGATCGGGATGTTGGCCAAGACCGGCTGGCGACCGGCCCGGACCATCGTCTACGCCAGCTGGGACGGCGAGGAGCCGGGCCTGCTCGGCTCGACCGAGTGGGCCGAGACCCATGCCAAGGAGTTGCAGGCCAAGGCCATTGTTTACATCAACTCCGACGGCAACGGCCGCGGGTTCTTCGCGACAGAAGCCAGTTACACGCTGCGCGGCCTCATCGACGGCGTCGCTGGCGACGTCACCGACCCGGAGACCAAGGTCAGCGTGCGCGATCGGGCCTTGGCGCGGTTGGGGGTCGACGCCGCCGAACCGGGCGCCAGCGCTGAGCTCAAGGCCCGCGCTGGTGAGGCGGAGAAGAGCGGCCTGACACCGCTCGGGGATCTCGGATCAGGCTCGGACTATACGCCCTTCGTCCAGCACCTGGGCGTCGCCTCGATGAACCTGGCCTACGGGGGCGAGGGGATGTCGGGCGGCGTCTACCATTCGGCCTACGATACCTTTGAGCACTACGTGCGCTTTGGCGACCCCGGTCTCGTCTACGGCGTCACGCTCGCCCAGACGGCCGGCCGCATCGTGTTGCGGGCTGCAGACGCCGACGTCGATCCCTACCGATTCGACAACCTCGCGGCGACGGTCGCGACGGAAGTCGAGGAACTGAAGAAGCTGCTGGTCTCGCGGCGCGAGCACGCCAAGGCCGTCGATCGTCTGCTCGACGCCAAGGCTTACGCGCTGGCGGCCGACCCGACCCAGTCCTTCGGCTTTCCCGAGCGCGAGAGCGTCGCCCCGGAACTCGATTTCACGCCCCTCGACAAGGCGGTCGAGCGCCTGCGCGCCAGCGCCAAAGCCTATGACGAAGCGGCGGCCAGACCGGCGAACAAGGTTCAAGCGGCCAGGGCCGACGCTATCCTTCAGGGGGTCGAACAGGCGCTGACCAGCCAAGAGGGTCTCCCCGGCCGGCCGTGGTACAAACATCTGCTTTACGCACCGGGTCTTCTCACTGGCTACGGCTCCAAGACGCTGCCCGGCGTCCGCGAGGCGATCGAAAGCGGCCAGTGGGGCACTGCCAGCCAGTTCATCGGCCGTACGGCGGCAGCGCTTGAGGCGGCCGGCGACAAGGTAGATCAGGCGGCCAAGGCGCTCTCGGAGTGAGGTTGCGAGCCAGGTGACCATAGCGCCTTCCAAGCCCCCGGCTAGGTTCAATGGCGACCTGACGACTTGGCGTGTGGACGGCGTGGCCGCCGAGGCGGCTTTCGGCGCCGCCGTGCTCCTGGCGGCCGCCGGCCTGGGGTGGCTGATTCGACTCGCGTTCCCGGACATGCTCCCCGGGGGATTGCTGTTCCCCGCTCTGCTTCTGGCCGGCCTGGTCGCCGGCTGGCGTGGCGGAGCGACCGCTTGCGTTCTCGCCTTTGTCGCCCGATTCACCTTCCTGCGATCCCACGCCGACCCGCTGCTGGTCGGGTCGCCAGCCGGTTACGCCAACCTGGTGATCTTCGTCGTCTCCACCAGCGCGGTCGCCGCGATCGGCGCCTGGGTGCGCGACCTGCTGGGCCGGCTTAGCCGCGCCCGCGACCTGTTGGCCGAACAGACACTCCGCTACGGCGCATTGTTCGAGACTGTGCCCGAAGGGTTCGCCGTCTGCGACGCCATTCGCGACGAGACGGGTCGCCTCGTCGACTATTGGATTGTCGAAATGAATCCGTCCCTGCGGCGCCTGCTCAATGTGGGGCCGGAGGCGATCGGTTCGCGCCTCAGCGAGGCGCCGGGGAACTGGACCCGTTGGCTCGAGGTCTGTGAGCGGGTGCTTGCAACCGGCCAGCCCATCGGATTCGAGCGCTTCAACGCGGAACGCAATCTCTGGCACGAGGTGCGGATCAGCCGTCTGACCCCCACACGCATGGTTCAGTTTTTCTTCGACATTACCGAACGCAAGGCCGCCGAGGCCAGGCAGGCCGAGTTGTTCGATGAACTCAACCACCGGGTAAAGAACAATCTGGCGATGGTCTCGGGTCTGCTCGACCTGCAAGCCAAAGGCGCCCCGGAGGCCGCGCGTGGCGAACTGACCAGGGCCGCCGAGCGGGTGCGCAGCATCGCCGATGTCCACGCCGCCCTGGCCGGAGAAGCCCGCGCGGTGGCGGGATCGGTGGACTTCGCCGCCTATCTCGAGGACCTGGTTGGACGACTTGACCGGTCACTTGGGCTGCGCAATGGCATTCGCTTGGCGCTACGCACCGAGCCCGCCAGCCTGCCGGCCGAGGCAGCGGTTCCTCTCGGAATGGCAGTAAACGAGCTGGTCACCAATGCCGTGAAGTACGCCTACCCGCCGCCGTCTTCGGGACCGATCGAGGTGGCGCTGGAGCGCGAGGGCAACGATCTGTTGCTGAGTGTGCGCGACGAAGGAGTCGGTCTTCCTGCCAGCGGCGGCGGAACTGGCCTTGGCATGCGCCTCGTGCGGTCCCTGGCGGGGCAGGCGGGCGGTGAGTTTGCCATCTGTGGCGGACCCGGCGCCAGGTTTGAGATTCGCCTCAGGGATGTGGGCCGGGTGGCTTGATGTCACGTGACCGGGCTATGGAGCGGGCATGATTCGCGCTCGCCGCACCCGCATCGTCGCCACTCTGGGTCCGGCGAGCCGCGCGCCAGATCGGGTCCTAGCCTTGGCCCTGGCCGGCGCTGACGTATTTCGGCTTAATTTCAGCCACGGCGAACATCCTGACCACGCCGCCGCGCTCGCCGCGGTGCGGGCTGCGGAGGGCGAGATTGGTCGGCCGCTGGCGGCGCTCGCCGATCTGCAAGGGCCGAAGTTCCGGCTGGGGACCTTTTCCGCAGGCAGGGTCGCTCTCGCGCCGGGCGCACGCCTGACACTCGATCTCGATCCCACGCCCGGCGATAGCGCCCGCGTCACCTTCCCACATCCCGAAATGCTGCGCGCCCTCAAGCCGGGCGCCTTGCTGCTGGTCGACGACGGCAAGGTGCGCCTCGAGGTGACGCAGGCTGGCGCCGATTTCGCTGTTGTTCAGGTTCTGGCCGGCGAGCAGCTCTCAGATCGAAAGGGCGTGGCCGCGCCCGGACTGGTCATTCCCACCCCGGCTCTCACCGCCAAGGACCGCGTCGACCTGGAATTTGCGCTGCGCGAAGGCGTCGACTGGGTGGCCCTGTCATTCGTCCAGCGCGCCGCCGACATGGCCGAGCTGCGCAAGCTGGTCGGCGGGCGCGCGGCTATCCTGGCCAAGATCGAAAAACCTTCGGCCCTGCGTGAGCTCGACGCCATCCTCGACGCCAGCGACGGCCTGATGGTCGCCCGCGGCGATCTCGGCGTGGAGCTTGCGCCTGAGGAGGTGCCGGTCGCCCAGAAGACCATCGTACGCGCCGCTCGCCGGCGCGGCGCACCGGTGATCATCGCCACCCAGATGCTGGAATCCATGACCACGAACCCGCAGCCGACCCGGGCCGAGGCCTCGGACGTGGCAAATGGTGTCTATGAGGGCGCCGACGCCCTGATGCTTTCCGGCGAGACCGCCGCCGGCGCCTGGCCAGTGGAAACCGTGACGATGATGGACGCCATCATCCGCCGCGTGGAGGCCGACCCTCTATGGCGCGGGCTGATGCGGGCCGAGCACGGCGATGACATCGATGAAGACGTCGACGCCTTGATCGCCGCGGCCACCCGGGCCGCCGAGGCCAGGTCCACCGCCTGCCTGGTGGCCTATTCGACCACCGGCGGCACGGCCCGGCGGCTGGCGCGCGAACGACCGGACCATCCGATCCTCGCCATCGCCCCTGATCTCAAGGTGGCGCGCAAGCTCGGACTGGTCTGGGGCGTGGAGCCGCGCGTCGCCACCCAACCTCGAGGCGTCGCCGCCATGACCGACGAGGCGGCCCATCTCGCCGCGGACCTCGGGCTTGCCGAGCCCGGAGCTCGGGTGCTGATCATCGCCGGGCCGCCCCTGGGCGCGCCAGGCGCCGCCAATCTTCTGCGCATCACGCATGCCCCGAGGAGCCGGGGCTAGCTGCAGAGCATTCATCTATTGGCGTTTTCCCGCGCCGCGACATAGCTTACGCCGCCGACCTAGCGTAGCCCTGATAGTCCCAGCATTGAGGAGCGATGGAGCAGCTCGCCGACTTCCGCCTCGAAGATCGGGCTCAAGGAGCCGTCGCCGTGCTAAGCGGCGATTGGACAGCTGTGGACATGGCCGGCGCCGAGCGGCGGCTGCGGGCGGCTCTCGAGGGGCGGGATCGGGTCGACATCGATCTCACCGGCATCGGGCGTTGCGACACGTCCGGCGCCTGGGCCGTCCTCAAGGCTCAATCCCTGGCCAAGTCCACCGGCAGGCTCATCGCTCCGCCCGCTGTGAGCCGACTGATCGAGCTGGTGCAAAACGCTTCGCAGGCTGAACCGACCCCAAAGGCCCCAAAACGATCGTTCATTGATCTTTTCGATCGCCTAGGCCGCGGCGTTGTCGGCCTGGGAGTCAACATCTTCGACACACTGGTCTTCAACGGTCACCTTCTGGTGGCGGTAGGACGGGCGTTTCGCAATCCGGGCAAAATTCGTTGGGCGGCGGTCTTTTCTCTCGCCGAGCGCGCTGGCCTCGACGCCATGCCCATCGTGGCCGTGACCACCTTCTTTATCGGCGCGGTCGTTGGCCTCCTCGGCGCCAACATGCTCTCCAAGTTCGGAGCCCAGGTGTTCGCCGTGGAGCTGATCGGATTTTCGGTGCTCCGCGAGTTCAACATCCTGATCACCGCGCTGCTGCTCGCCGGCCGCTCGGCCTCGTCGTTCGCCGCCGAAATCGGGTCGATGAAGATGAATCAGGAGATCGACGCCATGGAGGTGCTGGGCGTCGATCCGTTCGACGCCTTGGTGTTTCCACGCTTCCTGGCGCTGCTGCTGACCATTCCGCTACTGACCTTCATCGCGACCCTGGCGGGCTTGGGCGGCGGACTGGCGGTGGGCTGGTCGGTGCTCGGACTGCAGCCCGTGGCCTTCTTCCAGCGCCTGGTGGACAACGTCGGGGTGCAGCAATTCTGGGTTGGCATGTCCAAGGCCCCGGTGATGGCGGTGGTCATCGCCGGCATCGGCTGCCGCCAGGGCATGGAGGTGGGCGGCGATGTCGAGTCCCTCGGCCGGAGGGTCACGGCCGCTGTGGTTCAGGCGATCTTCGCGGCCATCCTGATCGATGCGGTCTTCGCCCTGGTCTACATGGAACTCGACATTTGAGCGCCGCCGACGCACCTGAGTCCGAGGTCCTCGACCTCGATGCGCCGCCCATTGAGGTGCGCGACCTTACCTCTCGGTTCGGCGACAACGTCATCCACGATCACCTTAACCTCACCATCCCGCGCGGCCAGGTGGTGGGCGTGGTCGGCGGCTCGGGCGCTGGCAAGACTGTCTTGCTCAAGACCATCATCGGGCTCAGGGCGCCGGATGGCGGCTCGGTAAAGATCTTCGGTCGCGACATCCGCTTCGCTCGACGGCGGGTCTGGACGGCCATCGAACGGCGCTGGGGGGTGCTCTTCCAGCAGGGCGCCCTATGGTCGAACCTGACCGTCAAGGAAAACGTCGCCGCGCCGATGTTCGAGCACACCGACATGCCCCGGCGAGAGGTCGACATGCTGGCCGATCTCAAAATCGCCCTGGCCGGTTTGCCGGAGCGGGCCGGCGCGCTCAAGCCCTCCGAGCTTTCCGGCGGCATGATCAAGCGCGCGGCCCTGGCTCGCGCCCTGGCGCTCGACCCCGAGCTGCTGTTCCTCGATGAGCCGACCTCAGGTCTGGACCCGATCAGCGCGGCCGCTTTCGACACCCTGATCCAGGATCTCTCCGACAGCCTCAACCTGACGGTGTTCATGATCACCCATGATCTCGACAGCCTCTACAAGATCACCGACCAGGTGGCCGTGATCGCAGACAAGCGGATCGTCGCCATGGCCCCCGTGGCGGAGCTGGAAAAGTCCGACCACCCCTGGATCAAATCCTATTTCCACGGCGAGCGGGGCCGCCTCGCCGCCGCCAGCGAGAGGCCGGCCTGATGGAGCGCAACGCCAATTACGCCCTGGTGGGTCTTATCTCAGCCCTGATCCTCTGCGGGCTCGTGGTCTTCGTGGTGTGGCTGGCCGGTAGCGGCTTCTCGCGCAACTACGACACCTACAACATCCTTTTCAAAGGACCGGTGCGAGGCCTCAACCAAGGGGGCGAGGTGCATTTTAACGGCATCAAGGTGGGCGACGTCTCGCGCATCTACCTCTATCCAAAAGACCCGACGATGGTGGTCGCCGAGACACGCGTCACCTCTGACGTACCGGTGCGGCAGGACAGCACCGCCACCCTCGAGCCGCAGGGCATCACCGGCGTCAACTACATCCAGATCACCGCCGGGACGCCCAAGCTGCCTCTGCTCAAGGCGGTGACGCCTGAAGGCCAAGTGCCGGTCATCCACACCCGGCCCGACACCTTCTCGAACCTCCTGGCCGGCGGCGGCGATGTCGTCCAACGCGCGGTCGAGACCCTCGACCGGGTCAACCGGATTCTCTCCGACGATAATATCAAGACGCTCACCGCAACTCTCAACAACTTCAAGGACGTGAGCGCCGAACTTGCGAAACGCAAGTCGATCATCGACGACGCGCAAAAGACGGTGCAGGACGCCGACACTACGCTGCTGCAGGTGCGCGAGTTGGCCAAATCGAGCAATGGCCTCGTCAACGGCGACGGAAAGCGCGCGCTAAGCAAGCTCGCTGACGCGGCGACGGAGATCGAGGCGTCCGCCAAAAGCCTCAAGGAGATGACCGACAATCTCAAAGGTCCGACCGGCGAGTTCGCCTCCACCGGACTACCGCAGATGACCAGCGCCCTGGTCAGCCTGCAGCGCGCCACCGAACATATGGACCAGATGATCACCCAAATTCAGAACAACCCACGCGGCCTGGTGGCGAAGCCCCCCGCCAAAGAGATCGAGGTGAAGCCGTGAAGCGCCGCTCCCTGCTCGTTGCCGCACCCGCGGCCCTGGCCCTCGCCGGCTGTGTCACGCTGCTGCCCAAAGAGGCGCCCTCGCAGCTCTACCGCTTCGGCGGCGGCCTGACGCCCGTGCAGCGCCCGGTGGGCGCAGCCACCTTCGCCGTCATGCCGCTGCCGCTGATCTTTTCGAGTCCCGCCGCCGGCGACTCGATCCTCGCCATCACCGGGCACGAAGCGGCCTACCTCAAGGGCGCGCGCTGGCTGACCGGGGCTTCAATCCTGTTCGAACAGGCGGTGAGCAACGCCTTCGACGCCGACAGCGGGCCGGCCCGCCTGCTGGCCCGCGGAGATCCTGTGAAGGCCGACTATTTGCTGAAGCTCGACGTGCGCGTCTTCGAGATTCGCTACACGGACGGCGAGGGACTGCCGCCGACCGCGACGGTGCAGGTCTACGCCGCGCTCTCCGCCGACCGACAGCTGGCCGCCGAACACATTTTCAGCGCCAGCGTCAAGGCGAGCGAGAACCGTGGGGGAGCGATCGCGGCCGCCTTCGATCAGGCAGACAATGAGGTGCTCGGCCAGCTCGTAAAATGGGTGGATGCAAGGGGCGCGAGCTAGGCTCTGCCGGCGGCCGCCTCAGCTGCGTCGCCAGGGCGCCAGAGGGCGATACTCGGGTGGCTCGGTCGGAGCGCGACGCCTGATTTCGATGAGACCGCGCTTGTCGAGCGCGACGACCGCAGACTGAACCGTGCGCTTGGAAAGGCCGGTCCGCTCGGCGATCTGGCCATAGCTCAGCACCGCTCGCCCATTTGAGGCCGCGGCCAGGATCGCGAGATAAATCAGAAACGCTGAAGGCCGATGGTCGTGGCCGACCAGGTCGGCCATCAGGGTGTCGATCACATAGGGATCGATCGTGTAGCGATGGACGTTCATTGCTATAGCAATAGTTGCGCTGCTTCCCGCGCTGCAAGTCCCCCTGCTACTTCGTTTGGCGGAGGTGACATATGATCAAGCAGCTGAAGTTCGTCGGCGTTCCCACCGCCGATCAGGGCCGCGCCCTTGCCTTCTGGACCGAGAAGATGGGCTTTCGGGTCGCCACGGACCAACCGATGGGCGACGGTCAGCGCTGGATCGAGCTCTCGATCCCCGGCGCGGAGACCGGCATCGTGCTCTTTACCCCCGAAGGACACGAGGATCGCGTCGGCACATTTTTCAACGGCTCGTTCGGCTGCGATGATGTCGGCTACGCCTATCGTCAGTTGTCGGCAAAGGGCGTGGAGTTCGAGTCAGAACCACAGAAGCAGCCCTGGGGAACCTTCGCCAAGTTCAAGGATCCGGACGGCAATACCTTCGTGCTGGCGAGCCGATAGAGGTCGTCACCCCTTTTCCAAGCCCGTCACTCGTCTGGCCGCCGTCAGGGTGTTGCGCAACAGGCAGGCCACGGTCATTGGGCCCACCCCGCCCGGCACCGGCGTGATCCAGCCTGCAACCTCGACCGCCTCCTTGTAGGCCACGTCGCCGACCACCTTGGTCTTGCCGGCCGCCGCCTTGACCGGATCCCGGAACGGCACGCGGTTGATACCGACGTCGATCACCGCCGCGCCGGGCTTGATCCAGTCGCCGCGCACCAAGCCCGGGCGGCCCACAGCGGCAACGAGGATGTCGGCGCGCCGGCACACTTCGGCGAGATCGCGGGTGCGCGAGTGGGCGATGGTGACCGTGCAGTTCTCGGCCAGCAACAGCTGGGCGACCGGTCGGCCGACCAGCACCGAACGTCCCAGCACCACGGCGTCAAGACCATCCAGCCGACCGAGGGCCTGCTTGAGAAGGATCAGGCAGCCCACGGGCGTGCATGGAAAGAGGCCAGTCAGGCCGCTCGCGAGACGCCCGGCGTTGATCAACGTAAGACCATCGACGTCCTTGTCGGGATCGATGGCCTCGATCACCGCCGCCTGGTCGATCCCGGCGGGCAACGGCAGCTGGACGAGGATACCGTGGACCGCCGGGTCGGCGTTGAGACGGCGGACCAAGGCAATCACCTCCGCCTGCGTCGTATCCGCGGGCAGGCGCTCGGTGAACGAATGCATGCCGGCGGCGATCGTCTGCTCACCCTTGGAGCGGACATAGATCTGGCTGGCAGGATCCTCGCCCACCAGCACCACCGCGAGGCCGGGAACGAATCCGCGCTCAGCCTGCAGGCGCGCGACCTCGGCGCTCACTTCCGCCCGCACCGCCTCGGCGGCGGCTCTGCCATCGATGATCCTGGCGGCCAATTCAGTCGGTCCCGTAGAGCGCGTCGAACGGATCGGTCTTGCCGGCCAGGACGTCAGCCACTTTGACCGCCGGCCATCCCACATCCGCCACGGCGCTGGCGTTCCAGGCCTCAATGACGTCGTCACGCAGTTCATCGGCGCCGGCCGCCAGTCGCTGGGCGGCAAACGCGCGCCCGCGCGCGTCGCCGTTCTCGAAACCGCCAGCCTTCCACAGCCGATAGAGCGGAGTCACCATGCCCTGCGTCATCGCAAGGTAGTCGGCCGCACGTGTCTCAATGGGGCAATGGCAGTCGCGGTACGGGGTCATGGCGGCGCGAACCGCCTCCGCGCTGACATAGTCGCGCACGAATTCGCCCTCGAAATAGGCGTGCATCTTATCTTCGGTGAAGCCGTCGGGATTGGGGCCGGGTCCCCAGCCGTTGAAGTGCACGCTGACGTGCAACGGCTGGCTGCCGTCGCCGACATAGTGACCCAGCACGCCCAGGTCGCGCAGGATCAGTTCCTCGCGCCGGGTGGCGTCGTCGGCCAGCCAGGCGCGGTGAGCCGGATTGGCCGTCAGCTTGGCGCCCGCCTTGGCGGCCCGCCAGTAGGCGAAGTCCTTGGCGAGCTGCTGCCAGCCATCGACGATCGAATAAGGCAGATAGCCGGCCTTCCAGGCGCTCGAGCCGGCCTCGCGCAGAGACGACTCGTAGGACTCGCGCGTGATCGGCAGGCTAGCGAGGGCAGGGCCGCCCATGACCTTGCCGGCGTCGTCGACATCGACGAAATGGCCCGGGTCCCGATCGGCATCGTGGATGCGGCCGGCGCCCCGCCAGCGGTCCGGCTCGCGAGCCAGCTCGCCGATCGCCTCGGCCGCGGCGCGGCTGCGCAGGAACGCCGGCAGGTCGGCCGGCAAGGCTTCGATCGCCAGACGTCCGATGATCCGGTGACCGGTCGAGCCCCAGGCCAGGACGGCGTGCGGCGCCGCCGTCAGGACGGCCGCGGCGAGCAGGGAGCGTAGGCGCATCGAGGGTTTCCGGAGGCGGGGACGGGCGCACTCATGGGACATGGCGGGCCGGGCCGCAAGGCCTTGCCAGAGCACGATTCAAGGACTGATCGCGCGCCCGGCGCCCAGTCTTGCGGGACGTGCGCCCGCGCGACATTTCGCCCCGGTCAATGAGCTGCTCACAGGTTTTTGAGCATCGAATCGTTACCGTATTGGCGCAACGCGTTTGACTTTCCGCCCAAGGTCAAACGCTTCGGAATAGAGAAGATATATAGTAATTGCTGCTTCAGTCGAGACCTAGGACAACTGTCGCTGTGGTCGAATTAGACAGGCCAAACGCGCGTATCATCTCAGAATTATCGGTTGCGCCGCGGAAATACCGCCGCTAGCGTGTGAGCAACGGGCTCCTCCGGGGGTCGCGACGGGGTAATCAGCTTGAAGACCATGATCGCTGGGCTGGCGGCGCTCGCCATCGCCCTGCCCGCCTTGGCTCACGCCGACGACGCCGACCCGATCGGCGATCTCCTCAGCAACGTCGCCGCCAAGATGAAGGCCATGGGGGCCTCATTTGGCCTCAAGGCGACGCTCTATCACGGCGGCGGTGGGATGAGCGCCCACGATGCCCTGGGCTGCCGGGTGGTTCCCATGCGCACCGCGGCCGTCGACGGGGTCAAGGTGCCGCGCCACAGCCTTCTGTTCATCAAGGAAACCGTCGGCATGCCGTTGCCCGACGGCAGCAAACATGACGGCTACTGGTATGCTTCCGACAGCGGCGGCGCGATCCACGAGGGCCGCATCGACCTCTTCACCGGCCAGAACGCCGGCTCCATGAAGCCGTTGATGCCGCTCAACCTGGCGACCCTCACGGTGGCCATCGCCGGCAAGTTCGACGGCTGCCCTAAGAGCTAGGGCTCCTCGCACAGCGCCAACAGCGCGAAGCTAGCGAGCCAGTGCTCACCCATGTAGTCGGCCGACAGATGCGGCAGGGCCGAAGCGAGGTGCTGCTCGGCGGCCACGAGCGCGCGATTGCGGACCGGATCGGCGGCGTCCAACGCTGAGGCGATCCCCCGCCAGCACCAGGCGCGCGACAGGTTGAGGCCATCGAGGTGGGCGATCTTGCCGTCAGTGCGATCGCTGACCCTGGCGGGGACGAACAAGCTAACGGGGCGTCCCGCACTGGCCTGCGGAAGAAACGCGGCAAACCAACGGCGGAAGGTCGCCAGTTCTAGCACCCGGCGCATCAAGAGAGCTTCGACGAGCGCCGGCGAGAGGAAATCGTCGCCGGAGGGCTCCCAAGCCTGGCAGTCGGCATCGGCGCCGTGCCAGGCGCAGGCTTTCTCGACGATGAGGTCGGCCAGGACGTCGTCACGGGCCGTGCGGGCGTAATCTAGCGCGAGCACCAGGGCGAAGGCGGTGTTGAAATGGGCGCCGCTGCGGATCGGATAGTCGGCCTTGGGCAGGAAGGCGCACAGGCGTGCGGCGATCAGGCCGCTGAGCGGCGCGAGAATCTCCCCCCAAGGCCCGCCGAGTCGACTGAGTTCGGCGGCCAGTTTGAGCAACCAGGCCCAGCCATAGGGTCGCTCGAAACCGCGGCTAGCTGGCCGCTCGAACAAGGCGACCTCGCCGGCTGTCTTGGCAGCCGTGAAGGCGGCGTCGAAATGAGCGCGGATGCGGGGCGCGATCTCGAGGTCCGGATAGAGCCGCAGCACGCGAGCAAGCAGCCAGTGGCCATGGACGCAGCTGTGCCAGTCGAAGCTGCCGAAGAAGATTGGATGCTGGACACGGGGCTCGACCACGTCGCCAGGACCGGTCACGACACGAGTCAGGGCATAGGGATAGGGTCTGGCGATATGTCCGAGGGTGAGGACCGCGAAGTTCGCCGCAAGTTCGGGCGTCGGCGCGTTCAACTCAGCTGATCGGATCAGCGCCGCACCAGCCCGGCAGATAGGACGCATCCTGCGACTTGGCGAGCGCCAGCGATTTGTCGAGCGCAGCGTTGAAATTCTTGTCGATGGCCTTGCGCCTGACGCGGCTGCGAAGGAAGTCGGCCCACAAGAACTCACTGAACGGCGTCATGTCCTTGGAATAGCCGCCGACGTGCCGCAGGTTCCCCGCCAGGCTGCGATAGGGATCGTCCACCAGCTTGTCGATCGAGCCGGGGATATCCTCGAAGGGCACGCGATGGCCTTCGCCGTTATAGGGATGGCAGAGGGCGCGGTTGTCGAGATAGCGCCAGAACGAAACCTTGTTCAGGGCCGAGAGGTCGGCCTGCACCGTGACCAGCACCTGCTCAACCTTCTCGTCCCACATGGCCCGCGCCAGGTGGTGGTTGTCGATCATGTAGTGGCGGCCCTTCGGTCCAAGGACCGTGGGGATCATGTGCCTGCCGAGGAAGTCCCCGCCCTTCTCCTTGCTGAGCTTGCGCCAGCGTTCCCGCTTCTGTTTGACTTCGTACATGCCGACGGTGATCTGGGTCGGCTTGAGATCGGTCAGGGCCACGGGATGAAGGATCGGTTCATGCACACTCATGAGCGCGACCCTAGCGGTTTATGACCGTTTGGTGAAGGCCAGCGGGGTCGACGCGGCAGCTATCAAACCGATCCAATTCATCTTTATACGGACTTAATCGAGCAAATGCGACGACGCATTGCCTGTAATACCCCCCTATAGTATATCGCGCCCCAACACCTGGCCAGTCATCGGGCTGTCACGAGAGTTCGCCATGGCTCGCGCCGATGTCCGTCATCGAGGGGACCTTCGTCTGAGCCTTCTCGCGCGCACCGTGGCCGCCATGGCCCTCCTTGCGCCGGTGGCGGCGCGGGCGGACGACGCGTCCGCGGCGCAGGACTTCGCCATCCATGGCCAGGCCACCCTCACCGACCAGGGCTATCTGGCCTTCCCCTCCCCCTACGCCGGCGGCAACAGCCTGCCCGGGACGGCCCAAGGTCGGGAGACGTTCGACGCCACCCTGTTTATCGGCGTGCGGCCCTGGCAGGGCGCGGAGATCTGGGCGGCCCCAGAGATCGACCAGGGCTTCGGCCTTCAGAACACCCTGGGTGTCGCCGGCTTCCCAAGCGGCGAAGCGTACAAAGTGGGCCGCACCAACCCCTATCTGCGTTTCGATCGGCTGTTCCTGCGCCAGACCGTCGACGTTGGCGGCGCCAGCTCCAAGATCGATCCCGACCTCATGCAACTGGGGGGATCGCAGACTGAAAACCGCCTGGTGTTCA
>JBEKQJ010000032.1:0-18116 GCA_049519835.1 Caulobacteraceae bacterium | reverse complement strand
TGCACCAGGCGATCTACGCCGCCTGCCCGGACGCACGGGCGGTCGTCCACACCCACTCGGACTATTGCGTGGCTGTGGCCTGCCACAACCGGCCCCTGCCCGGCTTCCACTACCTGGTCGGCGTGTTCGGCGGCGATGACGTGCCCTGCGTCCCCTATTCGACCTATGGCGGCGAACAGCTCGCGATCGACGCCGCCGCCGCGCTCAGGGACCGCACAGCCTGCCTGCTGGCCAACCACGGGATGATCTGCCGCGCGGGCAGCCTCAAATCGGCCCTGGCCGGGGCCTATCGACTGGAGGTGCTCTGCCGACAGTACGTGCTCTCGCGCCACCTGGGCGAGCCCTCCCACCTGACGCCGTCGCAGTGGGAGGAATTCCACGCCCGGGCCCAGGCCCAGAGCTACGGCCGGCCGGGCTGAACGTCAGGTCGGCGCGGGGTAGGCCCAACCGGCCTTGCCGGACGCGGCCGCCGCATACTGGCTCTCGGCGAACGACCAGTTGGCCAGCTTGTCGAAGAACGCTTCCAGGAACGTCTTCCGGTCGTTCTTGTAGTCCAGGTAGTAGGCGTGCTCCCAGACATCCGAGGTGAGGATGGGCGTCACGCCGGCCTCGACGATCGGGGTGGCGGCGTGGTGGGTGGTAAGGAGCTCTAGATTGGCGCCGCGGGCGACGAGCCACACCCAGCCGGAGCCGAACTGATCGGCCCCTTCCTGCACGAACTTGGTCTTCAGCCCATCCAAGCCGCCGAAGGCCTTTTCGATCGCCGCCGCGAGTTCCCCGGAAGGGGCGGCGTATTTCGGCGTCAGGCACTCCCAGAAAAAGGCGTGGTTCCAGGCCTGGGCGGCGTTGTTGAACCACTTCTTCTTGGCCGAATCGCCGGCCGTGGCCTTGACCACCGCCTCGATGGACGCAGGCGTCTCACCGGCGTCGGCGATGAACTTGTTGAGGGTCTCGACGTATTTTGCGTGATGCTTGTCGTGGTGGATGGTGAGCTGGATCTCGGACATAACCGGCGCCAGGGCGTCCTTTGCGTAGGGCAGGTCGGGCAGCTTGAACATCGGACGTCCTTTTGGCTGGGAGAAGCTTGATCTGGGGTGGTCGGGCGCCCGGATCAAGCGACGATCTGGTTAAGGTGAAGCTTGTGGCGCAAGCCGTTGCGTCGCCTACGGGGAGTTCGCAAAAACGCGCCGCGAACCCGTTCGGTTGCCGACCTCAGCGGCGGATGTTGGACTGGATCAGGTCGGCGACGTCGCCGGCGTGGCCGCCCAGCACCGCCTTGGCGCTGTAAAGCAGAGCTCCGAAGGCCATGGCCGGCTCGATCTTCGGCGGCATCACAAGTTCGGTGCGGTTGACCTTGACGTCGAGAAGGGCCGGTCCGGGATGGGCGAGGAACTGGACGACGGCGTCCTCCAGCGCATCACCCGTCTCCACACGCCAGCCCTTGAAGCCGATCACCTCGGCAAGCCGGGCGAAGTCGGGGTTCTTGAGGTCGGTGTAGGCGTTGACCAAGCCTTCGACTTTCATCTCCAGTTCGACGAAGCCGAGCGTGCCGTTGTTGAAGACGACAATCTTGACCGCGATGTCTTCCTGAATGGCGGTCAGCAGGTCGCCGAGCAGCATGGCGAGGCCGCCATCGCCGCTGAGCGCGATCACCTGACGCTCGGGCAGGGCCTTCTTGAGCCCCAGGGCCTGGGGCATGGCGTTGGCCATGGTGCCGTGCAGCAGGCTGGTGAGCGTGCGTCGCCGGCCGTTGACGGCGATGTGACGCAGCAGCCAGACCATCGGGCTGCCGCCGTCGGCGGTGAAGATGGCGTCGTCGGCGGCATGGCGGTCGAGGAGCGCGGCCAAGCGCTGGGGATGGATGAGGTCGTTGCGACCCTCACGCGCCTGACGTTCGAGCTCGCCCTGGTCTTCGGCGCGCAGCTTCAGGCACTGCTCGAGAAAGGCGGTGTCGGTCAGAGGCTTCACGCGTGGCTGCAGCGCGGCCAGGGTGGGGCCGATGTCGCCGATGACCCCGATCTCGACCGGATGACGGCGGCCGAGGTGGGTCGGATCGATGTCGATCTGAATGACGCGGGCGTCCTTGGGATAGAATTGCCGCCAGGCGAAATCGCAGCCCAGCAGGACGAGGGTGTCGCAGCTGGTCACGGCGTGAAAGCCGGCCTTGGCGCCGAACACGCCGGTCATGCCGACGTTGAAGGGATTGTCCGGCTCCAGAAAATCCTTGGCCCGCGAGGTGTGGGCCATGGGTGCGCTCAGGCTGGCGCAGAATTTCACCACCTCGTCATGGGCATGCTCGCAGCCGGCCCCGGCATAGACGGCGATCCGGCCGCCCTCGGCCAACAGGGCGGCGATGCGGTCGAGCTCGGCGGACGATGGCGTGGTCACCGGCGCGGGCGTGTGGACGGCGTAAGCCAGCCCTTCGTCGACCTCGACAGCGGCGATGTCGCCAGGCAGGACCAGCACGGCGACGCCCCGCTTGGTCAGCGCGGCCTGGGCGGCCAGGGTGGCCATGCGCCGCGCCTGGCCGGGGTTCATGATCGCCTCGCAGAACACGCTGCAGTGGGCGTAGAGGGGCCGGAATTCGACTTCCTGTGGGAAGTCGATGCCCAATTCGGCGCTCGCCACCTGGCTGGCGATCAGCACCACTGGCGCACGGTTGCGGTGGGCTTCGTAGATGCCGTTGATGAAGTGGAGGCTGCCTGGCCCGCAGCTGCCGGCGCAGGCGGTGAGGCCGCCGGTGAGATAGGCCTCTGCCCCGGCCGCGAAAGCGCCGGCCTCCTCGTGGCGCATATGCACCCAGTCGATCGGGCTGCGGCGGATGGCGTCGGTGACGTGATTGAGCGTATCGCCGACGACGCCGTAGCAACGTTTCACACCGGCCGCCTGTAAGACGTCGACGACAATGTCGGCGACTTTGCGCTTGGTCATGACTGGCCTCCAGGTTCGCAAGGTTCGACGAAGGACGAGAGCGTCGGCCGGACGTGGAGAGCCGGCCTAGGAGTCCTGAAATTTGATCGCTGCGTGGGCGCCGTCGCAGAACGGCTTGTTCTGCGATGCTCCGCAGCGGCACAGGGTGACGCGGTTGCGCACTTCGTAGGCGTGGCCGTCAGCGGCGGTGACAGGTATGCCGCCGCGCACCCAGAGCGGACCAGCGCATTGCTGTGCAGGGTCTTCGACCAGGCCGATGGACACCGGCAATTCGGTCTCGATCGGCCGTCCTGTCGCCTTGTCCCAGGCGACCAGACGCCCGGCCGGGCAGTTGTTGACTTGGCGGATGAACATCGCCTTCACCTGCGGCTCGTCGGTCTGTTCGACCTGGCTCCAGACCTGACCGTGCGGATCGCAGAAACGCCCGAACGCGCAGAGGCCTTCCGCGTCGGAGAGCTGGAGGACCGGGCCGTCCAGCACCTGCGCCTGATCGAGATAGGCCGCGCGGTCGGCCGTCTCGGCGCCGTCAAATCCGACCTTGAGGTGTGAGCCGTCGCAGAACGGCTTGGTCTGGGAGGCGCCGCAGCGGCAGAGCGCGTAGGATTCGCGATGCGCGATCGCCTCGCCTTCCAACCAGTCCTCTGACCCGCCTTCGGTGTCGGTGACGATGGTCTGCTTGGCGAGGGGGATGTCGCCGGTCACCATATAGGGACCGTTTTCGACGACCTTGATGTGAGCCTTGGTCTTCGCCTCAGTCATGGATCGCCTCCTCGCCAGGGTGGACGAACGATTTGAGTCGAAGCCGCCTGGACGCTTCGGGCCCGGCGGCATTCTATAGGGGTCCGCAGATCGAAAGGAACCGGCTAGCCGTTGAACCCGCGAATGGCGGTCACGATGCGATCCTGAACGTCCGGCGCCAGGTAGGGATGCATGGGCAGCGCCAGCACCGTCGCCGCCTTGGCCTCCGAGACCGGCAGGCCGCCGGCGCCGCGCGGGAAGTGGGCGTAAGGCGTCTGAAGGTGCATCGGCACCGGGTAGTAGACAGCCGTCGGAATCCCCTGGGCGCGCAGATGGGCGGCGAGGCCATCGCGGTTGCGATGCTCGATGACGTACTGAGCCCAGACTGAGACGGCGTCCGCCGTGACGCGCGGGACGGAGATCACCGCGCCTTCGAGACCTTTGGCATAGCGGTCGGCGACCACCTGCCGAGCCGCGATCTCATCGGCGAACACCGCCAGCTTCTCCAGCAGGATCGCCGCCTGCAAGGTGTCGAGACGCGAATTCATGCCGACGCGGGCGTTGAGGTACTTCGGATCGTGCGGCGAAGCGGCCGAGGCGCCATCGGCCGGCGTCGCTTTGCCGTGGATGCGCAGGGAATCCATCCGCTCCCACAGCGCCGCGTCGTCGGTGAGCACCGCCCCGCCGTCGCCGTAGCAGCCGAGCGGCTTGGCCGGGAAGAAGCTGGTCGACACCGCGTCGGCCCAGCGGATCGGGTGGTCGCCGCCGAACGTGCAGCCGAATCCCTGGGCGGAGTCGGCGATCAGCTTCAGATCGTGGCGGCGGCAGGTCTCGTCGATGGCCGGATAGTCGGCGGGATGGCCGAAGAGGTCGACGGCGATGACCACGCGCGGCCTGAGCCTGCCCTCGGCCTTCACCGCCGCGACGGCGGCCTCCAGGCGGACGGGATCGAGGCAGTAGGTGACCGGATCGATGTCGACAAACACCGGCGTTGCGCCCGTCCAGGGGACCACTTCGGGCGTCGCGGTGAACGTGAACGAGGGACAGAAGACCGCATCGCCAGGTCCAACGTCCCAGGCCATCAGTGGCAAAGCGAGCGCGTCGGTGCCGTTGGCGCAGGAAAGCGCGCGTCCGGCGCCGCAGAAGCCGGCCAGCGCGGTCTCGAAGGCGACCACTTCCGGCCCCATGACATAGCCGCCGTGGGCGAGAACCCTGGCGATGGCAGCGTCGATCTGCGGGCGGATGCGGGCCTGCTGAGCGGCCAGGTCGATGAACGGGATCATGGGGCGCGCGCTCTAAGCTGCGCCGCTCGCCCATGCGAGACAAAAGCCGTTTCGCATCATTTCGGCAGGCGCAGGCTAGCGACGAACCTTGAGAGGTCGCCGCCGGGAAACAGGGCCCCGCGCACGCCGGCCCGCCGGCCGGCCTCGATGTCGCGGGAGTTGTCACCGATGACCAGCGCCCGGGCCGGGTCGATCGACCATTCGGAGATGGCGCGCAGGATCATGCCGGGATTTGGCTTGCGATCGGGATGGTCGGGATGGGCGAAGGCCGGCAACGGTGCGTCAGGCAGGTACGGGCAGACATAGAAGGCGTCGATCCGCGCCCCTTCGGCGGCGAGATCGGCGCGCATCCGCGCGTGCACGGCGTCAACCGCCGCCAGGTCGAAAAAACCGCGCGCGACGCCGGACTGATTCGTCGCCACGATGACCAGGAGGCCGGCGTCGTTGATCCGGCGTACGGCCTTTCTGGCCCCCGCGATCCACTCCAGCCGCTCAGCCTCGCCGACATAGCCGTGGTCGACGTTCAGCACCCCGTCGCGGTCCAGGATCACCGCCGCCCGCCGCCCCGCCGTCGCCATGAAGCTTTCGTCCGCCAACCGAGAGGCCTAGGATCGGCTCTTCCGTGCGCGAAGGATATGCGTGAGTTGTCGGCCAGCCCAAAGCTCGAAACCGTCGGCGGCGATCATGTGCGCTCGGCCGCACGCACCGTCGGGGCCGAAATCCAGGGTCTGATCGCTCTGGCCGTGGCGCTGGAGAACGGCCTGCGCGAACCCTTCGAAGCAGCCATCGCTCGGATCGCCCAGGCGCGCGGGCGGGTGGTGGTTTCCGGGATTGGCAAGAGCGGCCATGTCTCACGCAAGATCGCCGCCACGCTCTCATCCACTGGCACGCCGGCCTTCTATCTGCACCCGGCCGAGGCCAGCCATGGCGACCTCGGCATGATCACGCGCCAGGACGTCCTGTTGGCTCTCTCCTGGTCCGGCGAGACGCCGGAGCTGCGCGACGTGATCCACTACTGCAAGCGCTTCGCCGTGCCGCTGCTAGGCCTCACCTCGGTCGCCGACAGCGCCCTGGCCGACGCCGCGGACGTGGCCCTGATCCTGCCCCAGGCGCCGGAAGCCTGCCAGAACACCCGTGCGCCAACCACCTCGACGACCATGATGATGGCCTTCGGCGACGCCCTGGCCGTGGCGCTGCTGGAAGCACGAGGTTTTTCGGCCTCAGATTTCCGCAACTTCCATCCCGGCGGCACGCTGGGCGCCCAACTCGTCACCGTTGGCGATCTGATGGCGCGGGACGAGCAGGTCCCGATCGTCGCCGAAGACGTCAGCCTGGCGGAAGCCATCGTCGAGATGAGCCGAAAGCGCTATGGCGGCGTCGCGGTGATCGATCCCGAGGGCCAGATGGTCGGGATCTTCACCGACGGCGACCTGCGCCGCGCCCTGCCGACCGCCGATCTATCGGCGCCTATGTCGGCTCACATGACCCGCTCGCCGGTGACCGTCGATCCGCACCTGCTGGCCACCGAGGCCATGCGCCTGATGACCGAGCGGCCAAACCCGATCCAGTTGCTCATCGCCTGCATCGACGGCCGACCGGTCGGGGTGGTGGGCATGCACGACCTGCTGCGGGCCGGGATCGCCTGAACGTCGCGCCGGCCTACAGAGTCTCCCTGACCACCGCCTCGATCTTGAAGCCGTCGAGGTCCAGGACGAAACAGCCGTAAAATCCCGCCGTGTAGTGCGGTCGCTCGCCGGGCGGGCCCGCGTCTTCGGCGCCATTCGCCAAGGCCGTCGCGTAAAACGCATCCACCTGGCCGCGGTCCTTCGCCCGGAAACTCACATGCAGGCCCAGGCCTGCGGACGCCGCCCCATCTTCGGCGCGGGCCAGGATCCAGAAGATCGGCGGCGCGACTGCGTCGGGTCCGTAGCCAATGGCGCCGTCGCGCTCCTTTCGGCGGCCGAGACCAAGCGTTGCGAGCACCGCATCATAGAACTTGGCCGCTGCGCTGAAGTCGGCGACAGGGATCGAGACGTGGTCGATGAAGGCCGGCATCACACGCCCCCCTCGACCACTCGGTCGAGCTGCATGATCGCGCCGACGATATGGTAGAGCGAGCTCGCCGGGGCGGTGAGGTCTTCGCTCTCCAGGCTGTCCCGCCACAGTCCCGGCGTCGTGACGTTGAGGAACTTCTGCAGGCCGGCGGCTCCCATCAACGCCATATCCCAGAACGCAGCGTCGCCGGTCAGCACCGCGGCCAGAGCCGCCACGCGCAACCGCTCGGTCTGAGGCCACAGACGCGTCCCGGGATCGACCACGGCCAGGGTGCCGTCGAGCGCGTTGATGGCGACCTGACGGTCGTGATCGACGCCGGTGCGCTCGCCCAGCTCGACCAGCCGCAGGGCCGCCGCCAGAGCCGCGCCGTCGCCGGACACCAGACTCCAGCGCATTAGCAGCCAGGCCCATTCGAAGAGATGCCCCGGCTCGACCTTGCGCTCAATCGGTGGCGGCGCGGTCCAGGCATCGCCGAACAGCTCGCTCTGTGCGCCGGTCTCAGGGTCGATGATCCGGGTCAGGGCCAGGCGCGCCTGGCCGGCCGCCGCATTCCGCCACGGGCCGCCGACGCCGAGGGCGTCCCAGGCCAGGAAGGCCTCGAAGAGGTGCATGTTGGGGTTGGCGTCGAGCGGCCCAGGGGCAAGGCCGGCGAAGCCGCCGGCGGCTTCGCGCGGCAGGCGGCTCAGCAGGGCCTCGGCGCGGGCCGGCGCCGTCGCATCGCCGGCAGCATGGGCGACGGAAAGGGCCAGAAGGACGAAGGCCTGGTCGTAGAGGTCGACCTCGTCGCCAGACGCGGCCGGGTCGATGTGCGCGCGATAGAGGCCGCTCTCGAGGCGGTGGCCGGATTCGAGGAAAGCGAGGCCATGAGCGACGGCTTCGCGCCAGGGGCCAGTCCAGCCGAGCGCGCCGGCGGCGGCGTAGGAAAACACTTGCCGGGCCGGCACCCGGGCCCGCTTGGGACCGGTGATCGGCCGGCCTCGCGCGTCCAGGCGATCGTGAAAGCCGCCGGCCACGAGGTCGGCGCCGGGATCCCACCAGATCGGAAAGACCTGCTCCAGCAGCCAGGCCTTGAGGCGATCACGCAGCGCGCGGACTTCGGTGGGTGGAGTCATGGCTTCACCAATCCTCATTTGGGTTCCACGCCAACGCCTCCGACGTTCCGCCAGACCGGCAGCCGGTAACCCGCTGAGGACTCATTGCCAAGCTTCACTGGAGAGGCGCATGATCGCACGGGGCCGCCGCCGATAGGGCGGGCGGCCGGGAGGCAATGACATGAAGACGGCACTCTGTGCGCTGGCGCTGTGCGCGAGCGCGGGCCTGGCCACGACGGTTGCGGCCGAGCCCTGGACCGACTGGACGCCGACCAAAGGCGCCACCGAGGTGACGACACTCAAGGTCGATCCCAATCACATCGACGACTACCTGACCGGCCTCAAGAAGAGCTGGGTGGTCGGTCAGGAGATCGCCAAGAAGCATGGCGTGATCGATTGGTATCAGGTGATGGTGAAGCTCAATTCCAGCGGCGGCGAAAACGTGGTGCTGATCGTCCACTACCCGAGCCTGGCCAACCTCGAACCGGACAAGGCGCGCGATCAGGCCATCCAAGCCGAAGGTTACGCAGCGTTGAGCAAGGAAGAGGGCGAGAAGATGGTGAATGGCTACGACAAGTACCGCACCTTCGTCTCCGACGAGATCTGGACGGGCGTCGACTACCCGAAGTAGCCCCAGGAGCACGCTTCGCCGTTATGGCGGGTTTGCCACGTCGGCGGAGCGCGCCCTAGATTCAAAAGTTTGAGCGCGTTCGCATCGCAAAACCGGCTTCCGCTTTGGCGGAACGCGCTCCCCAATATTGCCTCTCGCCGACCGCCCGGCCAGA
The DNA here is from genome assembly GCA_049519835.1 of Caulobacteraceae bacterium. Classification (GTDB taxonomy): domain Bacteria; phylum Pseudomonadota; class Alphaproteobacteria; order Caulobacterales; family Caulobacteraceae; genus Acaudatibacter. The sequence continues at coordinate 9,233 of JBEKQJ010000032.1, read as the reverse complement.
CTCCGGGTCATGGGCGAGTCGAGGGGATCCTGGATCGTTGCCGCCGTCCTCGGCGCAGCCGCGGGGGCGCTGGCGGTGGTTGTGTGGTTCGCCGCGTGGCTGTGGCTGGGCGGCAAGCCGCCGTGGACGCCTCACGACAGCCTGGAGCGGCGGATCGCCGTCGGCGCCGCCGCCCTGCCGGCGCCGCCGGGACCCGGCAGCCAGCGTCAGACAGCCGGCTACCGGCAATACGCCGCCAACTGCGTGCGCTGCCACGGTGAGCCGGGCGTCGGCCGCGAGGCCTGGGCCAGCGGACTCGATCCGGCCCCGACCGACCTCACCGTCACCGGGTCGCGACGCGACGCGCGCCAGATCTTCTGGATCCTCTGCCATGGCGAGCCTGGAACCGGGATGCCGTCATTCCGCGCCCATCGCTCCGACCAGGAGCTTTGGGCCGTCGCCCTGTTCGTCCGCGATCTGCCGAGCCTCAGCCCCGAGACCTACGCGTCGCTGAAGTCGACCTGGCCGCCAGCCCCGCCGCCCTCCGGCCTCGAGCCGGACGCCACGTGCTACGAAACGAAATAGCCGCTCAGGCGATCGGCCATCCGGGGCGGCGCATCTGGAACCCCGTCTCGGGGGTGATCTCGAAATAGTCGCCCATACCGCCGGCCCGCAGGATCGGCCGCTGATCGGCCGTTCGGTAGACGCCGCCTTCGAGCGCGGCCTGGTCGATATGAACCCCCACCACTTCGCCGATGGTGAGCCATGCCTCCGCCTTGCGGCCGTCCGCGCCCTTGAGCTGGATGAGGTCAGCGAGGCGGCACTCGAAGTTGACCGGGCTCTCCAGAACCCGTGGCGCGCCGACGACCCGACCGGGGGCCTTGGTGAGGCCCGCCACGTCGAACTCATCGACGTCGTGCGGGGCGGGCGCGCAGGTGAGGTTCATCGCCTCGGCCAGGGCCTTGGTGGCGAGGTTCCAGCAGAACTCACCGGTGGCTTTGATGTTGGCCACCGTGTCCTTCCAGCCGATTGAGGCGAACGCCACCAGGGCCGGGACATAGCTGACGCCGTTGAAGAAGCTGTAGGGGGCGAGGTTGGCATGGCCGGCGGCGTCTACCGTCGAGATCCAACCGATCGGTCGCGGCCCGACAATGGCGTTGAACGGATCGTGCGCCAGGCCGTGAGCCTCGCCAGGACGATAGAAGTGGGCGTCCGCCTGGGCCATCAATCCTCCGAAAGCCCGGCCTCGGCGAAGATCTCGTCCGTGTGCTCGCCGAGCCTCGGCGGATGCCGGCGGATGTTGGCTGGCGTGCCCGAAAAACGCAGCGGCGGGCGCATGGCGATATAGTCTCCGGCCTGCGGGTGGCTATAGCGTTCGAAGAGGCCGACCGCGGCCAGGTGCGGATCCTCGAAGAGGTCGTCCAGGCGATTCATCTTCACCACTGGGATGCTGAGGGGTTTCAGCAGCGCCAGCCATTCGTCGGTGGTCTTGGTGCGGGTGACCTCATCGACAAGGGCGTAGAGCTCGCGGATGTGAGCGACACGGGCGCGATAGTCCGAAAAGCGCGGATCCTGGCCGAAGCTCTCACCCATGCCGGCGGCTCCGAAAAACTGGTCCCATTGGGCGTCCGTATACGGCAGCAGGCCGATGTACCCGTCCTTGGTCGGATAGGGTTTGCGCTCGGGATTGGCCACGCGCGTGTAGGCCCATGGACCGGTCGGCGGATCGTAGACGTGGCCATAGAGGTGTTCGGCGAGATTGAAGCTGGTGATGCATTCCAGCATGGGAACCTCGACGAACTGCCCCTCCCCGGTCTTCTCGCGGTGGAGCAGGGCGGCGAGGATCGCCTGAGCCATGAAATGGCCGCTGACCTTGTCCGCGATCAGGCTGGGCAGCAGGCGGGGCTTGGGATCATCGTCCGTGCGCGGCAGCAGGTCGGCGAGGCCGCTGGCCGACTGGATGAGATCGTCATAGGCCGGTTCGCCGGCATAGGGTCCGTCGGAACCATAACCGCAACCGTGAACGTAGACGATGTCGGGCCGGACGGCCTTCACCGACTCGTAGTCCAGGCCAAGACGTTCCAGTCCGGCGTAGCGCACCGAAGCCGCAAAGACGTCCGTGGTCTCGATCAGCTTGCGGACGACGCGTTTGGACCGCGGCTCGTTGAGGTCGACAAGCAGCGAACGCTTGTTGCGGTTGATGGTCATGAAGATCGGGCCGATGTCCTCAGGACCGCCCGGCTGACCGTGACCGGCCCAGCGCATGATGTCGCCGCCGCCGCCACGCCGTCCGCCTGGGAACTCGACCTTGATCACCTCAGCCCCGAGGTCGGCGAGCATCTGAGTGGCGTAGGCCCCGAACACCACGGCTGTGAGGTCGAGGATGCGCACGCCCCTAAGCGGGCCGGTGGACCCCTCAGCGAGCGCCTTGGCGACGGGAGCCATCAGTCTTCTCCCTTCAATCGTGAAATTTCGCCTCTCAGCTGGGCGACGATCGATGCTTCCTTGTGCTCCAGGCGCTGCACAGGGCCGCCCAGACCGATTGCGTAGCTGCGCCCGAAAACGCCCGGCGGCAACAGCGCGGCGATGATCCCGGCCCCTTCGGTGACGGTGTGCTTCGAAAAGGCGTAGCCGCGAACGCGCACCTCGCCGATCCGTTCGGCCAAGGCTTCGTGGGAGAGGACGGGTGCTTCGCCACGGTCGGCGTTGATCCGCCGGCGCAGGCGCTCGATCTCGCTGTCCGGTTTGGCGCTCAGTAACACCCAGCCCATGCCGGAGGCGCCGAGCGGGCGGCGTGCGCCTGGCGGCACGGCGAATTGCAGAGGTTCGCCCGAGCGCAGCACGTGGACGTACTGGGCGTGGAGGTCGCTCTGCACAGCCAGGATGACGGTTTCGCCGGTCGCCTCGCGCAGCCGCTCCATCATGGCGGTCAGCGTTCCGTCGCCGAACAGCGCCTCGGCCACCCAGGCCCCCAGCGCGGCAATGCGCATGGTGGGAAAGTAGCTGCGCCGCTCGCCGTCGTAGTCGAGGTAGCCCAGCGTCACGAGCGATTTCAGCAGGGCCTGGCCGCTCGAGGCCGGATACCCCAGCAGGGTCTGGACGTCCTTCAACGCCAGAGGGCGACGCTCGCGGTCGAACAGCTCGAGCACCTCGAACGTCCGGCGCGCTGACTTGACGGCGGCGACATTCATTTCACGTATGTGGAAATCTTGCACACATATGGGAATGGATCATGGTCCCGGCCTAGACTGGCGTCAATCGCGGCGGCCCATGGCGAGCCGGGTCGCGGCGATGCTAAAGGATGCGCAGGAGAGGACGCCATGGACTTCGAGCTCAGCGAAGAGCACCGCATGCTCAAGGAGCTGGTGGCGCGGTTCGTGAAGGACGAACTGATGCCGCTGGAGGCCGGGGTCCTGGCCCGCGAGGCCGACGGCAAGGGCCTCGGCATCGGCGCCGCTGAACATGAGCGGCTCGACGAAGTCTCAAGGAAACTCGGCCTGTGGGGCCTGGACGCGCCGACTGACGTCGGCGGCGTCGACCTGCCGCACATGGCCATGGTCGGGGTCGAGGAAGAGATGGGCCGAACGGTGACGCCCTACACCCTGCCCCCTGACAGCCCGAACCTGCGCATGTTGATGGCCACGGTGAACGAGCGCCAGCGCGAGGCCTATCTCGCCCCCTACGTGCGCGGCGAGACGGTCTCGGCGATCGGCATTTCCGAACCCGGGGCCGGCGCCGACCCTTCGGCCATGACCACGCGCGCCGTCCGCGATGGCGAGGACTGGGTGATCAACGGCCGCAAGATCTGGACCAGCCGCGCCGCCGACGCCGACTTCACCATCCTGATGGCGGTGACCGACAAGGAGAAAGGCGCGCGCGGCGGCATCTCGGCCTTCCTGGTCGACAAGGGAACGCCGGGCTTCAATGTCCTCCGCCGCATCCCGATGATCGCCGGCGCCTTCACCTACGAAGTGGCGCTGGAGGATTGCCGCGTCGAGGGCTGGAAGCTGCTCGGAACCGAGGGCTCGGGCTTCGCGCCGATGCAGATCCGCCTCGGCACCCGGCGCCTGCAGATGGCGGCCTGGTCAGTCGGCATGGCCCAGAGGGCGCTGGACATGATCTGCGAGTTCGCCCCCCAGCGCGTCACCTTCGGCGTGCCCCTGGCCGAGCGCCAGGCGATCCAGTGGTGGGTGGCCGACGCGGCCACCCGCATCCACGCGGCACGGCTGATGACCTACGATTGCGCCTGGAAACTCGATCAGGGCCGCGACACCCGGGTCGAGATCTCGATGATCAAGGCCTTCGCCACCGAGATGGCCTGGGAGGTCGTCGATCACGCCATGCAGACGTTCGGGGCCATGGGCATGACCAAGGAGCTTCCTCTTCAACTTATGGCCGCGAAGCTGCGAACGATGCGGATCTATGACGGCCCCACCGAGGTCCACAAATGGGTGGTGGCCCGCAACCTCTTGGGAACGAAACGATGAAGGAACGATACGGGGAGACGGTCTCGGCCGTCATCGACGGCCACGTGGCGGTGCTGGAGTTTTCCCGGCCGCCGCTCAATTTCGCCAGCGTCGAGCTGATGCGCGATCTCGCCGACGCGCTCGACGACGTCGACGCCGATCGAACCTTGCGGGTCAGCGCGATCTTCGCCGCCGGCAAGGCTTTCTGCGCCGGCGCCGACCTTGCCTCGCCGAGCGGCATCGGCGGCAGCGGCATGAGCGGCGTATCGCCGCTCTATCACCAGGCGGTGCGCCTGTTTTCGACGAAAAAGCCCCTCGTGATGGCGGTGCAGGGCGCGGCCGTGGGCGCGGGCCTTGGCTTGGCGCTGACAGCCGACTTCCGTGTCGCCGCGCCGGAGGCCCGGTTCTGCGCCAACTTCGTCAAGCTCGGCTTTCATCCGGGCTTCGGCATCACCCACACCCTGCCGCAAGTGGTCGGGCCACAGCGGGCGAGCCTGATGTGCCTGACCGGCCGGCGGATCAAGGGCGACGAAGCCGTGACCTGGGGCCTCGCCGACGCCCTGGCGCCGCTCGAGAGCCTGCGGGGAGAAACTCTGGCGCTGGCCAGGGAGATCGCTGAAAACGCCCCCCTCGCCGTCGAGGCGACGCGGGCCACGCTACGCGCCGAACTCGCCGCCGCCGTCAAGGCGCAGACCGACCATGAACTCATCGAGCAGACGCGCCTGCGCGCCACGGCCGACTTCGCCGAGGGCGTCCGGTCGGTGAACGAGCGCCGACCCGGCGTCTTCGTGGGAGCCTGAACGAATGGCCAAACTCGACCGCGGTGGCGTCGCCATCCACTATGATATCGAGGGCGAAGGACCGGTTCTGCTGCTCAGCCACGGCTATTCCGCCACCGGCGAGATGTGGCGGGACCAGGTGGAGGCGCTCAAGGACCGTTTCCGCGTCGTCACCTGGGACATGCGCGGCCACGGCCGTTCGGACTATCCGGACGACCCGGCGGCCTACAGCGAGGCGCTGACCGTGGGCGACATGGCGGCGCTGCTGGATGCGGCGAGCGTGGAGCGGGCCGTACTGGGCGGCCTCTCGCTCGGCGGGTACATGAGTCTGGCCTTCAACCTCGCCCACCCCGAGCGGGTGCGGGCGCTTTTGGTCATCGACACCGGCCCCGGCTACCGCAGCGATGAGGCGCGGGAAGGCTGGAACAAGAACGCCCTGCGGACCGCCGAGCGCTATGAAACCGAAGGCCTGGCGCGCCTGCAGCGTGGCACCGCCGAGATGCGGGCCAGCTCACACCGCGACGCTTCGGGCCTGGTGCGGGCGGCCCGGGGGATGCTCACCCAGCGCGATGCCGCAGTGATCTCCAGCCTGCCCACCATCGCCGTCCCTTCGCTGGTGGTGGTGGGCGCCAACGACGCGCCCTTCCTCGCCGCCGCCGACTACATGGCCGGCAAGATTCCCGGCGCGAAGAAGGTGATCATCCCGGACGCCGGCCACGCCGCCAACATGGACCAGCCGGCGGCGTTCAACGCCGCTGTGCGCGGCTTTTTGCTCGAAGCAGGTCTCGACCAGGCCCCCTGACCAGGCCGTATTACGGCGAATTCATGGCCACCGCTTCCTGTAGGCGTTAAGGAAGGCGCGCCATTCGAGAGGGATTCCATGAACGTCAGAACCTTGCTTCTGGGCGCGGCCGCCGCCGCCCTGATCGCCGCCAGCGCGCACGCCGCCGACCCACTCGCCGCCCAAGGCTTGGGCGCCCAGCCGGGGCCGCCGCCGGTGACACCGGTCACCGAGACGATCTGGGGCCAGAGCATCACCGACAACTACCGGTACATGGAAGACCTGAACGCGGACACGATCGCCTGGATGAAGGCGCAGGGCGCCTACACCCGCAGCGTGCTCGACTCGATCAAGCCGCGGGCAGAGCTGGGCCGGCGAGTCTCGGCCTTCACCGGCAGCTTCGGCTTCATCCAGGGTTACGCCCGCTACGGCGGCCGGACTTTCTACGAGGAGCGCAAGCCGGGCGCCGACGCCTTCGACCTCGTGGTGCGTGACGCCCAGGGCGAGCGCAAGATCGTCGACATGACGGCGCTGACCGCCAAGAACGGCGGCAAGCCCATGGCCATCAATTATATCCTCCCGTCCTGGGATGGGTTGAAGGTGGCCGTTGGCATCTCGTCTGGCGGATCCGAAGCCGCCTCGATCTACGTCTTCGACGCGGCCAGCGGCGCTCAGATCGCCGGCCCAGTCGACCGGGCCGAGTTCGGACCGACCTCCTGGAGCGTCGATTCCAACACCCTTTACTTTATCCGCCTAAAAAAGCTTGGGCCGAGCGATCCGGGCACGGAAAAGTACCGCGACGCGGAGCTGGATGTTTGGGATCTGAAGTCTGATCCCGTCATGCTCTATGGTTCGCGCGCTGGCGCCGGGCCAAAGTTCGGACCGGACGAGACGCCAGCGCTCGCCGTCGAGCCCTCCATCGCCACCGCGATCCTGATTTCGCAGAATGGCGTCCAGAACGAGCAGAAGATGTGGGTCGCCCCGGCCGCTGGAGCGGGTGCGCCGGACACCAAATGGACGTTGCTCTTCGACCGCGATGATGGCGTCACCAATGAAGACGCCCGGGGCGACGACATCTTCCTGCTGAGCCACAAGGACGCGCCGACCTTCAAGGTGCTGAAACTGAAGCTCGGCCAGCCACTTTCGGCCGCCACGACGCTCGTGCCAGCCGATCCCAAGCGGGTCATCGAAGGCGTGCACGCGGCCGCTGACGCGCTCTACGTGCTGGCGCGCGAAGGCGACTATTCGCAGCTGCTGCGCATCCCGGCCGGGACGGACCGGATCGAGGAGGTGGCCCTGCCCGCCAAGGGCCACGTCTCGGAGGTGTTCACCGATCCGCGCGAGGCCGGCGTGACCTTCGCGCTCGAGAGCTGGGTGATGGCGCCGACGATCCTGCGCTATGACCCGACGACGAAAGCCTTCGCCGACCAGCACCTGGGCGTCAAAGGCGACATCGATCCGGCCGCGTTCGCGGTCGCCGACCAGTGGGCCACGGCCAAAGACGGCGTGAAGGTTCCGTACACGCTCGTTCAGCCCAAGGGCGCCGGCAGGCCCGGCGTGACCATCATCGAGGCCTACGGCTCCTACGGTATCTCCAACCTCGCCGACTTCAGCCCCCGGCGGGCGGCGGCGATGAAGGAGGGGATCAACTACGCGATCTGCGGTGTGCGCGGCGGCGGCGAACTCGGAGAGGCCTGGCGCCTCGGCGGCAAGGACGCCAACAAGCCCAACACCTGGCGCGACCTGATCGCCTGCTCCGAGGATCTCATCGCCCGCGGCGTGACCGACAAGTCCAAGCTGTTCATCATCGGCGGCTCGGCCGGTGGGATCACCATGGGTCGCTCGCTCACCGAGCGTCCAGATCTCTTCGCCGGCGTCATCGACCTGGTGCCGGCGGCCAATACAATTCGCTCCGAGTTCACGCCAAATGGCCCGGACAACATCCCGGAGTTCGGCTCGATCAAGACCGAGCAGGGCTTCAAGAACCTCTACGAGATGGACTCCGTCCAGCATGTAAAGGCGGGAACCAACTATCCGGCTGTGATGATCGCCACCGGCCTCAACGACCCGCGCGTCGCACCCTGGGAACCGGCGAAGTTCGCCGCCGCCCTCCAGGCCTCGGGCACGCAGAACCCGGTTCTCCTGCGCATCGACGAGCAGGCCGGCCACGGCATCGGCTCGACCCGCAGCCAGACCGACCAGCTCACCGCCGACTGGATCGCCTTCGCGTTCTGGCGCTCGGGGACGCCGGGCTGGCGGCCCGAGGGGGGAAACTGACGGCACGCCACTGAGTGAGCTTCGCCAGACATCCCCGAGAGTTGGGACAGGGAATTCGAATGAGCGAATTTCATCTCGCCCAGGTCAACATCGCCCGGATGCGGGCGCCGCTCGATGATCCGCAGATGGCGGCCTTCGTGGCGGCGCTCGAACCGGTCAACGCCCTCGCCGATCAAAGCCCCGGCTTCGTCTGGCGTCTGCAGGACGAGGCCGGTGACGCAACCGCGTTCCGCCCGTTCGACGACCCCGCCATGATGATCAACATGTCGGTGTGGGAAAGCCTCGAGGCCCTGGCCGCCTTCGTCTATCGCCAGGGCGAGCACCGGGCGATCATGCGCCGGCGCGCCGAGTTCTTCACCCGGCCCGAGGTGTTCATGGCGCTGTGGTGGGTTCCTGAGGGGCGGCGGCCGACGCCGGCCGAAGCCCTCGAGCGGCTGGAGGCGCTGCGAGAGCTCGGACCCAGCCCCGCCGCATTCACCTTCACCCGCCCCTTCCCTGCGCCAGACGGGCGGCCGGCGGCGCCTGTACTCGACGAGTGCGCCTGACGCGGGCGCCTTAGCCCCGCTCTGGCCATCGCGAGTTTCAAACAAGATCGACTGGGAGTGAGACGAATTCATCGATCAACAATTGCCAGTTCATTGATGTAGCCTATAGAGGCGGGATGCTCCCGACCCTGCGCCAGCTCCGCTATCTGAACCTGCTCGCCGACCAGGGTTCATTCAGCCGCGCGGCGGAGGCGGCGCACGTCACCCAGCCGACGCTTTCGGCCGGCATTCAGGAACTGGAAAAGATCCTCGGGACGGCCCTGGTCGATCGCAATCGCTCCGGCGTCATTCTCACCGCCGCAGGCGAAGAGGTGGTGACCCGGGCCGGCTCGATCCTCGCCCAAACCGAGGAACTCGTTCGCGAGGCGCGCGGCGCCGGAGAGCCGCTGAGCGGCCGCTTCCGTCT
>JBEKQJ010000031.1:0-18270 GCA_049519835.1 Caulobacteraceae bacterium | reverse complement strand
GATCGAGCTCCTGCAGGAGATCGTTGGGGAACTCGATGTCGGCCTTGTCGATCTCGTCGATCAGCAGGACGGGACGCGCCTCGGAGTCGAAGGCGTCCCACAGCTTGCCGCGCTTAATATAGTTGGCGACATCCTTGACCCGCTCGTCGCCGAGCTGACTGTCGCGCAGGCGAGTCACCGCCTCGTATTCATAAAGCCCCTGCTGGGCCTTGGTGGTTGACTTGATGTGCCAGGTGATCAGCGGAGCGTCGAGGGCCTTGGCGATTTCGTAAGCCAGGACGGTCTTGCCGGTGCCGGGCTCTCCCTTGATCAACAGCGGCCGCTCCAGCGCGATCGCGGCGTTCACGGCGATCTTGAGATCCTCCGTCGCGACGTAGTCGCTGGTGCCTTCAAAACGGTTGCTCATTCACCTCGACTCCCGGACGCGGCGCAAATTCGAACGATTGTTCAACCCACCGTATAGGCCGCGGCGGCGCAATCAAGCATCGGTTGCAAGACCAAACGTCGCGCAGGAAAGAGACAAGTCCGGACGACATCGTTATGGAGGCGCCATGAGCCCGGCGCCTCGACACCGTCTCGTCCTGGCCAGCGCCAGCCCGCGTCGCCTCGATCTTCTCGGCCAGATCGGCCTAACGCCCGACGCCGTCGACCCAGCCGACATCGATGAGAGGACCGGCAAGGGCGAGACCGCTCGCCGCGCGGCTCTGCGCCTTGCGAATCTGAAAGCCGCCGCCGGCGTGGCCCGGCATCGCGACGCCTTCGTGGTCGGCGCCGACACCATCGTCTCTGTCGGCGGCCGCAAGCTCGGCAAGCCGGCCGAGCGCGATGAGGCGGCAAGGATGCTCGAGCAGCTCTCCGGTCGCGGTCACGCGGTCATCACTGGTGTCTGCGTGATCGCCCCCGACGGCCGGCGCGCCTCGCGCCTTGCGGAGGCCCGAATCCGCATGAAGCATTTCGGCAAGGCCGACTTCGCACGTCTGCTGGACAGCGAGGAGTGGCGCGGCGCGGCGGGAGGCTATCGCATTCAGGGGCGCGCCGGGGCCTGCGTCGTCAGCCTGACCGGCTCCTACACGGCTGTCGTCGGCCTGCCGCTCTATGAGACGACATGTCTGCTGGCCGGCCTCGGCTACCCTATCCCATGAGCGAGCGCGCCTTCTTTCTGGACGAGGGTATCGGCGAGCGCCGCGCCGTCGTCACCCTGCGCGGCCGTCCCGAGCGGCTGCTGATCGAACGCGAGGGCGAGGCGGAAGTCCAGCGGTTGGGCGCCCATCTTGTCGCCAGGGTGAGGTCCGTCGAACGCGGCGCGGGGCTGGCCTTTCTCGACCTGGGCGAAGGGCCCGACGCGGCCCTCAATCTCAAGCCCGACGAGGGCCCGGTGCGCGAGGGCGCGTGGGTCGCAGTAGAGATCCGGTCCGAGGCGCGGCGCGGCAAGGGCGCCTTGGCCCGCTGGCTCGGTCCGGCCGAAGGGCCTGGCCGCGTGATCGCGCCTGGACCCGACCTCGGCGAGCGACTTGCCGCCTTAGCCAAGGGCGCGCCGATCCGAACCAGTGAGACGGCGCGCGCCATGGCCGACCTGGCCCAATCGGAGGCGCTGGAGATTGTCTTCCCCCTGCCTGGCGGCGGCACGGTGACGGTAGAGACCACGCGGGCGCTCACGGCTGTGGACGTGGACCTGGGCGGTCGGGGCGGGGAGGGCGCCAAACGCGCCGCGCGGGCGGCGAACATTGCGGCAGTGGGGGAGGCGGCGCGGGTGCTCCGACTCAAGGGTCTTGGCGGCCTTGTCGTGATCGATCTGGCGGGGCGCGGCGCCGATGGGCCGGCGCTGACGGCGGCGGCGAGATCTGCCTTCGCGCCCGACAATCCGGGGGTGGCGATCGGCCAGGTCTCGCGGTTCGGAACCCTGGAGCTTGCCATTCCGCGGCGGAGCCGACCGGTCGTCGAACAGCTGTGGGACGCGCGGGGCGCTCCGGAGCCCGTCGCTGAAGCCATGGCGGCGCTGCGCGCGCTGGAAAGGGAGGCGCTGGCCGATCCGGGCGGACGCTTCGAGCTCTCGGCGGCGCCGGCGATCGAGGCGGCGGCGAGAGACCTCCTGCCACGCCTGACGGCCCGCTTCGGCGCCCGCCTGACGCTGGTCTCGGCGGCGGATCGGTCAGGTTATCTCGTGAGGCAGGTGTGACGACCGCCAAGTGTCCAATCTGCGGCAAGCCCGTGGAGCCCCAATTCCGGCCGTTCTGCTCGCCCCGCTGCGCCGACATCGATCTGCACCGCTGGCTCACCGGCGGCTATTCCATCCCGGGCGAGGATGAGGACGAGAGTGAGGGCGGCCCGCCGCCGGAGGACCTGGACGAGGCCTTCTGAGTTTCTGGACAAGGGCGAGGGGCTTGCCTATAGAGGCCGCCCTCCCGCGGGCCTGGGTAGCTCAGTTGGTAGAGCAGCGGACTGAAAATCCGCGTGTCGGTGGTTCGAATCCGCCCCCAGGCACCATTCTCTCCGGGGAGCTTACGATCCCTCTCATCCGTGGCGGCCAGCCAAGGGTCGCTGACCGGCCGCGATGCTCAGGGGCTCGCCGCTTTCTTGCGCCGTGCGTGCACAGCGAACGCTCAGCCGCCGTTGTGACGAAGGTTCATCTCGGCTGAACAGTTTGATCGGCTCGCGTGCAATGCAGCATGACCGAGCAAATATCTTCGGCTAAGTCCTTACATTCCACACAAGGCGTGCTGCTGCGATGCAGCATTATCAGCGATCAGGGGCATGGTTTCCTCATATCGCCGTCCGACGGCCCCCTTGACGCCGCAAAAAGGGGTTGCCAAACGTGCCACGCCGCAAGACTAACAGAGCGGTAATCCGGGTGAGGCGCGCGTGCGGTGATCCCGTCCACCTTTTCAGAGCCAGATCAATCAGGAACCGGCCACAGATGCTCGAAATGAAACGCACTTCTCCCATCATCGCGTTGATAGGCGCAGTTGCGCTCCTGTCGAGCGCGCCCGCCGTCATGGCCCAGACGCCCGCGCCGGCTCCGGCCGCCGCTCCGGCCGACAGCGCCGCCCCCGCCGCCCCGGCCGCGGACCAGGGTACGGAAGGCGCCGAAGGCCTCAAGGTCGGCGGCAGCGCTAACGGCAAGCTCACGCCCATCGTGATGTTCGAGCAGGCCGACCTGGTCGTGAAGGTGGTGATGGTGGGCCTGCTGGCCTGCTCGATCCTTTCCTGGACCCTGCTGATCATCAAGCTGGTCGAGTTCAGCAGCCTCAAGAAGAGCTCGGACCGCTTCCTGGAGTCCTTCCGCGGCGCCAAGTCCATCAATGAGATGGGCCGGATCGCCGAGTCCGAAGACTTCGCTGGCAACCCGATGGCCGACATGGCCGCCGCGGCCGCTTCCGAAGTGGAGCTCAGCCGCCAGGCCGGCCTCAACGTCACAGGCGAATTCCGCGACTCCACGCTGATGCGCGCCACCACCGCGATCGGCGCCGTTCAGGCCTCGCTCGCGCGTCGTCTCTCCGGCGGCATGCAGTTCCTGGCCTCGGTCGGCGCGAACGCGCCCTTTATCGGGCTGTTCGGCACCGTCTACGGGATCATGAACTCGTTCATCGGCATCGCGAACACCAACACAACCAACCTGGCCGTCGTCGCGCCCGGTATCGCCCAAGCCCTGCTGGCGACCGGTATCGGCCTCTTCGCCGCCATCCCGTCGGTGATTTTCTACAACTACTTCCAGACGCAGATCACCAGCTACGGTTCGCGCTCCGAAGGCTTCGTCGCTGAACTGGTCAACGCCATTTCGCGGCAGCTCGACAAGGGGGCGTAAGGCTAATGGCCGCTAAACTCTCAGGGCCTAGCGGCGGCCGATACGATGTCGCGCAAAATCACAGTATCAATGTCACCCCCTTCGTGGACGTGATGCTGGTGCTCTTGATCATCTTCATGGTGGCGGCGCCGCTCGCCAGCGTGACGATCAAGGTGAATTTGCCGCCAGCGATGGCCAAGCCGACCCGGAAGCCGCCGAAGCTCGTCTACATCTCTCTGAAGAAGGACGGCCGGGTGTACGTGAACGACAATGCGTCGGATCTCAGCACGCTCGGCGACGACCTCAAGGCGGCGATCGGCGGGTCGAATCCGACCAACATGCGGGTGTTCATCCGGGGCGATCAGGACCTCCAGTACGCGGACTTCATGGGGGTCATGAACAAGCTGCAGGATAACGGGTTCTACAGCGTCGCCCTGGTTGGCGAGGACAAGTCGGGGCTGAAGAAATGACAGACACGCCCCCAGTCCAACCTCCCGCGATGGACATAGCCCATCCGGTTCACAACCCGTTCGACGTCCCGCGGCCCCGCAACAATAACGGTCTATGGATCGGCATTACGGTTGCGGTCGTTCTGCACGGCATTATCGGGTTCTACCTCTGGCAGTGGAAGTTCAAGGCCCACTACCAGGAGTACAGCGACGAGAAGACCAACGCGCAGCTGATCAAGCCGCCGCCACCACCGCCGCCGCCACCGCCGCCGCCGCCGCCGCCGAAGAACCTGCCGCCTCCGCCGCCGGTTCAACCGCGTCCGCCGGCCGTGGTCGCGCCGAATATTCCGGCTCCGCCGCCCTTGCTGATCAGGCCGGTCGAGGCTCCGAGACCCGCGCCCCCGGCCCCGCCGGTGGTCGCCTCCCCGGCGCCGCCACCGCCGCGCCCGTCGGTGATCACCAATCCCGACTGGCTCAGCAAGCCGGACGCGGACTCCATGGCCCAATACTATCCCGATCGCGCCCAGCGCCTTGGGGTCTCGGGCCGGGCGGCGATCACCTGCACGGTGACCGAGCGTGGCACACTGAGCGAGTGTGATGTGAGTTCGGAGGAGCCATCCGGTCAGGACTTCGGCACCGCAGCGCTGAAGATGTCTCGCCTCTTCCGCATGCGGCCTCAGACGCGCGACGGCCAGCCCGTCGGCGGCGCCAAGATCACCGTACCGATCGTGTTCAACCTGCCCAAGGACTGACACGACCGCACAGACGATCCGAAGCCCCGGGGGCCCGCCTCCGGGGCTTCAATTTTGACGCCGGCTTGATCGTCCAAGGCTTCCCGCCTAAACGTCTCGCCGCCCGCGCGCCGCCTTAGCTCAGCTGGTTAGAGCGCTAGATTGTGGATCTAGAGGTCCCCCGTTCGAACCGGGGAGGCGGTACCACGGGGAGGGCCGTGCCCACTCGCTGACTGATAGCGCGGCGGGCGTCGGGCGCCCCAAAACGACAACCGTCCAGACACGAATCTGCAAACCGCCCGTGGGATGACACGGCCGAGTTCCAATTAGGCGGGCGAGACTTTGACGACGACGATGCGGGCCGGCGCGAGCCTCGCTGTTCTGCTGGCCGTGACCGCCGGAACGCCCGCTGCTGCCCAGACGGCCACTCAGCCGCCGGCGACATCCACACCCCAGGCCCATCCCTCCGGCCCCGCCTCGCCGGCGCGAAACAAGCCGCCATCCAAGCGAGCCGCCAAGACGTCACGGCGCCAGGTTGGCGCCGCTGACGAGGACGATCCGGGCGACTCCGAGCACGCCAAGGCCACGACGGTCTCCGGGGTCGAGGTCACCGCCTCCCGCCGCAAGATCTACGCCCAGCAATACGGCGCCGTGGTGGGGGACATTGAACCCGAGATCCAGTTCACCCCGGCCGAGATCCAGAGCTTCGGAGTCAGCACCGTCACCGAGCTGATGAATGAGCTCGCGCCGGAGACCCGCAGCGACCGCGGCCGCGGCGGCGAGACGCCGGTGATCCTGGTCAATGGCCGCCGCATTTCCTCGTTCAACGAGGTGCAGAACATCCCCACTGAGGCGATCCTGCGAATTGACGTTCTGCCCGAGGAGGTGTCGCTCAAATACGGCTACTCCGCCGACCAGCGGGTGGTGAACATTGTCCTGCGCCGTCGCTTCCACGCCACGACGCTGGAGGCCATCGGCGGCGGCCCGAGCGAGGGCGGCGAGGTCACCGGCCAGGCGGAAGCCGACCTGCTGCACATCCGGCGGGACGACCGGCTGAACCTGGACCTCAAATTCGTCGGGGCCTCGGGGATCACCGATGCGGCCCGCGACACCATCGAGCCGACGCCCGCCATTCCTTATGACCTGACTGGAAATGTGGTTTCCGCCATCCCGGGCGGTCAGATCGATCCGGCGCTCAGCGCGCTCGTCGGGCGGCCGGTGACCGTGGCGGGAATTCCGGTCGGGGTGAGTGGCCGTCCGCTTACGCTGGGCGACTTCGCGGGTACGGCCGGGACGCCCAATATCACCGATGTCGGCGAAGACCGCAGCCTCACGCCGGCCACCCAGACCTTGACCGCCAATGGTGTGCTCACCCACCCGCTAGGGGCCGGAATCGTGGCGACCGTCAACGGCACACTAAGCTTCAGCCGCAGCGACTCCTTGCAGGGGCTCCAGGGATTTGGCCTCGACGTGCCCGCCGGCGATCCATTCTCGCCATTCTCCCAGCCCGTGATGGTCGATCGCTACGAGGACCGGCCGCTCAATCAGTACATCGAAGGCTGGACGGCCCACCTCGGCTCGACGGTCAACAAGGACTTCGGCCGCTGGCGGCTATCGCTGACCGACGCCTTCGATCACGCCGACACCCAGACCGACACCGATGTGGGGGTCAATACTTCACATGCTCAGGCCTTGCTCGACGCCCGCTCGGCGACGCTCAACCCGTTCGGGCCGATCCCGGCGGGGCTGCTCCCCAGCCTGCCGCAGGACTACGCCCGCTCGATCACCGACTCAGCCAACCTGCAGGTGCTGGCCAATGGGCCGCTGTTCAAGCTGCCGGCGGGCGACTTCTACGTCAGCGGCGAGGCCGGCGACACCCAGAGCTGGCAGGGCGGCTATTCGACCCGAATGAGCGAGGCAGAAGCGACCTGGCTCACGCGCAACGACCTCAGCGGCCGGCTCAACCTGGACCTGCCGCTCACCAGCCGACGCAGGCATTTTCTGCCATTCTTCGGCGAGCTGTCGCTGAACGCCAATATGGCGATCGACCAGCTCTCCGATGTCGGGACGCTCAAAGCCTTCGGCTACGGGCTCAACTGGACGCCCATCCCTGGCTACAATTTCATCATCTCGCACACCAACGACCAGGCGGCGCCGACAATCCAGCAACTCGCAGGGCCGGTCGTCTATACGCCCGGCGTGCCGGTGCTCGACTATACGACCGGACAGACGGTGGACGTTACGCTGGTCAGCGGCGGCAATCCCCTGCTGAAGCATGACAGCCGCAACGTCACCAAGATCGGCCTGACCTTCAAGCCCTTCGCCAGCCAGGATTTCACCTTCACCGCCAACTACATCAAGAGCGACATCGACAATCCGATCTCCACTTTTCCCGCCGCGACGGCGGCGATCGAGATGGCCTTCCCGACCCGCTTCGTGCGTGACGATGAGGGCGTGCTCGTCGAGGAGGACATCCGATCGGTGAACTTCGCCCGGTCGGACCGTTCGGAGTTACGCTGGGGGCTCAACTATTCGCGGCCGATCGGCAAGCAACCCCAGAGACGCGACTTTCAGGGCTTCCGGCGCCCGCGCCCCGACGGTGGCGGAGGGCAGGGCGCACCGGACGGCGGGCCGCCTCCAGGACCCAGCGGCGACGCCGATCGAGGCGCTGGTGGCGGGGGGCCCGGCGGTGGGGCTTCGGGACCCAGCGGCTCCGGCGGTGGTGGTTTTGGCCGGGGCGGCGGTTTCGGAGGTGGAGGGGGCGGCGGTCGCGGACGTTTCGGCGGCTTCGGCGGCGGCCCACCCACGGGCGGACGGCTGCAAGTCGCCGTCTACCACACCATCTATTTCACCGACCGAGAGCTGGTCAGTCCGGGCGGGCCGACGCTCAACCTGCTGGGTGGCGCGCCGGCATCCACGACCGGCGGCCAGTACCGCAACGAGATCGAGGGTCAGCTCGGCGCAACCCTGAACGGGTTCGGGGCGCGTCTGTCGGAGGACTGGCGCGAGGGCACCCACGTGATCGGCCTGCCGGGCACGCCGACCGAGAGTCTCAATTTCTCGAGCGTCACCACGCTCAACCTTCGCCTTTGGGATGACCTCGGCCGCCAGCCGAGGGTCGCACGGCGCTACCCGTGGCTGCGCGGCGTACGGGTCACCCTGGCGGTCACCAACCTGCTCGATGACCGCGTGAGCGTGCGCGATGGTTTTGGCGGCACGCCGCTCAGCTACCAACCCGGCTACATCGACCCCGTCGGCCGGGCGATCACGCTCAGTCTGCGCAAACTGTTCTATTGAGCCGCGACGCGGTGGGAGTACAGCGGCTGATCAGCCGCCCTTGACGCGAACCCAGGACCGGGCCCGCCGTCCGCGGTCGTCGACGGCGGTGAGGGCGTAAAAGCCAGGCCCGGCCGGCCGCCAGATCGGCAAACCGCCGCCGACGCCTGCGGCCAGGGGCGCGCCGTCAACATACCAACGGATCGCCTCGCCTTGCGCCGAGAGAGCCAAGCCGCGGGCGTTCGGGCCAAAGCCGTCGGCCAGTACGGTCGCGCCGTCCGGCGGGAATAGTATCTGCGGTCCGGCGGCGATCGGATCGATGCGCGCCAGCGCGCGCGGCGCCGTCTGAGGCGCCAGCGCGGCCGGCGGCGAGGCGTCGCCCTCCAGCACGTCGAACACCTGGAAGAGCAGCGGTAGAGCCGCGTTTCGCCCTGTGAGCCCAGGCCGGGCCCCGCCGTCAGCCCGCCCGGTCCAGACGACGACCGTCCAGCCGTCGCCTACGCCGGCGGCCAGGGCGTCGCGGAAGCCGTAGGACGTGCCGGTCTTGAAGGCGATGCGCGGCGCATTGGCGGCAAGGGCGGGAGGTAGGCGGTCAAAGGGCGGCGGGCTTTCCCGCAGGATGCCAAGCACCTCAGCGGC
This sequence comes from Caulobacteraceae bacterium, assembly GCA_049519835.1. Classification (GTDB taxonomy): domain Bacteria; phylum Pseudomonadota; class Alphaproteobacteria; order Caulobacterales; family Caulobacteraceae; genus Acaudatibacter. The sequence goes on along the minus strand of JBEKQJ010000031.1, from coordinate 9,394 downwards.
GGAAGCCGCCGCGACCAGACGGCGGCCGGACCCGCTGGGGGTCTCGCGCGCCGCTGCTTCGGTCCAGGCCAGCGGCTTGGCGACTCCGCCATCGCCGAGGGCTGCGTAGAGCATCGCCAGGTCACGCAGTGTGATCCCCTCGCCGCCGAGGGCGAGGGCTAAGCTCGGGTCGGTTAGCCCAGATTTGGGCCGCGCCAGCTTCGCGCCGGCGCCGTCGATGCGCGCCTCGAAGGCGGAGGGTCCGACCCGCGAGAGCAGAGTTACGGCCGGAATGTTGAGCGAGTTCGCCAAGGCCTCCCGGGCGGTCACCTCGCCGTGGAACGAGCGGTCGAAGTTCTCCGGCTCGTAGTCGGCGAAGGCGACAGGGGCGTCGGCCAGACGTGTTTCCGGCGAGGCCACGCCCTGCTCGAAGGCAAAGGCGTAGAGAAACGGCTTCAAGGATGAGCCAGGTGAGCGAAGCGCCTTGGTGAAGTCGATCCACGAACCGGGCTGGCCAGATCCCGCCGAACTGACGGCGGCGCGCACGGCGCGGTTCTTGGTTTCCACGACCATGATTGACGCCGATGAAGCGCCCTGACCGGCCGCCGTCTGCGCGGCCAGACCTTCAAGCCGCGCCTGGAGGCGGGCGTCGAGCGTGGCGGAGACGGTTTGTTCCGACCCCTCGGCCGCGCGGGCGATCTCGCCGCTGGCCGCCCAGGCCCGGACCGGAAAGGCGTGGCGGCGCGGCAACGGCTCCCCGGCCGCCTCACGCGCTTCAACCCGACTGATGAGTCCAGCGGTCGCCATCCGCTGCAGCACCCGCGCCCGGGCAATCATCGCCGCCGCCGGATGGCGATCCGGCCGCAGGGCTTCGGGCGCCCGCGGCAGGGCGAGCAGAAGGGCCTGTTCGCCGAGGGTCAGGTTCGAGGGCTCGTGACCGAAGTAGGCGAGGGAAGCGGCCCGGACGCCCTCGAGGTTGCCGCCATACGGCGCCAGCGTCAGGTAGGCCGAAAGCACGCCAGTCTTGCCGAGCGTTTGCTCCAGCTCGAGGGCCCGCGCCGCCTCGAGCAGTTTGGCGGCCAAGGTGCGGCGATGCGGGTCGAGGCGTCTCGCGACCTGCATGGTGATGGTCGAGGCGCCTGAACGGATGTGTCCGGCCGTGAGATCCGACGCGGCGGCGCGAAGGATCGACACAGGGTCGACGCCGGGATGGGCCCAGAAGCGGGTATCCTCAAGGACCACCAGCCGGCGGACGAAGCTGGGGTCGGTGCGGGTAAGGTCGGCGCGCAGGCGCCAGCGGCCGTCGTCAACGGGCAAGGCCCGAAGCCAGACACCGTTGCGGTCGACGACCACCGGCGAGGCGCGCTCGAGCTTGTCCATCGGCGGCGCTACAGCGACCGCGCCGACCAGCATCGCTGTACTGGCGGCGCCGGCGGCCAGGACCCAGAGCCGCAGCCTATTCCGCTTCGGAACCGACGCAGCCAGCGCGATCATGGGGCGATGATCGTCCGGCCGTGGGCGGTGCGGGCCGAAATCGCCGGCCGGTACATGTCCTTGGCCTCAGCGCCCGGCAGGTAGAAGTCGCCAGGCGTCACCGCGCGGACGACGTAGGCGAGCGCGAACGGCCGGCGGCCGGCCAGCGTGAGGGCGGCCACGTAGCGGTCGTCGCGCTTCTCCTGGACCTGGGCCGAGGTGAGTTGTCCGAGAAAGGCGAAAGGACCGGCCTTGAGCTTGCCGTTGTCGTCCTTTTCACCCTGGGCGTCGGCCGGCGTGAGCGTGGAGTCGATCTCGAAGCCGGCCGGCAGGGCGTCGTCGATGACGGTCAATTCGGGCCGCTGGGCCGCGGCGCCGCCCGACAGGCGGATGATGATCCGATCGCCCTGCTTGAGCTTGGCTGGGTCGACCGGATGTCCGTCGAGACCGAACAGGCGCTTATCGAGTTTCAGGCCGCTGGCGGTCGCAGCCGGCGGCGTCGTCGGCCGACCGCTGACCGTGACGGTGCGCCAGACCGCACCGCGGGCCTGGTTGACGAAGCGAGCATCGGCGAGGCGAGCCACCGCCCAGCGATTGGGCCCGACCGGATTGGCGCCGGAGGCCTGGACGCTGACCGGTCCGGCGCTCGCCGCCATGGCGTGTGCGGCCCGAAGGAGGAAAGCCTGCTCTTGAGTGTTGAGGCTGTCGGGAGCGCGCACGGCGTTCTCGAGCCGCGTCTGCAGGCCACGGGCCAGATCGACCTCACCGGCTTCGTAGGCCAGAGCGACCACCCCCGCCAGGTCGCGCAGCTGGCTCTGGTAGTCATCGTCCGGATCCTGATAGCCGAGCGCGGCGAGGGCCTGGACGAAGCTGTCGTGCGCGCGGCCCCGGTCGCCCATGGCGGCGAGCGCGGCGCCGATCTGGGCGCGGGCGAGCGGCGAGCGCTCGTCGCCGAACCCGACATCGTGGAACCAGCGCAGACGCGCGAGGTCGCCCTGGCCGAACCTGGCGAGGTCGTAGAGCGCGTAGGCGGCGGCGCGGCTGCGCAGCCGGCGGGTCTGCGCCTTGGCCGAATCCTCGCTGAGGCCGGGCCCGGCGCCGATCTCCATCTGATAGCCGACCGAACTGAAACCGTCCGGCTTGGAGACCGCGCGCATGGCGTTTAGGGCGCGCTGCAAGGCGGCGTCAGGAACCGACGCGCCGTTGGCCTTGGCTTCGATTAGGAAGTCGGTGACGTAGGCGCCGAGCCAGGGACTGGCTTCGCCATCGCCGGCCCGCCACAGGCCGAACGATCCGTCCAGCGCCTCGCGGTCGAGGAGTTTTTGCGTCGCGGTCGCCAGGGCGCCCTGCCGTCGCGGATTGGTCGCGAGGTCGGGGGCGTAGAGCGCGACGGCGCCGGTCGAGGAGAGCTGCTCGCTGCAGCCGAACGGATAGTGTGAGAGAGCCTCGGCGATCGGGGTCGGGTCGAGGCCTGCCAGGGCCGAATAGGAGACGGTCAGGGAGACGGCGCCAGCCGTCATGTCGCCGATGAGGACCGCTGGCGGCGTGTAGCTCTCGCCCGGACGTTGGACAGCCAGGTCGGCGCGGGTCACCGGCCCCCAACCGGGGCGAGTCTGCAGCGGGTAGCCACGGTTGACGCTCACGCCCGGCCCGCGCACCACCAGGCCCACGGCGCCCACCGAAGCCGCGCGCGAGGCGGTAATCTCGACGCGGTCGATGATCCGCTGGCCGCGCGCCAGGTTGTAGACGTGCCGCCAGGCGACGAGCGGCCCATTGCGGCCGACGATCCCCACCGCGTAGGGCCCGGCCCGGCCCTCGACGTTGTCGAGTTCCAGCGTCGCCTGAGCGTGGTCGCCAGGGGCCAGGAACCTCGGCAGCGAAAGCTCGGCCACCACAGGTTGGCGGACGATCATGTCGGTGGACCCGGCCCCAACGGCGCTGTCGGTCCAGGCCACGGCGACAAGGCGCAGCTGGCCGTTGAAGTCGGCAGCCGGCAAGCGGATCGTCACCCGGCCGCTGGCGTCGGTATCGACCGTTCCCGACCACAGGGCGACGGTGCGGATCGGCACGGCCGAAAGACTGGCGCCCCCCACCTCGTCGCCGCCGAAACTGACAGCGGCCGCGGCGCCGAGGTTGGGATCCAACAGGCGGCCGTAGTCATCGCGATAGGCCATCGTGAAGGCGCGCTTGCCGAAGTACCAGTCGATCGGATCTGGGTTCTTCTGGTGGGTGAGGCGCAGGATACCTTCGTCGACCGCCGCCAGGGTGAGGTGGGCGCGCTGGCCAGGGGCGAGGCCGTGGACGACGATGGAGGCGACGACCGGCGCCTTGCTGTCGATCTTGGCCGGCGTTCCGATATCGACGGTCAGTTTCCGGCCGACTGGCTCGAGGGGTACGTAGGTGAGACCGAGTGCCCGCCGGGGCTTGGGGCTGGCGACCGGGTCGCGCGGCTGCACGACGCTCACCAGCACATAGGCCCCGCCACCCCAGCTGGGGTCGGCCTTGAGACTGACATCGGCGCCGCCGGCAGGCACATGGAGTTGCCTGAGCGCCAGGAGATGGTCGGTTGCCACGGCCACCTCGGCCTCGCCGGCGAAGGGCGCCTGAATGTGAACGTTGACCGTGTCGCCAGTGCGGTAATCCGTGCGCGCCGCTGATACCCGGGCGTTGTCGGGCGCCTCGACGTCGTCGCTTGGCGCGGACCAGCCGGCGCTCTGGCGGATGACGCTGTGGGCGCCCGTGGCTGGATCGTCGAGCACCAGGCGGTAGTCTCCCCACGGCAGCTTCCTGCTGAAACGGGCGGGCGCGGCGGCGCCGACGGCGAGGTCGCCCTGGGCGACGGGGATATCGCGGCTGGTCCGGCGCCAGGACCAGCGGCCATTCTGCTCGAACCAGTCGTAGTTCCAGCTCTCGGAACTCAGCGTGTAGTTGACGTGCGGCGCGGCGACGCGCCGGCCATGGGCGTCGACGGCGATGTGCTCGAAGGTCTGGACCGGTTCGTCGCCTGATCCGCTGACTATCTTGACGCCGAGATAAAGTGGCTTGAGGTGCAACTGCAGCGTCGCCTGCTCGCTCACCGGCCGTCCACCAGGCTCGAAGACGTTGGCGGTCAGCACCGCCTTGAGCGGGCTGGTCTGCGGCCCCAGGCTTCGGGAGTCGACGACGGCGATTGCATTGCCGGCCCCGTCGGTCACCGTCGGCGGACCGTCGATGAGCTTTTCTGCGAACGGCGATTGCTGATCGCCCCAGGCGTAGCCCTGGAAGGCCGGGAAGGGGTCGGGATCGGCGCTGATCCGGGTGTCGGAGCGTACCGCCAGAGCCGAGGCCGGTGCGCCGTAGAGGAACTTCGCCGCCACGGGAACGCGGCGGACCTCGCCGGCCTGCATCGGCTTGTCCGGCGAGGCGGCGAGGGCGACCGCCAGGCGTTGGGGCGCGAAATCCTCGACATCGAAGCTGGCGCCGCCTGAAGCGGCGTCCGAGCCCTCCATCTCCAGGCTGACCCGCCAGACGCCGCGCGGCGCAGCCGGCGGCAATGCGACATCGGCGTTGACTGAACCCGTCGGGGCGCCGCTGAAGCGGTAGCGCACGAATTCCAGGCCGGAAGGCCGGCGCACCACCAGCGCGCCTTTGCGGTTCTTGACGGCGCGGGCCTGACCGTCGCGCAACAGGACCACGACGTGAGCCACCTCGCCGGGCCGATAGATGCCCCGGTCAGCATAGACAAAGCCGTCGACGGCGCCGGCCGGGTCGGTTGCCGCTTTGCCGACCTTAGGCGTCGCGCCGGGCGGCGTGCGGCCGTCCACGTCCTGTTTGGAGAGATCCACCGGGGCGCGGTCGAGATCGAGGACGGTGAAATCGCCCTGAGGACCGTAGGCCATGAGCCGCGACGGCTGGGCGCCATTCTCGCCGCCGAGCAGGGCGCGCGCGAAGCGGACATGGCCGGCGTTGTCGCTGCTGGCCGACGCCAGATCGCCGCCGTCCTTGCCGACCAGGGCCAGACGGACCCCCGGCAAAGGCCGCGCGGTCTTGAGGGACCTGACCGTGACGTCGAAGGCGTCCGAGCCGTCGTAGGCCTGCAGCGCCATGTCGGTGAACAGGATCCAGCGCCGCGCTTGGGCGGGGCGATCCTCGGACAACTCGCCGGGCTTGGCCGGCGCGCCCTTTAGGCCCGAGGCATCCTTCGCGGCCACCACATAGGCGCCCGGTTCTAGCGTCTTCAGCACCGCGCCGAGCGGAAAAACGGTGGTGACCTGCTGGTCCGCCGCGCCCTTGACCGCAACATCGCCCTCCCAGATCAGCCGCCCGTCGTCGCCGACGCCGTCGTCCCCGCCGTCGTAGCTGTACTCGCCCTCGGCCGTGGGCGCGGGCGCGCTGATGCTCTTGCGGACGAGATTGCGGTCGGCCAGCCGCCAAACCTGGACGTGGAGCCGCGAGACGTTGACAGTCTCCAGGGCGACGCCGTCCGCGTCCTCGCGCGGCAGGATGACGCCCTCGCCAGCGAAGCCGACGTAGACCGGCTTTGAGCCGGGGGCGAAGGCGACGTTGACGTTGTCCGCCAGGGTCTCGCCGTCTGCGGCCTTCAGGCCCTTCATGAGGGTGATGCTGCGCGAGACATAGCCGACGTCGGCGACGCAAAGCTCGTCGCCATTCACCGTCACCGCCGTCGGATGGCCAAGGTCGGGGCTCACTGAGACGAAGTCGCCGTAGCTGCGGGAAGGATCGAGCTGGCGTGACATGCGGATGCAGGCGCTCGGCGAGGTCGTCCGGGTGTCGAGCCGGGTCGTCCAGACGGCGAACTCCGCCGGTTTGGGCGGGATGGCGCGCGGCGCGTCGGCCGGGCGGGGACGGCCGAAGAAGGGCCAGGGGAAGCCGCCGCCACTGGCCTGCGCCGAGGGCGTCGGCGCTCCCGATCCAACGGACGTCAGCCGGTCGGCCAACACACCTAAGCCAAAACCCATTGCCAGCAGGGCCACCACCATCGCCGCCCTGCCGCGACCGACGTGACCCGCCATGTTTTCCCCCAGGGCCAAAGCCTTAGGTCGATGATCTCACGCCGCTGGCGGCCGTCAATGAACGGTTGTCGTAGCGCCGAAAGCAAATGTGGTTTCAGATTACAACAGGTGTTGCCACAACGCGACAGTCAGCAGCCAAACTCGCCAGGCGGTATCGGCGTGGACCACCTCAGTTTCCCCGGATTGGCCCTTCCGCCGCCTGAGGGCCTCCCTCACGCTGTGAGGCAATGGATCAAGGGAGGCTTTGATGAGGCGATCATTCGGTGGGCGTGCTGTTGCGATAGCGGCGGCAATTGCTTGTCTGTCGTTCGCCGCGAGGGCTGAGGCGCCGCGGGACGGATCGCACGACTTCGACTTCGCCAAAGGCGTATGGCACACGCACGTCACCCGCACGCTCGACCCATTCGATGGCGGCACCCACTAGATCACCCTGGACGGGACCAAGACGGCGCGGCCGGGGTGGGGTGGGCGCGCGTGGCTGGAGGAAATCGAGGCCGATGGTCCAAACGGACACTGGGAAGGGGCGACGCTGTTTCTCTATGACGCCAAGGCCGGGCAATGGAGTCAGGCCTATATCGACAGCGATTCGGGCGTTGAGGCCCCGAGCATCGGCAGCTTCAAGGACGGCCGCGGCGAGTTCTACTCGACGCAGGTCTATCACGGCCGGACGGTTCTGGTGCGTGGGGTGTGGTCGGACATCACGCCCACGTCTCACCGCTATGAGATCGCCGTCTCGCAAGATGGCGGCAGGTTCTGGGCGACCAGCTTCAGCGCCTACCTGACCCGGATCAGCGACCAGCCTCCGGGAGCGTCCACATCGGGATGAGGAAGTTGCAGTTGGCTTTCCGCGCGAGAGCCAAGCGCCAGACTCAATCGCTCGTCGCCAGCAACGCCGGTTTGCCGATAAGCTTGCGTTGGTATTGGCGCCGGCGCGAGCGTGACAGAGCCTCTGTTCGAGATCGAGATCGACAAGCCGGCGAAGGGCGCGCGCGACGCAGGCGATGCAATCTATCGCCAGCTCAAGGCGGCGATCCTCGACGGACGCCTGCCGGTGGGATTTCAGCTCCCGCCCTCGCGCCGATCGGGGAGCGTCTTCGGCGTCTCACGCAACACGATGGTCGCGGTGTACGAGCGCCTGTGGCACGAGGGCGATGTCGTTCTTCGGCGCGGATCCGGCGCCTACGTCGCTGAGCCGCCGCCGCGAAAGCCTCCGCCGCCAGAGTCCCCCGAGCCGTCGCCGCCCTACGCGCGGCTGAACACCTTTTGGCTGAGACACGAGGTGAAGTCGGCGCTGGGCTTCTGGCGGCTCGCCGGCGACGACGCCCCGGCCGCCGCGCGCGGAGAGATCGACCTTCGGCCCGCCGTGGTGGACCAGGGGCTATTCCCGAACGAGGCCTTCCGCCGGGCCATGGCGCAGCAACTTCGCCGCTTGGAGCGGGCGCCGGCGCGGCTGCGCAGTCCCGAGGGCGGCCAGGGAAGCCATTTCCTGCGTGCCGCGATCGCGCGCCAAATCGCTATCACCCGCGCCATAGCCTGCCGCCCGGAGGAGGTGATCGTCACCGCGGGCGCACAACAGGCCTTCGACCTACTGGCCCGAACGCTCGTGGGCGCACAGGAAACGGTAGTGGCGGTCGAGGACCCAGGCTATCCGCCCATGCGGGTCGCCTTCGCCGCGGCGGGCGCACGGCTGGTCTCGGCGCCTGTCGACGCCGACGGGCTGATCGTGGAGGCGCTGCCGGCGGACACCAACGTCATCTGCCTTTGCCCCTCCCATCAGTTCCCCCTGGGCGCCGCCCTCTCGCCGGAGCGGCGCGAGGCTCTGATCGCGTTCGCGCGCCGACACGGTGCGGTGATCGTCGAGGACGACTACGACGGGGAGTTCCGCTACGACGATGGCCCGCTGGCGGCGCTGAGAGCCCAGGACGCCGAGCGCGTCTTCCACGTCGGCACCTTCTCAAAATGCATGCTGCCGGGCTTGCGGCTCGGGTTTGTCGTCGTCCCACTCTGGGCCAGGGCGGCTCTGGTCACGGCCAAGAACTGCTTGGACTGGCACGCCTCGACGCCGGTGCAAGCCGGAGTCGCCGCCTTCATCGAAGAGGGGCAACTGACGCGCCACGTTCGCCGGATGCGTAGTATCTATGGACGGCGGCGGGCGCTCCTGCTGGCGCGCCTCCGCGACGAGTTCGGGGACGCGCTCGCCCCGATTCCTTCGACCTACGGCATGCACATTACCGCCGAGCTGAGCCCCGGCGCCGATGCGGAGGCGATTGCCAGCGCACTGGCGCGCGACAACGTCAAGATTCACTCGCTCGCCCGCTACGCCTTCGAGCGTCCAGCCTCGCCAGGCCTGGTGTTTGGTTACGGTGTCGCCGACGAGGCGGCGCTCGACCGGGCCCTAAACCTCCTGCGCAAGGTCCTGAACGGCTGAACGCGCTTCGCCAGAGTCTGGCTAACTGGGTGAGGCGCCCTATTTCAGTCTCGTCAGCGCCGACCGCAAGCAAGGAACACGATGCCAGAAGACACCCCCAACCCGATTTCCGGTTTTCACGCGCACATCTATTTCGACGCCGAAGAGGTGAATCGGGCGCGGGCGCTCGGAGACGCGGCGGCGGCGAGGTTCGGCGTTGCGGTCGGTCACTATCACACCGCGCCCGTCGGGCCCCATCCGCGCGGCAGCTGCCAATTGACGGTTGCGCGCGATCAGTTCGGCGCCGTGGCGCAGTGGCTCACCCTCAATCGTGGCGGCCTGACCATCTTCGCGCACGCGCTGACGGACGATGAACTGGCCGACCACACCGATCACGTCATCTGGTTCGGCCCTAGCGAAACGCTTCGCCTGGAGATCTTCGAGCGGCTGGCGGTGCGGTAGCTTCGTCTATTCCGCCTCTAGCGCCGCCAGGTCGCTGTCGGGAAACAGCGCCGCGATGAAG
>JBEKQJ010000030.1:0-18436 GCA_049519835.1 Caulobacteraceae bacterium | reverse complement strand
GACGGCCTGGCCGGCCGCTTCTCCTGGGATACCGACAACCACAACGGCTATTCGGAGGACCTCTTCCACCACGTCGGTCTGGACAACCTCGACCAGTACGGCTTCCGCGGCCAGCTGCTCTACCATCCGACCGGGTCGGATTTTCAGGCACACCTGATCGTCGAGTACAATCACGAAGCCAACAACGGCATGTGCCCGATCGCTGAAACGGACGTCTCCAAAGGCGATCCGAACTCGGCCCCCGGACTGGAGCTGTATCCCTGGAGCAGCCTGCGCGCGGAGACCGGGCAGGCGATCGGCCATCCCCTCACCGATCGGGAGTGCCTGCCGACCTGGCCGACCTTCGCCGGCGACGCGACGCCGACGCCGCAGGGCGAACACCACCACAACCTGGGCGTGATGCTCAAACTGGAGAAGGGCCTGCCCGACCAGATGAAGGTGACCAGCGTCACCGGCTATCGCGACGGCAACTCGCATCTCCTCTACGACCAGTCGGGCATCGGGCCCGAAAATCCCTACGGCCTGTTCCTCGACACCTCGCCGCAGGACATCTTCGCCTTCGCGTTCCCGGTCGAGTTCAACGAACAGGCCTCGGAGTTCACCGAGGAAGTGCGGCTGCAGTCTGACAACCCGAGCAGCCGCCTCGACTGGATCGTCGGCGGCTACTACGAGCGCGACTGGTCACACCAGGAGAACACCTTCTGGGCCGAGAACCTGCTCGGCGGTCCCCTGGCCTCGATCGAGGGCCAGGACCTGTGGAACGACAAGGGCGGGACCCAGACCTATGCGGTCTTCGCCCAGGCCGGCTACAAGATTCTGGATGATCTCAAGTTCACCGCCGGGGTGCGCTTCACCCACGACGAAAAGGACGGCTTCGTCACCGCCACCGTCCAGCAGTACGGCGACCAGTTCAACGGCTTCACCAACACCACCCCGCTGACCACCCTGGTCGGCTGCGGCGGGACCGGCGCGACGCCGAGCTGCCCTTCCGATTCGGTGGACTATCCCAACTACGCGACACCCTACGGCCATTCGTGGAACGCGGTCACGCCGCAGGCGATCCTGCAGTACACGCCGCTCAAGGACCTGATGGTCTATGCAACCGTCGGCCGCGGGTTCAAGGGCGGCGGCTTCGAGAACGACACCAACAACGCGCCGCCGGCCTTTGGCGCGATCACGCCCTACCAGCCCGAGACCGACTGGAACTACGAAATCGGCCTGAAGAGCCGCTTCTGGGACGAGCGGGCCCAGCTCAACCTCGCCGCCTATTACACACGGTACAACAACCTTCAGGTCGAGCAGACGGTCGACACCTGTCTCTGCAACATCATCAACAACGCCGGCAACGCCGAGTTCAAGGGCATCGAGGCCGAGTTCGAGGTGCGGCCGGTCCGGCGGTTCATGTTCTGGCTGTCCGGCGACATAGCGGGCGCCAAGTATCTCCACTTCATCGACGCGGCCGGAAACAACGACTCCGGCAACACCGCCCAACGGACCCCGAACTATCAACTCGTGGTCGGCGCTGAGCTGACCGCCGACCTACCGAGCATGCCCAACTCGCTGGTGTTCCACATCACCTACAAAGAGCAGGGCAAGATGTACTGGGACCCGGCCAACCTGACCCACGAGAACCCCTACGGTCTGCTGGACGGTCGGATCAGCTTCACCCTGCCGAACCACAACTGGACGTTCTCTGTCTGGGCCAAGAACATCGCCAACACCCAGTACCGGACCAACATCATCGCCTTCTTCGGGGATGAAGTGGGCACCTACGGGCCGCCGCGAACCTATGGCGGCGAACTGACGGCCAAGTTCTGATCACCCGGCGTCGGCGCGCCTGAGGGATGACCTATCGGGTGATCCAGTGGGCGACCGGCGCGATGGGCAAGACCAGCCTGCGCGCCCTGATCGACCATCCCGCCATGGAGCTGGTCGGCGTCTATGTCTACAGCGCGGGCAAGGCCGGCCTCGACGCCGGCGAGATCGCCCGCCGGCCGCCGACCGGGGTGATCGCCACCAACGATCCGGAGGCGATCCTGGCGCTCGACGCCGACGTCGTTGTCCACTGCGCGCGGATCTCCCCGCCCTACGGCTCCGACGAGGGGGAGATCGAGCGGCTGCTGGCCTCGGGCAAGAACGTCATCAGCATCAACGGGCACAGCCACCCCCGGTTCTGGGGCGCGGCGCGGTGCGCGGCGCTGGAGGCCGCCTGCGCCCGGGGCGGCGCGAGCCTGATGGCGGCGGGGATCAATCCAGGCTTCGTCGCCGAACAGCTGGCCGTCGTCGCCAGCGGCGTCTGCTCGCGGATCGACCACCTGGAGATCGTCGAAGCCGCCGACGGGCGAGCGATGCGCAGCCCGGACTACGTGTTCGACGTCCTGGGTTTCGGGGCCGAGCCGGGGAGCTTCGATCCCAACGCGCCTGACTGGGCGCCGGCGGCCGCCGTCGACGGCATGTTCCAGGAGATGCTGTCTCTGGTGAGCGAGCGGCTAGGCCTGAAGCTCGAGCAGGTGGTCTCTGACCATCAGGTGTTCGCGGCGACGCAGGACCTTCACGTCGCCGCCGGGACGATCCGGCAGGGGACCGTCAGCCATCTCAACCTGCGCTGGCGCGGGATCGTCGGCGGCCGGCGGCGGCTCACGCTGTCGATCAACTGGTACATGGAGTCCGCTCACCTCGATGAGCCAGACCCGCCGCTCTGGCGAATCCGGATCGACGGCGAGCCGGGGGTGAGAATTGCGGTCGATGTCGCCAAGCGGCCGGAGGACACATCCCGCACCGAGCCGGAACAGATCGCCCTCGCCGGCGCGATCATCAACACCATCCCCGTGGTTTGCGCCGCGCCGCCGGGTCTGCTCGACCGGCCGGTCGCCACCCCCTTCGACGCCCGTCTGACCGAGCGAGAGTCGTCGGAGGCGAACTGAACCGCGCCAGCTTGCCCCCCGACCCCGTCACAGTCTAACCCCGGCCCATGGCCAGCCGATTGCGCGCCGCCTACGAGGAGATGCTCGCCGCGCGCGCGATCCGGCCCGACCCCGGCCAGGCCGCGGCGGTGGAGGCGTTGGCGCGTCTGGAAGGCGACCTCGCCAGCCATGGCGCAGGCTGGTTCGGCCGGCCGCGCGGCCAGCGTGGGCTCTATCTCTGGGGCCCGGTCGGGCGCGGCAAGTCGATGCTGATGGACCTGTTCTTCGGCCTGGCGCCGGCCAAGTCCAAGCAGCGCACGCACTTCCACGTGTTCATGGCCAGGGTGCACGCGCTGGTGAACCTGTGGCGCACCGGCTCGGCGGCGGAAAAGCGCGCGACGTTCGGCAAGAGCCGGGGCGACGATCCGATCGCGCCGGTGGCCGATCTGATCGCCCGCGAATCGGCCCTGCTGTGTTTCGACGAGCTGACCGTGACCGACATCGCCGACGCGATGATCCTGGGCCGCCTGTTCGAGGCCCTGTTCGCGCGCGGGGTGACGCTGGTGGCGACCTCGAACCGGCCGCCCGACGACCTCTACAAGGACGGCATCAACCGCCAGTTGTTCCTGCCGTTCATCGCCCTCCTCAAGACGAAGATGGAGATTGTGGAGGTGGCCGGCGCGCAGGACTGGCGGCTTGGCCACCTGCGCGCGGCGGGGACGTGGTTCTCCCCGATCGATCCAGACAACGAGGCGCGGTTTGACGAGCTGTGGGGGGCGATGCTGGGCGGCGGGGCGGAGATCGGGGCGACGATCGAGGTGCTTGGCCGCACCCAGCATTGGCCGCGGGCGGCTGGCGGACTGCTCAGGGCGCACTTCGCCAGCCTGTGTGTGCATGCGCTGGGGCCGAGCGACTATCTGGCCATCGCCGGGCGGTTCCATACCGTGTTCGTCGAGCAGATTCCCAAGCTGACCCCCGACAAGCGCGACCAGGCGCGGCGGCTGGCGACCCTGGTCGACACGCTCTACGAGGCCCGGGCGCGGCTGGTGGTGCTAGCGGCCGTCGAGCCGGCGGCGATCTATCCGGCCGGCGACCAGTCGTTCGAATTCGAGCGCACCGCCTCGCGGCTGGAGGAGATGCGGTCGCAGGCGTGGCTGGAGTCGGACCCCGTTTCTCCTCCCCCTTGATGGGGGAGGTGGCCTCGCGCAGCGGGGTCGGAGGGGGTGGCGCCACGACCCCACCCGTCCCGACCTGCGGCCGGTCCACCCTCCCCATCAAGGGCGGGGAGGGAACAGGTCGCCGCTTCGTTGACACGCCTGTCCCACGGCTTAAAGACGGGCGCGAACCGGAGAGGGACGGCGGGCGCGCGATGGCGGAAAGTTCCCGGCCGATAAGGGAAAGACCCCTGTCGCCACATCTGCAGGTGTGGCGCTGGCATGTGACCCTGGCGGTGTCGATCGCCCACCGCTTTGCCGGGATCGGTCTCTACCTGGGCCTGCTCCTGATCGCCGGCTGGGCTCTGGCCGTGGCCGGCGGGCCTGACGCCTTCGCGAGCTATGCCGCGCTGCTGGCGAGTCCGGTTGGGCTGGTAGTCCTGTTCCTGATCACCCTGGCGGGCTTCTTCCACATGGCCAACGGCATCCGTCACCTGGTCTGGGACCTCGGCTTCGGGTTCAAGCCGAAGACGGCCGATTTCACGGCGTGGGTGGTGATCGTGTTTGGCATCCTGGCGGCGATCGCCTTCTGGTTCCGGATGGCGGCGTTCGGAGCCTTCACGCATGTCTGACCTGCGCACGCCGCTACGGCGCGTCCGGGGGCTCGGCTCCGCCAAGCATGGCGTGATGCACTTCATCCACCAGCGGGTGACGGGCGCGGCCCTGGTGCTGCTGATCTGCTGGGGCTTCTCGCAGACGCCGTTCCTTGTCGCCAATGGCTATGACGGCGCCCGCACCTGGCTGCAGAGCCCGGTCAACGCGGCCCTGGCCAGCCTGCTGCTGGCGGTCGGCCTTTATCATGGCCAGCTGGGCGTGCAGGTCGTGATCGAGGACTACATCGGCAAGACCGGGACGCGGACGGCCCTGCTCGTCCTCAACGCCTTTGTCGCCTTCGCCTTCGCCGCGGTCGGCGTCGTCGCCCTTCTCAAGACCGCGTTCAGCGGCGGAGCGTCCTGACCATGGCGGCCTACACGTTCGTCGACCACAAGTTCGACGTGGTCGTGGTCGGAGCCGGCGGCTCGGGCCTCCGGGCCGCGCTCGGCTGCGCCGAGGCGGGCCTCAAGACCGCCTGCATCACCAAGGTGTTCCCGACGCGCTCGCACACCGTGGCGGCGCAGGGCGGCATCTCTGCCAGCCTCGGCAACATGGGCCAGGATGACTGGCGCTGGCACATGTACGACACGGTCAAGGGCTCCGACTGGCTCGGCGACCAGGACGCCATCGAGTACATGGTCCGCCACGCTCCGGCGGCGGTCTATGAGCTCGAGCACTGGGGGGTGCCGTTCTCGCGCACGGCCGAGGGCAAGATCTATCAGCGCGCCTTCGGCGGCATGACCCGCAACTATGGCGAGGCGCCGATCCAGCGCACCTGCGCGGCGGCCGACCGAACCGGCCACGCCATGCTGCACACCATGTACGGCCAGTCGCTGTCGCACGCCGTCGAGTTCTTCATCGAGTATTTCGCTCTCGACCTGATCATGGACGAGGGGGTGGTGCGCGGCGTCACGGCCTGGAAGCTCGACGACGGGACGTTTCACCGCTTCTCGGCCCAGCGGGTGGTGCTGGCGACCGGCGGCTATGGCCGGGCCTATTTCTCGTGCACCAGCGCCCACACCTGCACGGGCGACGGCGGCGGCATGGCGCTGCGGGCCGGCCTGCCGCTGCAGGACATGGAGTTCGTGCAGTTCCACCCGACCGGCATCTATGGGGCCGGCTGCCTGATCACCGAGGGGGCGCGCGGCGAGGGTGGCTATCTGACCAATTCCGAGGGCGAGCGGGTCATGGAACGCTACGCGCCGTCGGTGAAGGACCTGGCGCCGCGCGACATGGTCAGCCGGGCGATGACCATCGAGATCCGCGAAGGCCGCGGGGTGGGGCCGAAGAAGGACCACATCTTCCTGCACCTGGACCACCTGGATCCGAAGATCCTGGCCGAGCGCCTGCCGGGCATCTCTGAGACGGCCAAGATCTTCGCCGGGGTGGACGTCACGAAGGAGCCGATCCCAGTCTTGCCGACCGTGCACTACAACATGGGCGGCATCCCGACGAACTATCACGGCGAGGTGGTGACGCTGGCCGGCGGCGATCCCCATCGCATCGTGCCGGGACTGATGGCGGTGGGCGAAGCGGCCTGCGTCTCGGTGCACGGGGCCAATCGTCTCGGCTCCAACTCGCTGATCGACCTGGTGGTGTTTGGCAGGGCCGTCGGCCTGCGCTGCGCCGAAGAGCTGAAAACCGGCGCGACCCAGCCGGAGATGAAGGCGGCGTGGACCGATCCGCACCTGGCGCGGTTCGATCGCCTTCGTTACGCCGCTGGGTCGGTGTCGACCGCGGACCTCCGGCTGGAGATGCAGCTGGCGACGCAGGAGGACGCGGCGGTGTTCCGCACCGCCGAGACCCTGGACTCCGGCCTCTCGCGCCTGGCGGCGGTGCAGGCCAAGCGCGCCGACATCAAGGTCTCCGACCGCGGGCTGATCTGGAACTCCGACCTGATGGAGACGCTGGAGTTTGAGAACCTGATCGTCCAGGCGATCGTCACGGTGGCCGGGGCGGTCAACCGCACCGAGAGCCGCGGGGCCCACGCCCGCGAGGATTTCTCCAGCCGCGACGACGTCAACTGGATGAAGCACACCCTGGCTTGGCTCGACGACGCGACCGGGGCGGTGCGGCTCGATTACCGGCCGGTGCACGCCTACACGATGACCAACGACGTGGCCTACATCCCGCCCAAGGCGCGGGTGTACTGATGCGCCGGCGTTTCCGTCCCCCCATCCCCGGCTTCGCCGGTACTTCCTCCCGATGCGGGGGGAAGAGAGGCTTTCAGGATAGCCAATGGTCGAACTGACCCTTCCCAAGAACTCGAAGATCGGCAAGGGCAAGCGCCACGCGGCGCCGGCGGGGGCGAAGCGGATCAAGAGCTTCCGCGTCTATCGCTACGATCCGGATGGCGGCGGCAATCCGACCTGGGACACCTATGATGTCGACGTCGACGCCTGCGGGCCAATGGTGCTGGATGTGCTGCTGCACATCAAGAACACCATGGACGCGACCCTGACCTTCCGCCGCTCGTGCCGCGAAGGGGTGTGCGGCTCGTGCGCGATGAACATCGGCGGCCGCAATACGCTGGCCTGCACGCACGGCTGGGAGGACGTCCCGGGCAAGGAGATCACCATCTCGCCGCTACCGCACCAGCCGGTGGTCAAGGATCTGGTGCCGGACCTGACCATCTTCTACGCCCAGTACGCCTCGATCGAGCCGTGGCTGCACACCACGACGCCGACGCCGCAGACCGAGTGGCGGCAGTCCGAAGCCGAGCGGGCCAAGCTCGACGGCCTCTACGAGTGCATCCTTTGCGCCTGCTGCTCGACCTCGTGCCCGAGCTACTGGTGGAACGGCGACAAGTACCTCGGGCCGGCCGCCCTGCTGCAGGCGCAGCGGTGGCTGGCCGACAGCCGAGACGAGGCGACCGGCGAGCGGCTGGACGATCTTGAGGATCCGTTCAAGCTCTATCGCTGCCACACGATCATGAACTGCGCCCAGGTCTGCCCCAAGGGCCTGAACCCGGCCGAGGCCATCGCCGAGATCAAGGCGGCGTTGGTGGAGCGGGTGACTTAGGGCCGGCGTCCCGCCGGCATGTTTTATCCGCAGATTTCGCAGATTTCGCAGATTGATGGCGGGGTGGCTTCGAGCGCCCGCGCCTGGCGTCTTGTTGCGCGCCTTCGGCGCGCGAAAAGAAACCGCAACGACCTCGTCAGGCTCGCAGAAGAGCAATCCGCGAAATCTGCGTAATCTGCGGATAGAAACCTTCGCGCCACCGCCTCAGGCTTCCGCGGTTCTCACCAGCGTCAGCACCGGCGTCGCCGGTTCGGCGGCGGGCAGGGGTTGGCCGCGGAGGGCGTTGAAGGCGCGGACGACGGGGGGCGGGTCGGCTTCCTCGGGCGTCACCAGCAGGCCGAGGCGCTGGGCCGCTTCGCCGAGGTCGCGGCGGGCGCTCAAGGCGGCGATCGGGATGCAGAACACCATGCCGAGGATCACCGGCAGCATCCACAGGAAGGTGTGCAGCGAAACGCCAAGGGCGCTCACCGCCAGGCCGATGCCGACGGCGGTGTCGCCGAGGTGCTGGTTCGCGGCCTCGTCGAGGGTGAGGCCGCCCTCGTCGCGGTGCTGAGCCGCCCAGCCGGAGTCGTGGCCGGCCAGGATCGAGATCAGCGCCCAGACCTGGTTGAGCATCAGCACCGGCGCCACCAGGGCCGAGAGGGTGATCTCCAGCGCCATGCCGGCCAGCGCCTTCCAGGCGCCGCCGAAGCGCCGCCGCTCGGCCGGCGAGGCGAGCATGGCCAGGAAGGCGATGACCTTCGGGGCGAGCAGGAAGGCCATGGAGACGCAGAAGATGTAGAGGATCGGCGTGGTGCTGTCCGAGGGGTCGAGCAACTGCAGATCGGCCAGCTCGGGGTCGGCGACTCCCCATTCGGGCTTGAGGGCCAGGAGGGCGCTGGTCACCAGCAGCAGCAGCCACAGGGGCGCGGTGAGGTAGGAGGAGACGCCACGGGCGAGGTGCAGGCGCGAAAGCGGGGCAAATCCCCGGGCGCCCAGCACCTTGAGGTGCTGCAGGTTGCCCTGGCACCAGCGGCGGTCGCGGGTGATGGCGTCGGCGAGGGTCGGCGGGCTCTCCTCGTAGCTGCCGCCAAGGCCGGCGGCCATGCGGACCTCCCAGCCGGCCCGGCGCATCAGGGCCGCCTCGACGAAGTCGTGGCTCAAGACATGGCCGCCGAACGGCCGCTTGCCTGAAAGGTGTGGCAGGCCGGCGGTGCGGGCGAAAGCGGCGACGCGGATGATGGCGTTGTGGCCCCAGTAGTTGCCCTGATCGCCCGACCACCAGGCCATGCCGCGGGCGAGGATCGGACCGTAGAGGCGGCTGGCGAACTGTTCGGTGCGGGCGAAGAGGCTGTGGCGGTTGATGACCACCGGCACGGTCTGCAGGACGCCGAGGCGTGGGTTGCGCTCCATGGCCCTGGCCAGGCGCGCCAGGGTGTCGCCCTCCATCAGGCTGTCGGCATCGAGGATGACCATGTAGTCGTAGGCGGCGCCGAACGACCGCACCCACTCGGCGATGTTGCCGGCCTTGCGGTCGATGTTCTTCGGCCGGTGGCGGTAGAAGATGCGAGCCCGCCGCGGCAGGCGGCGGCGCAGGGCGCGGTAGCAGTCCACTTCCGCCCGCTGGATGTCTTCGCGGGTGGTGTCGCTGAGGATGAAGAAGTCGAAGGCGTCGGCGGCGCCGGCGGCGTCGACGGAGCGCCACATTGCGAGCAGCCTCGCCGCCAGATCGTCCGGCGCCTCGTTGTAGATCGGCGAGAGGATGGCGGTGCGGCTGGCGAGGACCGGCGTCGGTCCCTCGAGGTCGAATTCGTCACGGTCGCGCCATGACGCCCACAACCCGGAGAGGGCGCTGGCGAAGGAGAAGGCTGTCCAGGCGAAAAGGGGCGTGAACACGCCCAGCACCACGAAGTCGAGCAGGCCGAAGGTGTCGACCGCCAGCACGTCGTAGAAGGCGCTGACCGCGAAGCCGGTGGCGACGACTGTCGCCAGGATGAGGAGGCAGGCGCGCCAGCCGAGCCGCCAGCGGACGCTGAGCGGGGCCTGGGAGAACGACTGGACCGGCATGACGAGCGGCGCGGCGGGCGGCAGGTCGGCCGGGCACCGCGACCCACGCAACAAGGTCGCCACGTCAGCGACCGCTAGACTGTCAGACAACAAACGCTCCATGCCGCCCTCACCCCGGCGCACCGAGTGGAGGAGTAAACTGCCCCAGACCCCAGAGCGCTCGCTTCTCCCGGTGTCGAAACAATGTCAGCCGAAGGCTTGGCCGACCCACGTCTCGGTGAGCGCCTCACCGTTCACACGCAGGAACGCACGCAAGTCAAGCGTGTTCCCTGGCGCGATCGGGGCGTCGAACATCAGCCGCCAGCCGCCGGTTCCGACGACGGGATAGGCCGCGACGTTGGTGACTGTTCCATGGCTGAGGGTGACGACAGGCTCGACACCGCTGGCGCGGGTGAGACCGGCGAGGCGGCCGCCTGCGAAGTCGACGACGAACTTGCGGGCATTGGGGGGCGGCGGCAGGCCGGGGCGGCCGGCCACCCCGACGCGGGTCGCCGTGACCCTGGCGACGCCGACAGGATCGGGCTCCTGATCGCACCAGTGCAGGCGATAGCGGACGGCGAGGGTCTCGCCGGCCGCCGGAGTCCTGGCCGGGGTCCAGAAGGCGACGATGTTGTCGAATGTCTCCATCGAGGTCGGGATCTCGACCAGCTGCACGGCGCCGGGCCCCCAGGCGCCGACCGGCTCGACCCACATGCTCGGGCGCTTGTCGTAGAAGGCCCCGTCGTCCTGATAGTCGGCGAACACCCGGTCGCGCTGCATCAGGCCGAAGCCGCGCGGATCGTGGTCCTGGAAGGCGTTGGTCACCACTCTTGGAGGATTATTGAGCGGCCGCCAGATGCGCTCGCCGGCCCCAGTCCACAGGGCCAGGCCGTCGGAATCGTGAATCTGCGGGCGCCAGTCGACGGCGTGGTCGCGGTCGGCCTCGCCGTACCAGTACATGCTGGTGTTGGGGGCGAGGCCCAGGCGCTTAACGGGGGCCCGGAAGGTGAGCTCGGTCTCGACGTCCTGGACGAGACCGGCAGGGCCCTTGCGGCAGACGAAACGGAAGGCGCCGACCACGCTTGGCCCGTCCATGAGCGCGAAGACGACGAGGTTTCCGTCGGAATCGTGGCCGAGCCAGAACTCGGTGAAGCTCGGAAACTCCTCGGTCTTGTTGGTGGCGGTGTCGATGGCGGCGCCGCGGGCCGAGAGCCCGTACTGGTTGAAGGGGGTGGCGGCGCGGAAATAGGCGGCGCCGAGGTAGGCCAGCCAGTCGCCGCCGCCTTCGCGGTTCATCACCCGGAAGCCGGCGAAACCGAGGTCGTTCGGCAGGCGTGCGGCGGGATTTCCGGACGGGATGTTGAACAGCGACTTGGCGTAGACCACTTGGCGCGCCGTCCCGCCGTCGACGACGTGGATCTTCACCGGCGCGGCCGCATAGCGGCTGAGATGGAAGAATTCGATCGCCGTCTCGCCAGGCAGGTCGCGCCACAGCGCCGCCTCAGGCCGATATTGCACCGCGCCGATAGCGTCGAAGTCGAGGGTCTGCAGCCCGGCCCGCGGGGTGGGGGCGCGATAGGGCTGGGCGGCGTCAGCCTTCGCGCGCGCCTTCAGGATCTCGTACGAGAAGGGTTCGGGCGGCCCGATGGCGGGCCCGGCCGCCGCCGCCCGGGCCCGGCCGCCGGCGACCAGCGCGCCGGCGATGAGGCCGCCGGCGACGCCCCGTCGGGTCGGTGACGTCATGCGGAAGCCTCGCGGGGCAGACGCCAGCCCCGAGACAAGGCGTGATAGAGCGGCTCCGGTTGCACCCAGCCGGAGGCCCAGCGGGCCAGGAGCGCGGCCAGCAGCAGGGGCCCGACGAGGCCCGGATCGCGGGTCATTTCCATGACGATCACCGCGCTGGTCAGGGGCGCCTGGGTGACGCCGGAAAGATAGCTCGACATGCCGAGCACCACAGCGTCGCGCCCGGCGATGGTGAAACCGAGGCGGGCGAAGGCGGCGCCGATCCCCGCGCCGGTGGCCAGCGAGGGCGAGAACAGGCCGCCCGGCACGCCGGCGGCCGAGGCGGCCAGGGTGGCGACGAACTTGGCGATGGCGAAGCCCGCCCCGCGGCCGGGGTGGTCCTGCAGCAGCGACTTGGCCTCGGCGTAGCCGGCCCCGAAGGTCAAGCCGCCGGAGGCCAGCGCCACGCCGGCGGCGACCAGACCGCAGCCGAGCGCGAACAGCACCGGATGGGCCCGCCGCCAGTTGGCGACCGGATTAGAGCCGGCGCCGATGAAGAAGGTCAGGCAGCGGGCGAAGAGACCGCCGAGGACCCCGCCAACGACGCCAAGGACGGGCGCCGCCAGCCAGGCCGAGGTCAGCTGCCCCTCGCCGTTCAGAACGCCGAAATAGGCGTAGTCGCCCTGCAGGGCGTAGGCGGCGAGGCCGGAGATGACCACGATCAGGATGACCATGGTGTTGGTGCGGAAGTCGAAGCTCTTGGCCAGCTCCTCGACCGCAAAGACGACGCCGGCGATGGGGGTGTTGAAGGCCGCCGCCACCCCGGCCGCGCCGCCGGCGATGATCATCGAGCGGCGACCGGGGCCGCCCTTGAGGCCGCGGGTCAGGGCCCGCATCAGGGCGGCGCTGACCTGCACGGTCGGGCCTTCGCGTCCGAGCGAGGCGCCGCAGACCAGGAGGGCGGCGCCCAGGATGACCTTCCAGCCGGCGGTCTTCAGCGTTACCCGCTGGCCGCCCCAGCGGCCGGTCCAGCGCTGTTCGGCGGCGGCGATGACCTGTGGAATGCCGCTGCCGGCCGCCTCGGGCGCGAAGCGGCGGGTGAGCCAGGCGCCGGCGGCGAAGCCGACCGGCAGGAGCAGCAGCGTCGCCAGCGGCCAGGCCTGCCACAGCCGCTCGTGAGCCCGCATGGCGAGGTCGCTCAAATGGGCGAACAGCGACGCCGCCACGCCGACGAGAACGGCCACCGCGACGATCCAGCCCATGCGCAGAGCACGCCGTGCGCGAAGCCGCCCTGCGAGCCGGCCCCGGCGAGTCTGCGGTTGGCGGGCGAACATGGTCACGGTGATAAAGGGGGGGCGGCCGCCCGCCAAGTCGGCGGGCTTGCCGCATTGACGCTGGCGCGGTTTGTCGGCAACGAGGCGGGCCATGAGTGACGCGGGCGTCATCATCATTGGGGCGGGACATGGGGGCGGCACGGCCGCGGCCCTGTTGCGCCAGTACGGCTGGCAAGGGCCGATCCGGCTGGTCGGCGAGGAGCCGCTGGCCCCCTACCAGCGGCCGCCGCTCTCCAAGGCGTGGCTGAAAGGCGAGGCCGACGAAGAGGCGCTGATCCTCAAGCCGGAGAGCTTCTACGCCGAGGCCGGCATCGAGCTGATGATGGACGCGCGGGTGGCGGCGATCGAGCCGGCGGCCAAGGCGGTGCGGCTGGCGACCGGCGAGCGCTTTCCCTACGACCACCTGATCATCGCCACCGGGGCCAAGCCGCGGCGTCTACCCATTCCCGGCGCCGATCTCGACGGCGTCCTGACGCTCCGCTCGGCGGCCGACGCCGAGGCGCTGAAAGCCCATCTCGGCCCCGGCAAGCGCATTGCCGTGGTCGGCGGCGGCTACATCGGCCTCGAGGTGGCGGCCTCGGCCCGCTATCTCGGCGCCGAAGCCACGGTGATCGAGAAGGAGGCGCGGATCCTGGCCCGCGTCGCCTGCAAGACGCTGTCGGACTTCTTCACCCGCTACCATCAGGATCACGGCGTCGCCTTCGAGGTCGCCGCCGACGTCACCGCCTTCGAAGGCGCGGACGGCAAGGTCGTCGGCGTCCGCCTCGGCGACGGGCGGCTGATCGCCTGCGACGTGGCCCTGGTCGGGATCGGCGCGCCGCCGGACGATCACCTCGCCGCTCACGCCGGCCTCACCTGCGACGGCGGCATCGTCGTCGATCTCGAGGCCCGCACCGCCGACCCGTCGATCTTCGCCATCGGCGACGTCACCCGCCGGCCGATGCCGCTCTATGGACGGATGTTCCGCCTGGAAAGCGTCGCCAACGCCCTCGAGCAGGCCCGCCACGCCGCATGCGCCCTCACCGGCCGCCCGGCCCCGGCGCCGGAGGTGACCTGGAACTGGTCCGACCAGTACGACCTCAAGTATCAGTTCGCCGGCTTGCCGCTCGACGCCGACGACGTTCTGGTGCGCGGCGACCCCGACCAGGCGAAGTTCGCAGTGTTCCACCTGAAGAGCGGCGTCATCCAGGCGGTCGAGGCGGTGAACGCCCCAGCCGAGTTCATGGGCGGCCGTCTCTTGATCGGCCAGCGCAAGCCCGTCGTTCCGGCAAGGCTTGCAGATGTTTCGGTTTCCATGAAAGAGGTCGCGGCCTAGACGGTCGCTCGCGCGGGGAGGTCCATGGCCAAGGTCACCTACATCGAATTCAACGGCGCGGAGCACGTCCTCGACGTCAAGCCCGGCCTCTCGGTGATGGAGGGCGCCGTCAAGAACAACATCCCGGGCATCGACGCCGACTGCGGCGGGGCCTGCGCCTGCGCCACCTGCCACGTCTATGTCCAGGAGCCGTGGCTCGATAAGACCGGCGAGAAGTCTGCCATGGAGGAGTCGATGCTCGACTTCGCCGAGAACGTGCAGGACAACTCGCGCCTCAGCTGCCAGATCAAGGTGACCGATGAGCTGGACGGGCTGGTGGTCAAGATGCCGGAGAGCCAGCACTAGACCACCTCTCCCATAGGGAGAGGTCGAGACGCGCCACAGGCGCGTCCGGGTGAGGGGGGGCGGCGCTCGCGGGAGATGCACGGCCCCATCGACCCAGATGCTCGGCGCCCGAATTGCCGGCGCCTTAACCCCTCACCTTCCCATGGCTTCGCCATGGCACCCTTCCTCTCCCTATGGGAGGGGAGTTGGAGCGCGGGTCCTACCCCCGACCGATGGCGTAGAAGCGGTCGGCGCGCTGGTCGCGGAGGGCGTCTGGCGAAAGGCCGGCCAAATCGTTCAGCTCGGCCTCGATGGCGTCGCCGACGCGGCTGATCGCCAGGCCGGGGTCGGCGTGGGCGCCGCCGACCGGCTCCTCGACAATGCGGTCGACGATCTTGAGTTGCAGCAGATCCTGGGCGGTGATCTTCATCGCCTTGGCGGCGCCCTCTGCCATGGCCCGGTCGCGCAGCAGGATGGAGGCGCAGCCCTCCGGCGAGATCACCGCGTAGATGGCGTGCTCCATGATGATCACGCGGTTGGCGGCGCCGATGCCGATCGCGCCCCCGCTCATGCCCTCGCCGGTGATGGTGGCGATCATCGGCACGCCTAGCGTCATGCCGCGCTCGATGCCGCGGGCGATGGCCTCGGCGACGCCGCGCTCTTCGCTGTCGATGCCGGGATAGGCCCCGCCGGTGTCGATGAACGACAGCACCGGCAGGTTGAAGCGCTCGGCGAGATCCATCAGCCGCACTGCCTTGCGGTAGCCCTCCGGCCGCGCGGCCCCGAAGTTGTGCTTGATGCGGCTGGTGGTGTCGTGACCCTTCTCCTGGCCGATGACCATCACCGGCCGGCCGCGGAAGTGGCCGAGGCCGCCAATGATCGCCTGGTCGTCGGCGAAGGCGCGGTCGCCGCGCAGCTCGACGAACTCCTCGATCAGGCCCTTCAGGTAGTCGACGAAGTGCGGCCGCTCCGGATGGCGGGCGATCTGGGTTTTCTGCCAGGCGTCCAGGCGACTGTAAGTTTCGACGCGCTGCTGGGTGACGCGGGCGCGCATGGCGGCGATTTCGGCGTCGAAGGCGCCGTGGCCGCTGGTCTCCGACAGCCGCGAAAGCTCGTCGATCTTGGCTTCGAGTTCGGCGATCGGGCGCTCGAAATCCAGGTAATGCGCCGCCATCAGGTCCTTGGGGGGCTCGAAATCGGGCGCGAACCTAGAGCAAACCCCCGCGAGGTCAAACGGCACAGCGCTCTTCGCATTGATCAGCCCGCAATCGTCAGCGCGGTCTGCGCGCCAGGGGGTGGCGGGTCCTGACCACCTCAGCCAGGCGTTCCTGGGCGACGTGGGTGTAGATCTGGGTGGTGGCGATGTCGGAATGGCCGAGCAGGGTCTGGACGACGCGCAGGTCGGCGCCGCCTTCCAGCAGGTGGGTGGCGAAGGCGTGGCGCAGGACGTGGGGACTGACGCGGGCCGGGTCGATGCCGGCCGCCTGGGCCGTCGCCTCCAGCAGCTGACCGAAACGGCGCGGCGTCAACCGGCCGGCCTTGCCGCGCGAGGGAAACAACCACGGGCTCTCCCGCACGCCCTTGGGCAGGAAGTCGCGGCGATAAGGGAGCCAGGCCTTGACCGCGGCGCGGGCGCGCTCGCCGAGCGGGGCCAGGCGCTCCTTGCCGCCCTTGCCCCTGACGATCAGGTAGGCCGGGTCGCCGCCCACGGCGGCGAGGGTGAGGGCGGTCAGTTCGGAGACGCGCAGGCCGGCGGCGTAGGTCAGCTCGACCAGGGCGACGAGCCGGGCGGCGCGGGCTTCGCCGTCCTCTCCGGTTTCCTGGCCGGCGGCGGCGATCAGGCGCTCGACCTCCGCGGCCGAGAGCACCTTCGGCAAGGGCCGGCCCTGGCGTGGCGCCGCCACCCGGCGCGAGGGATCGTCCGGACGCCAGCCTTCGCCGACCACGAAGCGGTAGAACTGACGGACGGCTGCGCGGCGGCGGGCCGCGGTGGCCGGCGCCAGCCCGCGGGCGCCAAGCTCGGAGAAATAGGCCTCGACGTCCGGCGGCCCGGCGGTCTCCAGGGCCTCGCCGCGGCTGGCCAGGAAGCCGGAGAGATCGACGAGATCGTTGTGGTAGGCGGTGAGCGTGTTGCGGCTGGCCCCGCGCTCGGCCGCCATCATCTCCAGGAACGCCTCCGTCCAGCCGCTCACATCTCTGTCCGACTCGCTAGTGTGCCGGATTTGAAGTTCGCCATTTGGCGGGGTCGGCCAGCGGGCGAGCTTCAAATCCAAACCGGCACACTAGAAGCATAAACTTACTGGTGTCCTGATCGATTCCGAAGTTCGTCCACGTCAACCACGAGCAACAGCAAACTCGGAATCGGGACACTAGGGGTCCAGCGCGAACATGGCGCGCAGCAGCCCCCTCGTGTAAAGCCCGGCCATGACCGCAGCTCCAGGGGGACGGACCATTGCGCTCGTCGGCCTGATGGGCGCCGGCAAGAGCACGGTGGGCCGCCGCCTGGCCAACCAGCTGCGCCTACCGTTCCGCGACGCCGACGCCGAGATCGAGGCGGCGGCCGGACGCACGATCGCCGAGATCTTCCGCGACCTGGGCGAAAAGGCCTTCCGCGACGGCGAGCGGCGGGTCATCGCCCGTCTGTTGGAGGAGCCGCCGCATGTCCTCGCCACCGGCGGCGGGGCGTTTATCGACGACGACACCCGCGCCCTCATCAACGCCCGCGCCGTTTCGGTGTGGCTGAAGGCCGATCTGGAAATCCTGGCCCGCCGCGTAGCCCGCCGCGACACCCGCCCGCTGCTGATCGGCAAGGACCCGATGGACGTGCTGCGCGCCCAGGCCGACGCCCGCTATCCCGCTTACGGCGAGGCCCACATCACCATCGAGACCGGCGAGTCGCTTCATCAGACCGCCGTCGACGCCATCATCACGGCCCTCAAGCAGCGGGCGGTGGCGACGCCATGAGGCGCAGGGTCCATGTCGCCCTGGCCGGCCGGGCCTATAACGTCGTCATCGGCCGAGACCTCGTCGTCGAGACCGGCGCGCTCCTGGGCGGACTGTTGAAGCGGCCGCTGGCCGCCGTGGTCATGGACGAGACGGTGCGCGACCTGCACGGGGCTCGCCTCGAGGCGGCCCTGGCCAGCGCGGGTATCGAGGCGCGGACGATCGTCGTCGCGCCCGGGGAAGGGACCAAGAGCTTTGCCGGCCTCGAGGCCCTGTTGGATGACTTGCTGGCCTTGGAGCTCGACCGCGGCGACCTGATCCTGGCGTTCGGCGGCGGCGTGATCGGCGACCTGGCCGGCTTCGCGGCGGCGATTTACAAGCGCGGAGTCGACTTCGTGCAGATCCCGACCACGCTGCTAGCCCAGGTCGATTCCTCGGTCGGCGGCAAGACCGCCATCGACACGCCGCGGGGCAAGAACCTGATCGGCGCCTTCCATCAGCCCCGACTGGTGCTGGCCGACCTCGGCGCACTGGCCACTCTGCCGCATCGCGAACTGGTCTGCGGCTATGCCGAAGTGATCAAGTACGGCCTGCTCGGCGATCGCGGGTTCTTCGAGTGGCTTGAGGTGAACGGGCCCCAGGTGCTGGCGTTGGCGCCGGAGGCTCTCGCCCATGCCGTCCGCCGCTCGGTGGAGATGAAGGCCGAGATCGTCGCCGAGGACGAGCGCGAGGCCGGCCGCCGCGCGCTGCTCAACCTCGGACACACCTTCGCTCACGCCTTTGAAGCGGAAATGGGGTTCTCCAACGATCTGAAGCACGGCGAGGCGGTGGGGCTGGGCTGTGCGCTGGCGTTCCGCTTCTCGGTGCGGCTAGGCCATTGTCCGGGCCAGGACGCCGAGCGCGCCAGCCGGGCGCTGGCGGCGGCAGGTCTGCCGACCCAGATCGCCGACCTCGGTCGCGGCTTCGACGCCGGCGCGCTGGTCGCGCATATGGCCCAGGACAAAAAGGCCGAAGGCGGCGCGTTGACCTTCATCCTCACCC
>JBEKQJ010000029.1:0-18728 GCA_049519835.1 Caulobacteraceae bacterium | reverse complement strand
CTCCGCCCGCTATGAGGCCGGGCTGGCGCCCAAACCCCCGTGGACCCGGGCAAAGCTCGATCCGGCGCGGTGGGAAGCGTTGCTCAGAGGCATTGTCGGCTTCGAGATGGCTGTCGAGCGGCTGGAGGGGACCACCAAACTTGGCCAGAACAAGCCGGCCGCGGCCATGGCCGGCGTCGCCGAAGCGCTCGCCGGGCTGGATGACGAGGGCGCTCGGCGGATCGCTGCGCGGATGGTCAGGCTGCTAGGGGAAGGCTGAGAACGAGCCTCACGCCGCCCTCGTAGGTCTCCACGTTCATCGTTCCTCCCGCCGCCGCCGCCAGTGAAGCGACCCAAGCGCCCTGGATCCAGCGCCCGCCGAGACCGGCCTGGAATGGCGCGCCGGAAAGGCCGGCCCTTACATCATCCTTGACCGCCGCGCGCGGCCCGGCGGCCTCGACCACCACGCGCATCTGGCCGCCTTCGGCGCACGTCGTGGCCGTCGCCCGCCCGCCGGCCGCCAAGGCGTCAGAGGCGATCTGCAACAGGACGAGCAGGCCGCGCGCCGCCGCCGGGCCAAGCGCCGCCGGCTCGACTGCCCAGTCGAGCGTCGGCCGGATGTCTGCGTATAGCGCCTGCGCAAGCCCCTTCAGCTCGGCAGTCTGGACGCCATCGCCGGCCGGTCCATAGGCGCGCCGGGCGTAGCCGACCTTGGCGCGCTGGGCGGCCACCGCCTCGACGAGGAAGGCCACCGCCTCGTCGCGCTCGGCGGCGCCTGCCGCTTCGGCCAGAAGGTCGAGGCCGGAGGCGATCGCCTGGGCGGAACTGAGGACGTCATGGCACAGCCGGTCGGCCAGCCGCTCGGGCAGTGCGGGATCCATGACCGCCCACCATCGACTGATTTGGCGGCCCGAGAAACCTCCTCTAGGGCGCGTTCCGCAAAAGTGGGAAGCGGCTTTGCGATGAGATCGCGCTCAAGTTTTGGATTCTAGAGCACGCTTTTGCATTCAGACGATTCCGTCTGATCGCAGCGTGCTCTAGACAGGCCGCATGACCGCCCAAGCCGCCGACGACGACCTCTCCGATCGCGAACTCGGATCCCGGCTCGCCGAGATCGCCGAGGCGGCCGGCGCCGTGATCCTGCCGCTCTGGAAGAGTGGCTGCGAGGTCACCGCCAAGGCCGACCAGAGTCCAGTCACGGAAGCGGACCGGCTCGGCGAGGCGCTGATCCTCAGGCGGCTGGCCGAGCTGTTCCCGGCGACGCCGGTGGTCTCCGAAGAGGATGCCAGCGAGTTCGGGACGCCCGAGCGCATCGGACCCTGCTTCTTCCTGGTCGACCCCTTGGACGGAACCAAGGCCTTCGTGCGCGGCGACCCCAACTTTACGGTCAACATCGGCCTCGTCGACCATGGCCATCCGGTGGCCGGCGCCGTGGTCGCGCCCGCAACCGGCGAGGTGTGGTTCACGGCCGCCGGCGGCGTCCTCAAGCGGACCGTCGGCGGAACGGTCACGCAACCGGTGCGAGCCAGGGCCTGGCCGGCCGCCGGCGCCATTGCGCTCGCCAGCCACACCATGAAGCCGGAAGCCCAGGCCGCCCTGAAGGACGAACTGGGCGTGGCTGAGGTGTGGCCACTGGATTCGTCGATCAAGCTCTGCCGAATCGCCGAGGGCGCGGCCGACATCTACCCCCGCCGCGGACCAACCATGGAATGGGATATCGCCGCCGCTCACGCCGTCCTGGCGGCGGCCGGCGGGCGGCTCACCGGGCCGGATGGGGCGCTGTTCCTCTATGGCAAGGCGGCGGACGGCTTCCGCAACGGACCCTTTGTGGCCCGCGGCGCCTGACATGCCGTGGCCTCGGCCGCGCCTGATCGCAATCCTGCGCGGCATCGAGCCGGGCGACGCGGTTGAGGTCGCCGGCGCTTTGCTCGACGCGGACGTGACCTGCGTCGAAGTCACCCTCAACTCGCCCGCGCCGCTGGATAGCATCGCGGCGATCCGCGCGGCCTTCGGCGACCGGCTCATCCTGGGCGCCGGCACGGTCCTGACGCCGGCGGAGGTCAGCGACGCCGCCGGCGCCGGCGCGGAGCTGATCGTCTC
This sequence comes from Caulobacteraceae bacterium, assembly GCA_049519835.1. Lineage (GTDB taxonomy): Bacteria > Pseudomonadota > Alphaproteobacteria > Caulobacterales > Caulobacteraceae > Acaudatibacter. The sequence goes on along the minus strand of JBEKQJ010000029.1, from coordinate 16,649 downwards.
GCCGAACGCCGATCCGGATGTCATCGCCGCCGCCAAGGCGGCCGGCCTGATCTCGCTGCCCGGCGTGTTCACCCCGACCGAGGCCTTCGCGGCGCTGGCCGCCGGGGCCGATGCTCTGAAGCTGTTCCCGGCCGAGGCGGCGAGTCCGGTGGTCCTCAAGGCGCTGTCGGCCGTCCTGCCGGCGGGAACGGCGGTGCTGCCGGTCGGTGGCATCCAGCCCGCCGACCTCGCAGCGTGGCGAGCGGCTGGCGCGGCCGGATTCGGGATTGGTTCGGCGCTGTACCAGCCCGGCCGCACGCCGGAGGAGGTTCGCCACCGGGCGCGGCGGTTCGTGAAGGCGTGGGGCGACCCGGCCTAGACCGGATTTCGGGCGATCAGGCGGCGGGCGATGATGATCCGCTGCATCTCGTTGGTGCCCTCGCCGATGATCAGCAGCGGCGCGTCGCGGTAGAGCCGCTCGATCGGATATTCCTTGGAATAGCCGTTGGCGCCGAAGATGCGCATCGCCTCGCCGGCCACCTCCGCGGCGGTCTCGGTGGCGAACCATTTGGCCATGCCGGCCTCGAGATCCACGCGGCCGCCAGCGTCGTAGGCCCGGGCGGCATCCTCAACCAGGAGTTCGGAGGCCCGGGTTTTGGAGGCCATCTCGCCCAGTTTGAGCTGAATCGCCTGATGCTCGGCGATGGGTTTGCCCATGGTCCGCCGCACCTGAGCATAGGCCACCGACTCCTTGAGCGCGCGCCTGGCGATGCCGACGCCCCGCGCGGCGACGTTGATCCGGCCGATCTCCAGGCCGCCCGTCGCCATCACGAAGCCCTTGCCCTCCTCGCCGCCAACCAGCGACAGCCGCGCGTCGCAACGATAGTCGGAAAAGCCGATCTCGCCGGTGTCGATGCCGCGGTATCCTAGCTTTGGGAGCTTGCGGCCGCGGGTGACGCCCGGCGCCTCGGCCTTGGTCTGCGGATCGCGCGTCGGCGTGATCAGCATCGACATGCCGCGATGGCGCGGGTTGGCGTGAGGATCGGTCTTGACGAGCAGGGCGAGCACGTCGCCCTCCAGAGCATTGGTGATCCACAGCTTGGCGCCGTCGACCACGTAATCGTCGCCATCCCGCCGGGCGACGGTGGTGATGCCCTGCAGATCGGTGCCGGCCCCCGGCTCGGTGAGACCGAGGCCCCCGCGCAGCTCGCCGGTGGCGAACTTCGGTAGCCAGTGGTCCTTCTGCTCGGCGGTGCCGAACTTCTGCACGATCAGGGCCATCATCAGATGGCTGTTGAAGAAGCCGGTGAGGCTCATCCACTCTTCGGAGATGCGCGCCACGATCTTGCTGTAGGTCAGCGCCGACAGGCCGAGGCCGCCCCACTCCGGCTCGATCAGAGCCCCGTAGAGGCCCATCTCGCACATGTCCGCCACCAGCTCGTGCGGATACTCGTCGGCCTGCTCGTATCTGGCCGCGACCGGCGCCACCTTGCGCTCCAGCCAACGGTCGATGGAATCGAGCAGAGCCCGCTCGTCGGCCTCGCTGATGGCGCTCATCGCCTCGCCCATCAGGAGAGCCTTACGTTCATGTGTCCCGAGCCGCCTGGGGACAGCAGACCCTTGCCTGGCACATAGTTGACCTCGAGCCGCACGCCGTCGGGATCCTCGAACAGCACCGAATAGTATCCAGGGGCCCATTCGTCGTCCTGCGGCGGATGGACGATCTTGGCCCCGATCTGGTGCAGGAAGGCGTGGGCCTGATCGACCTCTTCGCGCTCGCGGGTGCGGAAGCAAATGTGGTGCAGGCCGACTGTTCCCTGCTGGAAACGGCCGCCGGCGTGCTCAGGAGCCGGCGCGCGCACGCCAAAGCCCGTCCGCCCGCCGACACAGTAGTAGGCGCCGCCGGCGTCCAGCACCGGCTTGAGACCCAGGAACGGCAGCAGCTGACGGTAGAAGGCTCGCGACTTCTCGAAATCGCCGGCGGTGATGAAGATGTGGGCGATCCCGTTGACTTCCATGGCCGCCCGATCCTTCCGTTTCCCGCGGGCTGTCATTACGCTGCCGCTGCAAGGTCGATCAACAGCGAGGTCGGGGCGTGGTCAGAAGACCCACCTTGAAAAGGCCCAGCCTGAAGCAGGCCAAGGGCCTGGTGCTGGCGCTCGATCTCGCCGGCGCGGCCGTGGCGGCCCAGGAAGGCGTCGGCGCGGCCATGGCTGGCCGGCTCGACGTGTTCGGCATCCTGGTCATCGCTTTCGTGGCCGCGCTCGGCGGTGGGATCGCCCGCGACGTGTTGATCGGCCAGACTCCGCCCCGCGCCTTGCGCGACTGGCGCTACCTGGTGACCGCCCTGGTCGCCGGCGCGGCCGCCTTCGCCTTCGGCCATTGGGTGCGGGCGATCCCACCGGCGGCGCTGATCACCTTGGACGCGGCGGCGTTGGGGCTGCTGGCCGTGGCGGGAGCGGAAAAGAGCCTCGACCAGGGATTGGGCTGGCTGGCCGCCATTCTGGTCGGCGGTGTCACCGGCGTCGGCGGCGGCGTCATGCGCGATATCCTGCTCGACAAGATACCGGCCGTTCTCACGCGCGACATCTACGCCACCGCCGCGCTCGCCGGCGCCGCAACCATGATCGTCGGCCGCCGCTTCGGCCTGCCCAACGTCTGGGCGGCCATCCTCGGCGCCGTCTTATGCTTCGCCTTGAGGATGGTCGCCGTCAGCCTCGGCTGGCAGTTGCCGAAGGCTGTCTAATGCGCCGGATCTGAAGTTCGTCGGCGTACGGGTCGTGCGAGAACGAACTTCAGATCCGAAAAGCACACCAGAAACCTATACTTCGTTAGTGTCCTGATCGATTCCGAAGTTCGTCCGAGCTCCCCACGAGCGATGCGAACTTCGGAATCGGGACACTAGCCCTCGCCGGTGACGTCGACCGCCGCCGGATAGTCGGGGCTGAGCCAGCGATAGAAAAATCCGGCGATGAGGGCTCCGACAAACGGCGCCGTCCAGAACAGCCACACCTGGCCGAGCGCCCAGTCGCCCTGGAAGAGGGCCGGACCGAGGCTCCGGGCCGGGTTCACCGAGGTATTGGTGACCGGAATGCTGACGAGGTGGATCAGCGTCAGCGACAGGCCGATGGCGAGCGGCGCGAAACCCTTGGGCGCGGCGCTGTGGGTCGAGCCCAGGATCACCACCAGGAACGCGAAGGTCAGCACGATCTCGGTGACTGCGCAGGCCATCAGCGAGTAGTGGCCTGGCGAGTGGTCCCCGTAGCCGTTGGAGGCGAAACCGCCGGCTGTGCTGAACTCCGAATTACCGGAGGCGATGACGAACAATACGCCAGCAGCGATGATCGCGCCGACGACCTGGGCGAAGATGTAGGGCGCGATGTCCTTGGCGGGGAAGCGACCGCCGGCCCACAGGCCGACCGTCACGGCCGGGTTGAAGTGGCCGCCCGAGATGTGGCCGACGGCGTAGGCGCCGGTCACGACGGTCAGGCCGAAGGCGAGGGCGACGCCGGCAAAGCCGATGCCGAGGCTTGGGAACGCCGCCGCCAGCACCGCCGAGCCACAGCCGCCCAGCACGAGCCAAAACGTGCCGAACAGCTCGGCCACGAGTCGTTTGGTCATCAGTACGCTCTCCCTGTTCAGCCCCCCGGGCCTTTTGAGGGCGGAGCCTGCCACGGAAGCCCCGCGCGGCAAAGGCTGATTTCCGCCATCATCAGGCGGCGGCCTCTTCCATCACTGCGTTGCGCAAGGCTTCCAAATCATGCGAGCGCTTGGCGCGTGATGGCCGCGATTTCACTACCGCGTGCGCTAGGCGAGCCTTTCGCGCTCATCCGGCGCCGACCGCTGACGGTGCTCACCTGGGGCGCCGTGAATTCTCTGCTCTTCGCCGCAGCCGCGAGCCTCCGGGGACATGGTTCTGCAGGTATCGTGTTTGTGGTTCTCGGCTTGGCCAGCATGGCGCTGTACTGCGCCGTCGCTCGAGCCCTGCTGCGCCCGGAGGAGGGGCGTTTCGCGTACGTGCGGTTTGGCCTCACCGAGACGCTCATGGTGGCGGTCTGTGTCGGCATGTATCTGATCGGCCTGATCGGCGGCATCGTCTCACTCCTGGTGGCGGAGCTGGTCAGCTTGGCGTTGGGCGTATTCCACCACGCCACCGCGGCCCCAGCATTGGCCGGCATGGCCGTGGCCATCCTGTTGTTCGTGTGGCTGAGTCTTCGGCTCAGTCTCTTGGCGCCCCTGGCTGTCGACCAAGGAAAAGTGAGCCCTCGCAATGCCTGGGCGCTGGCAGATGGCCACATGGGCCGCCTGATTGCGATCGGCCTATTTGCTACGGTCATGCTCGGAGCGGTGATGGCGGCGCATCATCTTGTGCAGCTCGCGCTCGGGTTGGAGAGGCCAGGCCCAAGGCTTCTGTCGTGGGTGGCGACCTCGCGCACGAGCGTTGTCTTCGGCCGGCTGGTCTCCATCCCGTTCAGTGGCGTTGAACTGGTCGTTTGGGCCGCGCCGTGGACGAGCGCCTATCGTGATCTGGTCCCAGCTATGGCCCCGGACCCATCGGTGGAATTCGCCTAGCTCTGAAACTCGGCCTGTGCGGCGTCAGTCGCACCCCAGCTTTGCGCCCTGAACCACGAGGCGTCATAAGGCGGACTTGAGGAGACCCGCCATGCCGCTCGACGCCCAGCCGCCCAAGACCTTCCGCTGGGAGGATCCGCTCGACCTCGCCTCACGCCTCACCGAAGAGGAGCGCATGATCAGCGAGGCGGCGCGCGCCTACGCGCGCGAGAAGCTGCTGCCGCGCGTGGTGAGCGCCTTCGCCGAAGAGCGCTTCGACCGCGAAATCATGACCGAGATGGGCGCGCTTGGGTTTCTGGGGCCGACGCTCCCTGAGGCGTACGGCTGCGCGGGCGTCAACCACGTCGCCTATGGGCTCATCGCCCGCGAGATCGAGGCCGTGGACAGCGGCTACCGTTCGGCCATGAGCGTCCAGTCGTCGCTGGTCATGTATCCGATCCACGCCTTCGGATCGGAGGCGCAGCGGCGGCGCTGGTTGCCGGCCATGGCCACGGGCGAGGTGGTGGGCTGCTTCGGTCTCACTGAGGCGGACGGCGGGTCGGACCCGGCCTCGATGCGCACCACCGCCAAGGCCGTCGACGGCGGCTTCGTGCTCAACGGCGCCAAGATGTGGATCACCAATGCGCCGATCTGCGATGTCGCCCTGGTCTGGGCCAAGCTCGACGGCCGCATCCACGGCTTTCTCGTCGAACGCGGAATGCCCGGCTTCGAGACCCCGACGATCAAGAACAAGCTGTCATTGCGCGCCTCGGTGACCGGCGAGATCGCCCTCGCCGACGTCTTCGTGCCTGATGACGCCATCCTGCCGGGCGTCTCCGGCCTGCGCGGGCCGTTCTCCTGCCTCAACAAGGCCCGCTATGGCATCGCCTGGGGGGCCATGGGCGCGGCCGAGTTCTGCCTGCACGCCTCGCGCGATTACACCAAGTCCCGCACGGTGTTCGGCAAGCCTCTGGCGGCCCGCCAGCTGGTCCAGAAGAAGCTGGCCGACATGACCACCGAGATCGCGTTGGGTCTCGAAGGCGCCCTGGCGCTCGGCCGACTGATCGACGAGGGCGCCTGGGTCCCCGAAGCCATCAGCCTGATGAAGCGCAACAACTGCGGCAAGGCGCTGGAGATCGCCAGAGTCGCCCGCGACATCCATGGCGGCAACGGCATCAGCGGCGAGTACCATGTCATGCGTCACGCCGCGAACCTCGAGACGGTCAACACCTACGAGGGCGCGCACGATGTCCACGCCCTCATCCTCGGCCGCGCCATCACCGACGAAAACGCGTTCTAGTGTGCCGGATCTGAAGTTCGTCAATGTATGGGTCGTGCGGAGGAACGAACTTCAGATCCAAAAGGCACACTAGAGAAGTTAACTTAGCTAGTGTCCTGATCGATTCCGAAGTTCGTCGGAGGGTTCCACAGGCAATGCGAACTTCGGAATTGGGACACTAGCCGATGCCGGACACGGGGGGGCCGGGCGGCGCGCCGAAAAAGGCGTCGATGACGACGGTGGTGGTCGCCTCGGCGGCCGGCCTGGCGTTCGAGTGGTACGACTTCTTCGTGTTCGGCGCCCTGGCCCCGATCATCGCCAAGAACTTCTTCTCCGGCCTCAGCTCGACGGCAGGCCTGCTGGCGGCGCTGGGCCTCTTCGGGGCCGGATTCTTTTTTCGGCCGATCGGGGCCCTGATCTTCGGCGGCCTCGGAGACGTCGCCGGCCGCAAAGGCGCCTTCCTGATCACCATGTCGTTGATGGGCGGGGCGACCGTCGCCATCGGTCTCTTGCCCACCTTCCCCCAAGTCGGCGCGCTCGCCTCGATACTTCTCGTGCTCATGCGCATCATCCAGGGCACGGCGCTCGGCGGGGTGTACGGCGGCGCGGTGATCTATGTCGCCGAGCACGCGCCGGGCCGCCGCCGCGCGACGTTCACCAGTTCGGTGCAGTCATCGGCCGCGATCGGCCTGGTCGGCGCCCTGGCCGCGATCCTCGTCACTCGCACCCTGACCGGCGACGCGCGCTTCGGCGATGCGGGCTGGCTGGGCGGCTGGCGCGTGCCGTTCCTGCTGTCGGCGGGGCTGCTCCTGATCTCGATCTGGATGCGCCTCAAGCTTTCCGAGAGCCCAGTGTTCGCGGCCATGGAGGCCGAGGGCCAGCGCAGCCCGAAGCCCTACAGCGAAGCGTTCGGCCGCTGGTCCAACCTCAAGGTGGTGCTCGCCGCCTTCGTCGGCTTCATGTGCGCCCAGGGCGCGGCCTGGTACGTCGTCTTTTTCTACGCCGAGCAGGTGTTCCTCGAGCGCTTCCTCAAGATCTCGGCCGAGACCGGCGAACAGCTCCTGATCCTGATGACCGTCGTCAGCGGGCCGCTCTACATCTTCTTCGGCTGGCTCAGCGACCAGGTCGGCCGCAAGTGGGTGATGTGGGGCGGCATGGCGCTCGCCCTCGCATTCTTTTTCCCCGGCTTCCACGCCATGACCCACTTCGCCAACCCGGCCCTCGAGCGGGCCCAGCAGGCGACGCCGGTGACCGTCATCGCCGATCCGGCCCGCTGCAGCCTGCAGTTCGATGTGACGGGTAAGGCGAAATACGAGACCTCCTGCGACCTCGCCAAGAGCGCGCTTTCCAACGCCGGCGTCTCCTACGCCAACGCCGCGGCCCCGGCCGGCGCACTCGCCGTGGTCAGGATCGGCGGGACCGCCGTCCCGTCCCTTGAAGCTAGCGGCCTTGCGGCCAACGCCCAGAAAGCCGCCGCCAAGGATGTCGCGGCGCGCCTCGCCAAGGCGCTCACGGTCGCCGGCTACCCCGCCAAGGCCGATCCCAAGGCGATCAATTTCCTCGGCCTTTCCGCCGTGCTCATCGTCCTGGTCATCGCCTGCACGGCGCTCTACGGACCGATGTCGACGGCGCTGGTGGAACTGTTCCCGGCCCGCGTCCGCTACACGGCGCTCTCCCTGCCCTACCACGTCGGCACCGGCTGGGTGGGGGGCTTCACCCCGGTCTGCGCCTTCGCCATCGTCACGGCCACCGGCGATATCTACGCCGGACTTTGGTACCCGGTGATCTTCACGGCCATCTCGGTGGTGACCATGCCGTTCCTCATCCCCGAAACGCGGGGGCGGGCGATCAACTAGCGCCGCCTCGCGTTCCACAGCTCCGCCATCTGACCGAACAGAGCCGTGACATCGCCATGGCTCTCGTCGCCGGAGAACTCGCGATAGAGCGTGGCGACATTGACGACGATCCGCTCGCCGTCGCCCCAGCTGTCGTAGTCCGACATGTCGATGTCCTTGGCCGCCTCAAGGGCCGAGAGCCCGGCGTCGAAGCGCCGACGCGCCTCGCCTTCGATGTAGGCGAGATAGTCCCGAACCGCCCGCACGCCGTTCTTGCCGGTGATCGGACCATGGCCGGGCACCACCGTCTCGACGTCCATGGCCAGGATCGCCTCGCAGGCGGCGATCCAATTGCCGACCGGCCCTTCCCACATGATCGGATGGCCCTCGATGAACAGGATGTCGCCGGTGAACACCGTCCGATCCGCCGGAACATGGACGAGGATGTCACCGGCCGTGTGAGCCGGGCCGACCGGAAGCAGGCGCACCTCCTTCGAGCCCACATGGCGCGTCAGCGCCTGTTCAAAAGTTGTGGTCGGCAGGGTCTGGGTGACGCCGGCGAAGTCGAAGGGTCCAAAGGCGTGGGTGACGTATTCGCCGGTCAGACCCATCCTCGGCGCGGCGGCCACGAAGCCGGCCAGCAGCGCCGGCGTCTCACGTCGCATGGCTTCCGCAGCCAGGCGATGGGCGATGATCTCGGCGCCTGCGCAACATTCGTTGCCGTTGCAGTGGTCGCCGTTGTGGTGAGTGTTGACCACCGTCCCGATGCGCGCCGCCGCCTTCGGTTCGGCAGCGGCCATCGCCGCCAGCATGTCGCGGGTCAGCGGCACGTCGAACAGGGTGTCGACGAGCAGGGACTCGCCGCCATCCACGATCAGCCCGGCGTTCGACCAGCCCCAGCCGCCGTCGGGCTGCAGCCAGGCGTAGCCGCCGTTGCCAAGGTCGTGCAGACCCTTGGTGTAGGCGAAGCGCGGCGAGCCGAGCGACATGACGATCCTCCGGTTTCCGCTAGCCTGAGCCTGGCGCGGCCGGCGATCAACCTCTCCGAACGGCGCGCCGGTTCAGCGCCTCGCCCGCCAGGATCGCGGCGAAGGCGATCGCCAGCGACACGCCGCACAGCACCAGCGTGTGGCCCTCGTCCCCGGGCGACTGGGTGGCCAGCCAGATGTCGCTCGGCAGAGTCAGGGTCTCGCCAGGGATCGCCGCGACAAAGGCGATCGTGGCCCCAAATTCGCCCAGGGCGCGAGCAAAGCCGAGCACCGCGCCGGCGACGATGCCCGGCGCGGCCAAGGGCAGGGTAATGCGCAGGAAGTGCGAGGCGGCCGAGGCGCCCAAGGTGCGCGCCGCGTCGTCGACCTCGGGATCGATGGCCTCGATGGAAAGGCGAATGGGTCGCACCATCAATGGAAAGGCCATCACACCGGCGGCCAGGGCCGCGCCGGTCCAGCGGAAGGCCAGCACGATACCCGCTTGGGCCATCATGGCGCCCAGCGGGCCCTGTCGGCCGAACAGGATCAGCAGGCCGTAGCCGACCGCGACGGGGGGCACGACCAGCGGCAGGTGAACGGCGGCGTCCAGCAGCGCGCGGCCGGGAAGGCGGCGGCGGGCGAGCAGCCACGCCGCCAGGATCGCCAATGGCAGGGCCGCGAGCGTGGCGATCGCGCCGACGCGTAGCGAGAGCAGGATGGCCGAGATGTCGTCGGCGGAGATCATATCGCCCCGGGCGCGGCGGCCAGGCGTTCGGCGCCTTCGATCGCCAGGCCGTCGGGCTGACCCAGCACGACGACAATCTTTCCGCCGCGCGACAGCTCGCTCAGGCGTTCGGGGGTAGCGACGTCGAGGCGCTCAGCCTCCCTGCGGGCCAGGCGCGCGGCGATTTCGCGGGCCGGGCCGGCCGCGACCACCACATCGGCGGCGGCGAGCGCGCGGAGCGCGCGCAGCGACATCAGGTCTTCCGCCAATGGAAGATCGATCAGGACGATGCGGCCCTGGGCTTTCGCGCCGGCGGCGATGGCGGTGTCGAGCGCTTCGGCGTCTGGCGACGGTCCGGCGAGCAGTCGGCGCAGGAAGGCACGCCGATCTGCGAGGTCGGGAAAGGCTTGCTTGATCGCCTCGCGGCGTTCGCCGAGCAGGCGCGCCGTCTCGCCGGCTTCGGCCGGCACGCGCGCCTCCAGCTCGGCGCGCAGGATCTGGGCCAGCAGCGGCGCGTATCCGCCGGTGCCGACTGCGGCTGTCACCGCCCCGCGGTCGACGATCGCCGGGGTGTTGAAGTCCGAGAGCGCCGGCCGGTCGAAGACGTTGAGCGGCGCGCCGACCATCCGCGCCACCGCCGCCGCGCGCTGACAGAAATCCTCGTCGAAGCTGGCGACGAAGATCAGCTTGGCGCCGGAATAGGCCGCCGGGTCGAACGCCGCCTCGCCTTCGACGCGGACCACCTCGGCGGGCGAGCCTTTGAACAACCGGGCGCGGGCCTCCGCCGGCTCACCCTCCCCGGCGATCACCACGCGCGCGCCCTTGAGCGGGAAGAAAGCCGGGAAGGAATCCATCAATCGTCACATTAGTCAGGCGGGCCCGCGATGTCGCCTTGCCGCGCCCGGCGCTCGGAAGTTATCATTGTTAAGACCGGCGCGGAGGATCGCCATGGCGACGAGCTTCACACTCAACGGCAAGCAGGTGACGGTGGAGGCGGCGCCGGAAACGCCGCTCCTGTGGGTGCTCCGTGACGAGCTGGTGATGACCGGCACCAAGTATGGCTGCGGCATCGCCCAGTGCGGGGCCTGCACCGTGCATCTGAATGGCGAGGCGGTCCGCTCCTGCCAGCTGCCGATCGGCGCGATCGGGACCGGCAAGATCACCACCATCGAAGGCCTGCAGGGCCTGCATCCGTTGCAGACCGCCTGGGTCGAGGCCGATGTGCCGCAATGCGGCTACTGCCAGTCCGGCCAGATCATGTCGGCCGCGGCGCTGCTGGCCAAGACGCCGAACCCCACCGACGAAGACATCACGGCCGGCATGAACGGCAACATCTGCCGCTGCGGCTGCTACCAGCGCATCCGCGCCGCCATCAAGGTCGCGGCCGCCCGCGGGCCGGCCAAAGTCGCGGCATAGGGGAGCCCGCCATGAACGCTCCAGTCCGATCTTTCGAACCCACTCGCCGTGAAATGGTGGTCATCGCCGCGGTGGCGGCCGGCGGCTCGCTGCTGATCGGTTGCTCCCAGGCCGACATTATGTCTCTGGGCGCGGATTCGAGCCACTTCGGCCCCTTCGGCCCGTTCCTGCGCATCGACGCTGACGGCACGGTGACGGTGGTCTCCAAGCACATCGAATTCGGCCAGGGCAGCCATGCGGGCTTGGCGGCTATCGTCGCCGAGGAGCTGGACGCCGACTGGTCGCGGGTCAATGTCGTCCAGGCCCCCGCCAACACCAAGGTCTACGCCAACCTCGGCTTCGGGGCCCAGGGCACCGGCGGTTCCTCGGCCATCGCCAACTCGTGGATTCAGCTGCGCAAGGCCGGGGCCGCCGGCCGGGCGATGTTCGTCACCGCTGCGGCCAACCGCTGGGGCGTGCCGGCGGCCGCAGTTTCGGTGAACAACGGCGTCGTCTCGCATCCCTCCGGCAAGCAGGCGAGCTTCGCCGACCTTGTCGCCGATGCGGCCAAGGTGGCCCCGCCGAAGGATCCGCCGCTCAAGGATCCCAAGACCTTCACCCTGATCGGCACGGACCGCGTGCGGCGCAAGGACGCCCACGCCAAATCCACCGGCAAGGCGCAGTACACTCAGGACGTCCATCGGCCGAACATGCTGACCGCCATGGTCGCCCACTCGCCGCGGTTCGGCGGCAAGGTGGCGAGCTTCGACGCCAGCGCCGCGAAGAAGGTCCCGGGCGTCGTCGATGTGTTCGAGATCCCCACCGGCGTCGCTGTGGTCGCGAACAACACCTACGCCGCCCGTCAAGGGCGCGATGCGCTGCAGGTGACCTGGAACGACGACAAGGCCGAGAAGCGCGGCACCGATGCGATCCTCGCCAGCTATCACGACATCGCCTCGGGCAAAGTGACGCCGGTCGGCGACGCCAAGTGGCAGGTGTTCGATCAGCACGGGCAGACAAGCCCGCCCGCCGGCGGCAAGGTGATCGAACTCACTTATGACTTCCCCTACCTCAGCCACGCGCCGATGGAGCCGATGAACTGTGTGGCCGAGATCGGCGCCGGCGCGCCCAAGATCAGCACCGGCTCGCAGATCCCGACCATGGACCAGTTGAACACGGCCCTGATTGTCGGCTGCCTGCCGGGATCGGTGGAGATCGAGACCCTGTTCGCCGGCGGCTCGTTCGGCCGCCGCGCCAACTTCCAGTCCGACTACGTGGTCGAGTGCGTCCACATCGCCAAGAAGGTCGGCGGCGGCCGGCCGGTGAAGCTGGTGTGGACGCGCGAGGACGACATGACTGCCGGCAAGTGGCGGCCCCTCACCCACCACGCCGTGCGTGTGGCCCTGGATGAAGACGGCTTCCCGGTCCACTGGCGCCATCGCGTGGTCAGCCAGTCGATCCAGAAAGGTTCGCCGATGGGCGGCGGAAAGCTCGACGAGACCGCCGTCGAGGGCGCCCTCGGCTCGCCCTACCTCAAGGCGACCCCCAACGTGGACGGCCAAGTCTCCATGCCGGTGAGCCCGGTGACCGTACTCTGGTGGCGCTCGGTGGGGGCCACGCACACCGCCTTCGTGATGGAGCACACCATCGACCAGCTGGCCCGCGCCGCCGGCAAGGACCCCGTCGACTACCGTCGGGCGCTCTATCGGAAGGCGGGCGCCGACCGGCAACTGGCCGTGCTCGATCTCGCCATAAAGAAGGCCGGAGACGCCACGCCCGGCTGGACGCGCGGCGTCGCCGTTCATGAGAGCTTCGGCTCGGTGGTCGCCCAGGTGGCCGAAGTAAAGCTCGACGGCGACACGCCCCGCGTCGGCCGTGTGGTCACCGCCGTCGACTGCGGCCTGGCGATTTCGCCCGACCAAATCGCCGCCCAGATGGAGGGCGGCACGGTCTACGGTCTCTCGGCGGCGCTCTACGGCCAGATTACCTTGAAGGACGGCGTGCCGCAGCAACGCAACTTCGACACCTACCGCATCCTCAGGATGACCGAGGCGCCGCACGTCGAGACCTACATCGTGCCGTCGGGAAACCCGCCCTCCGGCGTGGGCGAACCCGGCACGCCGGTGATCGCCCCGGCCGTGGCCAACGCCCTGCTCGCCCTCACCAGCAAGCCGACCTCCAGCCTGCCGTTCGTCAAGGCCTGAGATCGTCCGGCGTATCGACGTCGGTCAGCACGCCGGGATCGTCCGACTCCACCAGCACCAGGCGCGGACCCAGCGAATCCAGCACCGCACGCGCTCCGACATCGCCTTCGAGCGCCACGAGCTGCGGAAACAGTGCGGCTGAGATGAGGGCCGGATGACCGCGTCGCCCGTCTTTCGCCGGCGCAGCGGCGAGGGCGCCGGCCGCCAGGGCCTCGGCGAGGGGTCCGGCGATATCGTGTGGAATGAGCGGCATGTCGCCCAGGAAGACGTAGACGCCGGCCACGCCCGAGCTCACCGCCGCCAGGCCGGCGCCCAAGCTGGCCGACATGCCGAGCGCGTGGTTGGCGGCATGAGCGACGAACAGCCTGGGATCCTCAAATGCTCGCATGCGCTCGAGCACGGCCGGATCGGCTCCGGTCACCACGATCACCCGCCGCACCGGCGCAGCCAGGGCCGCGGCCAGGGCCCCGTCGATCAGCGCCCCGCCGCGCCAGGGCGCGGTGAGCTTGGCCACCCCGAAGCGCCGACCGCTTCCGGCGGCGAGCACGATCGCCTCCAGCGCGATTGGCGTCACCCGGCCATTCCCACTATGTTTCGCACGCGATGACGCCCTTCGACTCCGCCCTGGCGAGCCCAACCGATGTGCGGCTGACCGACAGTCTCGGCCGCAAGGTGACCTATTTGCGCCTCTCGGTCACCGATCGCTGCGACCTGCGCTGCGTCTACTGCATGAGCGAGCACATGACCTTCCTTCCGAAGGCGGAGGTCCTGACCCTCGAGGAGCTCGACCAGATCGCTTCGGCCTTCGTCGCTTTGGGCGTCAGCAAGCTGCGCCTGACCGGCGGCGAGCCCCTGGTGCGCAAGGGGGTGATGGGCCTCATCGAACGGCTCTCCCGCCACCTGGCGACCGGCGCGCTTCAAGAGATCGCACTGACCACCAATGGCACCCAGCTTGCCGCCCATGCCGAGGCGTTGGCGCGGCTTGGCGTTCGCCGGGTCAACGTCTCCATGGATAGCCTGAAGCCGGAGGTGTTCGCTCGGCTGACCCGAGGCGGCGACCTGGCTCAGGTCCAGGCCGGCATCGACGCCGCCCGCGCCGCCGGGCTGGAGGTCAAGATCAACGTCGTCGCCCTGGCCCACGACAACGCCGGCGAGATCCCCGGGCTGATCGCTTGGGCGCACGACCGCGGTTTAGACCTGACGCTCATCGAAGCCATGCCCATGGGCGAGATCGATGAAGACCGGACAGACCAGTTCCTCTCGCTGGCCGAGGTGCGCGGCGATCTCGAGCGCCGGTGGACCCTTACCGACCTGCCGCTCGCCACCGGCGGCCCGGCGCGCTACGTCCGCGTGGCCGAGACCGGTGGGCGCGTCGGCTTCATCACCCCGCTCAGCCACAATTTCTGCGCCGGCTGCAACCGTGTGCGCCTGACCTGCACCGGCGTGCTGCACACCTGCCTCGGCCGCGAGGATGCGGCTGATCTCAGGGCGGTGATCCGCGCCGGCGGCGACCTCGTCCAGGCGATCCGCGACGCGGTCTGGAGCAAGCCGGCCGGGCACGACTTCCACATCGCCCGCGGCGCGGCCCCCGCTGTCGCCCGCCACATGTCGACCACCGGCGGATGACCCGGGTGCTGCTCTTCGGCCGCCTTCGCGATCTCGCCGGCTGGCGCGAGACCGAGCTGACGCCCGCCTCAGCCAGCCTGGCGGAGCTGAAGCGCCGTCTGGCCGAAGCCTGGCCGGACCTGGGCGCGGCCCTCGCCGGCCCTGGCGTTCAGGTGGCCGTCGATCGTGCCCTGGCGCGCGGTGACGTCGCACTCCGCCCGGGGGCCGAGGTGGCCTTCATGCCGCCGATGAGCGGCGGATGATCACGCTCACCGACCAAATCTTCGATCCAGGCGCGGCGCTCACCACGTTCAGCGCCGGTCGAACCGAGAGCGGCGCTGTGGCCAGCTTCCTCGGGATCGCCCGAGGTGAGGCCGGCGCGGCGGCGGCGCTGGAGCTGGAGGCGTGGCCGGAGTTCACCACCGCAGAGATCGAGAAGATCGCCGCCGAGGCGAGTCGGCGCTTCTCGCTGCACGACGTGGCCATCATCCATCGCACCGGCGAGATCGCCCCCGGCGAGGCGATCGTCCTGGTCATGACCGCGGCAGCGCACCGGCGCGAGGCGTTCGAGGCCTGCGACTTTCTGATGGACTATCTGAAATCCCGCGCGCCCTTGTGGAAGAAGGAGCACGGGCCGGCCGGCGCACGCTGGGTCGAGCCGACGGCGCGCGATCTGGCGGACGTGGCGAGGTGGGAGCGGTGAGCCTTTCGGTCGGTGGACGCGTGGACGAGGCTCTGGCGCTGACGCCGGTGCGCGTGGCCGTCCTGACCATCTCCGACACCCGTGACGAGGAGAGCGACACCTCCGGCCATCTTCTGGCCGAGCGTGTCACCGGCGCCGGCCATACCCTCGCCGCGCGCGACATCGTCCGTGACGATGTCGAGCAGATCCGGCGACAGATCAAATCCTGGACAACCTCCGGCCAAGTCGACGCCATTGTCACCACCGGCGGCACCGGGCTTACCGGCCGCGACGTCACCCCCGAAGCGCTGGAGCCGCTGTTCGACAAGCGCATCGACGGCTTCTCGGTGGTCTTCCACCTGGTCAGCTACCAGACCGTCGGCCTTTCGACCCTGCAGTCGCGGGCGCTGGCCGGCATCATCGACGGGGTGTTCGTGTTCTGCCTGCCGGGGTCCAATGGCGCCGTGCGCGACGGATGGGACAAGGTCATCGCCGCCCAGCTCGATTCGCGCCACAAGCCCTGCAACATGGTCGAGCTGATGCCGAGGCTCGCCGAGCGGTGAGCCGACTCAGTCACCTGGACGAGGATGGCCGGGCGCGCATGGTCGATGTCTCGGCCAAGCCCACCACCGCCCGCGAGGCGCTCGCCACTGGCCTCGTGCGCATGTCGCCCGAGACGCGCGCCCTGGCGCTCACGGGCGCCGGCCGCAAGGGCGACGTCATCGCCGTCGCCGAGATCGCCGGCGTCATGGCCGCCAAACGGACGGCCGACCTCATCCCGCTCTGCCATCCCCTGGCGCTGACCAAGATCGAGGTCAGGATCGAGGCGGACGACGCCGGCCTGGCCGTAACGGCACGGGTGGCGACGACGGGACCGACGGGCGTCGAGATGGAGGCGCTCACTGCCGTCTCCGTCGCCTGCTTGACGATCTACGATATGCTCAAGGCGGCGCAACGCGACATGGTCATCGACGGCGTGCGCCTCCTCGAAAAGCACGGCGGCGCGTCGGGCGACTGGCGGGCGGCGTGAAGCTGCTGCCTGCCGCCGAGGCGCGGGCCCGCATGCTGGCGGCCGCGGCGCCCCTGGCCGCCGAGTCGATTCCGCTCGAGGCGGCGGCACGCCGGGTGCTGGCGGCGGGGGTGAAGGCGTGGCGCGACCAGCCGCCGTTCGCCGCCTCGGCCATGGACGGCTGGGCTGTGCGGGCCGCCGACACGCCGGGGCGCCTGACAATCGCTGGCGAGAGCGCCGCCGGTCACGGGTTCGCGGGAACGCTTCGGGCGGGCCAGGCTGTGCGCATCTTCACCGGCGCGCCGGTCCCTGCCGGCGCCGACGCGATCGTCATCCAGGAGGATGCGACCCGCGAGGCCGAAACCGTCGTCGTCCCAGAAGTGGATCGCGGCCGTCACATCCGCGACGCCGGCATGGA
>JBEKQJ010000028.1:0-18895 GCA_049519835.1 Caulobacteraceae bacterium | reverse complement strand
ACCCGTCCCGCGCTGACGCGCGGTCCACCCTCCCCATCAAGGGGAGGGAGGGAGGACAGCCTCCAAACCCGGGCCGCGCCGCTTGACGCCTCGCGTCGCCGAGCCCCATGAAAGCGTGATGAGCGAGCCCGTCGGCCCTACCTCGCACAGTTTCATCTCCCAGCGGTTGCGCCTACATTACGTCGATTGGGGCAATGCCGCCGCGCCGCCGCTGATCCTGGTCCACGGCGGCCAGGATCATTGCCGCAACTGGGACTGGGTGGCCCAGGACCTGCGCCGCGACTACCACGTCATCGCGCCGGACCTGCGTGGCCACGGCGATTCCGCCTGGTCGCCGAGCGGCGACTATTCGATGGCCGCCTTCGTCTACGACCTGGCCCAGTTGGTGCATCAGCTGGCGCTGGGGCCGGTCAGGATCATCTCCCACTCGCTGGGCGGCTCGATTTCCCTGCGCTACGCCGGTGTCTACCCGCAGATGGTCGAGAAGCTTGTCGCCATCGAGGGCCTCGGCCCGTCGCCGAAGATGCTCGCCGAGCGCGGCGAGACCCCGGTCGAAAAGCGCTTCTCCGAGTGGATCGAGCGCGAGCGAGGGCTCGCCAGCCGCCTGCCGCGCCGCTACGCCTCGATCGAGGACGCCTTCGCCCGTATGCAGGCCGAGAACAAGCATCTCTCGGCCGAGCAGGCCCGCTATCTGACCATCCATGGGGTCAGCCAGAACGAGGACGGCACCTACAGCTGGAAGTTCGACAACTACGCGCGCGGTTGGTCGCCAGTCGATCTGACGACGGCCGAACTGCACCGCCTGTGGGGAAACATTGCCTGTCCGACACTGCTGGTGAACGGGTCGGAGAGCTGGGCCTCCAACCCCGAAAAGGACGGCCGGGCGGCGTATTTCCGCAATGCCAAGGTGACGGTGTTCGACCGCGCCGGTCACTGGGTTCAGCATGATCGGCTGGAGGGTTTCCTGGCCGAGGTGCGGGCCTTTCTTTGACGGGGGACAGAATGCGGATACGCGGATGGGTCGGCGGCGCCTTGGCGGCCGCGGTTCTGGCGTTCGCCCCGCCGGCGCCGGCGGCAGGAAACTTCAGCCTCGACCAGGCGCTCTCCTATCCGTTCATCACCGGCGTGGTGGCGGCCAAGTCGGTCGATGCTATCGCCTGGGTGCGGGTGGTGAACGGCCAGCGCAACATCTGGTTCGCCAAGGGGCCAGACTACGCGCCACGGCAGCTCACTTCCTGGACGGCTGACGACGGCCAGGAGATCACCTGGCTGACGCTGACCGCCGACGCCAGCCGCGTCGTCTTTGTGCGCGGCGGCGATCACGACGCCAACTGGCCGGCCGAAGGCGGCCTCATGCCCGACCCTGACTCCAGCCCGGTCGAGCCGAAGGAGGCGGTCTGGTCGGTCGCCACAGCCGGCGGGCCGCCGGTGATGATCGCCGAAGGCGACGCGCCGGCCGTCTCCACGGAGGGTCGCCTGGCCTACGTCAAGGACAGTCAGGCCTGGACCGCGCCCCTGGCTGGCGGCGGCAAGCCCGAGAAGCTGTTCTTCGACCGCGGCAAGGTGGGCGAACTCGTCTGGTCGCCGGATGGGACGCGCCTGGCCTTCGCCTCGCGGCGCGGCGACCACGCCTTCGTCGGCGTCTACAAGGACGCGGCGACGCCGATCCTTTACCTCGCCCCGTCGACCGGCCGCGACGGCTCGCCGCAGTGGTCGCCGGACGGAACCCGTATCGCCTTCACCCGCCGGCCAGGCGTCGGCGGGCCGCCCGAACCGGTGCGGGTCGACGTTCCGCAGCCGTGGGCGATCTGGGTCGCCGACGCCGCGACGGGTGAGGGCCATGTGGTCTGGCAGAGCCCCAAGACCCTCGAAGGCTCGTTCCCGGAGGTCGACGGCGAAGCCAACCTCAACTGGGCGGCCGGCAACCGGCTGGTGTTCCTGGCCGAGACCGACGGCTGGCCGCATCTCTATTCGGTTGCGGCCGACGGCGGCGCGCCGACCCTGCTGACGCCCGGCGCGTTCATGGTCGAGCACGTCGGCCTGACGCCGGATCGCAAGACCCTGATCTTCGACGCCAACACCGGCGGCGCCCCTGGCGACGGCGACCGGCGCCATCTCTTCGCCGCCGCGGTCGACCACGCGGGTCTGACGCCGCTCACCCCTGGCGAGGGGATTGAATGGAAAGGCATGCCGACCGGCGCGGCGCATGTCGCCTTCGTCGCCGCCGGCCCCAGCGCGCCGGCCGTCGTCGATGTGGTCGGCCTAGACGGCAAGGGCCGCCGCGAGCTTGCTGGCCAGGGTCTGGCCTTCCCGGCCTCGGACTTCGTCGTCCCCAAGGCGGTGACCTGGACCGCGCCGGACGGCAAGACCGTCCACGGCCAGCTCTTTCAGCGACCGGGCGCCGCGGGGCAGCCGGGGGTGATCTTTGTCCACGGCGGGCCGCCGCGGCAGATGCTGCTCGGCTGGCACTACATGGACTACTATTCCAACGCCTACGCCGTGAACCAATATCTGGCAGCCCACGGCTTCACCGTCCTGTCAGTGAACTATCGCCTCGGCATCGGCTACGGCCGGACCTGGCAGCATCCTGAGAAGGGCGGCCTCGCCGGCGCCTCGGAGTACCAGGACGTGCTGTCGGGCGCCAAGTTCCTGCAGACCCAACCAGGCGTCGACGGCGGGCGGATCGGCATCTGGGGCGGCTCCTACGGCGGCTACCTCACCGCCATGGCGCTGGCCAAGAACTCCGACGTGTTCAAGGCCGGCGTCGATCTGCACGGCGTCCACGACTGGTCAGGCTATCTCTCGCGGTTCCTCGGCCATCCGGACGAGCGCTACGAGCAGGGCGACCGCGCCGCGGCCATGGAGACGGCCTGGAGCTCATCGCCGGTCGCCTACATCTCGACCTGGACCTCGCCGGTGCTGCTCATCCAGGGCGACGACGACCGCAACGTCGCCTTCCATCAGACCGTCGATCTCGCCCGCCGTCTCGATGACCAGGGCGTGCATTACGAGGAGCTGGTGTTGCCTAACGAGATCCACGGCTTCCTTCGCGCCGCCAGCTGGCGCAAGGCCGACGCCGCGACGGTGGAGTTCCTGACCCGGGAGTTGGGAGCAAAGCCCTAGCCGGTCCATCACGCCTCCGCCGACGGGCTGACGAAGATCGCCTCGATCGGGAGGCCGAACAGTTCGGCGATGCGGAAGGCGAGGGGGAGCGAGGGGTCGTAGCGGCCGGTCTCGATGGCGTTGACGCTCTGGCGCGAGACGCCCAACCGGTCAGCGAGGTCGCCCTGGCTCCAGTCGCGCTCAGCGCGCAGCACCTTGAGGCGGTTCTTCACGCCGCCCTCCGCAGGCTGGAGAGCCTGGCGATGAGCGTGCCGAGGCCGAGCCCGGCATAGTAAAGGATGGCGACGCAGTAGGACGCCACGTGCCCGACCAGCCCGAAGCTCTCGAGGAACCCCCAGATGGTCGCGATGCTGAGCGCAAAGGCGCTGGCCCACAGGGTCTGACGGATCATCAGCACCCGAAGGTATTCGTCGGTCTCCTCGACGACGTAGAGGCCCATGGTTGCGAAAAGACCGCAGATCGGCAGCGCCGGCAGGATCGCGACCGCCCAGGCCAGGGCTCCAGAGACCAGCTGGTGCTTGAACAGCCACGTCGCCCCGATCAGGCAGACGGCGTAGACAAGGCTGAGAGCGAGGACCCTGCGGTCGTAGCGGCAGGCGGCTTTGGATCTCTTCATGACAAGCTTCCTTTCGTTAGTGTCAAGGAAGCTTTATAGACAAGCACGCTTGTCAGTCAAGCGTCATTTACAGTCGCCCGGCGAACAGATCGACCTTGCCGATCGGCACGCCGTGGGCCCGCAGGATCGCGTAGTGGCTTAGATACGCCGATACATGCCGCGCTCTAGGGCCAAAGGCGAGACGCCTGCGCTACGTGGCTGCGCGTCAATCGAAGGTGGTGGGGTCCACCGGTGTGCGCCGGGGCCGCACCAGCCGCAGTCCGACCCAGAAGATGAAGGCGCCGATCAGGGTGGGAATTCCGCCGACCAGGGCCACCAGGATGAATGAGCTCAATTCGAAATGCCCCCCGGCAAGTATGCTGACGACCAGGACCAAGGAGCACAGCCCGCACGCCGTGGCGATCAGGCCGCCAACTGCCATCAGCAGCGCCCCGAAGAACTTGGAGCCGGGGCCTTTCGGCGGGTCGGCGAGTCCGGGCCCGCTCATCGGCCCTGGCCCCGCGTCAGCGCCGCGGCGCCTACCGCGCCATCGCGGTAGAAGGTGTTGAAGGTGTCGAAGGGAATGATTCGTCCGTCGGGCTGGACGAAGTGGACGCAGGAGCGTTTGACCGTCCCGAGGTCGAAGTTGAAGCGATCGAGGAACTGCGAGATCACCACCCGGAAGGTGTGCTCGTAGGCGAGACTCTCAGGCACCTCCGCTTCGGGCAGGCAGCAGAGCAGGGCGGCGAGCTTTCCCGAGGTGTCGGCCTGAGCGGTGGAGAGCGACAGCAGGTCGAAGATCCGGCTGCGCAGCTCCGGAAAGGCCTCGAAGGTGACCGTGTTTGGCGCGGCGGCGACGAACATCTCCCGTGGCAGCAGGGCCGTGACTGGGGCCACCGTCGCGGCATTTCGGAGGCCATAGCCGATGCAGATCTGGTCGGGATTGCATGGCAGCGGGATCAGATCCTCGAGCGCGAAGACGCCAGCCTCGGCGATCCGGCGGCGGATCTCCGTCAGCACCAGGCGGTGGGCTTTGGGATTGAACCCCTCGTTGCGGCCGGCGTCCTGGATCGGCTGGAAGGTGACGCCGCGCACGCAGCGCCATTGCAGCGCGAAGCGGACGATGTCGGCGATTTCCCCGTCATTGACGCCCTTTTTCAGCGTCACCACCAGGGTGGTGGAGATGTTGTTGCGCTCCAGCGCCGCCAGAGCCTCATGCCGGATGCGGACGAGATCGGCGCCGCGCAGAGCCATCAGCGCCTCGCGCATCAGGCTATCGAACTGCAGGTAGACCTCGAAGCCCGGCATGAACTCGGCCAGGCGCTCGGCAAAGCCGGCTTCGCGGGCGATCGTAAGGCCATTGGTGTTGATCATCAGATGGCGGATCGGCCGCCGCCTCGCGGCCGCCAGGATCTCGAAGAACTGCGGGTGAATGGTCGGCTCGCCGCCGGAGATCTGCACCAGGTCCGGCTCGCCCTCGGCGGCGACCACAGCGTCCAGCATGGCCTCGATCTCGGCCAGCGGCCGGTGGCGGTCGATGGCCGCCGACGAGGCGGCGAAGCATACCGGGCAGGTGAGATTGCAGGCCTCGTTGACCTCGACGATGGCCAGACACGAGTGTTGCTCGTGGTCCGGGCAGAGGCCGCAGTCGAATGGACAGCCGTGCTCGGTGCGCGTGGCGACGGCGAGCGGCCGGTCGCCCGGCTTGAGCCAGTCCTTCTGCGCCTTCCAATAGGCGAGGTCGTCGCTGATCAGGGTCTTCTGCACACCATGGTCGGCGCAGCGCTTGAGGTAGTAGATGTTGGTGTCCTCGGCGATGATCTTGGCCGGGACGAGGGCGAGGCAGGTCTCACACAGGCTGGTGGTCTGGCCGAGGAACAGATAGGGCGCGCACTTGCGCTCGCTCGGCGCCGAGGTCGGCGAGATAGAAGGCGCATCCATAGACGACGAGGCCCCCGCACAGGATGTGGAAGAGGTTAAACGGACCGATCAACGCCGGATAGGGCTTGAGGAATTCCCAGCAGAAGCGCTGAGCGCCGTACCAGATACACATGGCGTAGAAGCCGCGCTGCATCGCCCACGGCGCGCGCGCCTTGAGGCCGAGCAGATAGAGGGCGAGGAAGACCGCCATTGCGGCGCTCTCGTAGAGTTGGACCGGATGGCGGGAGACGCCGTCGCCGAGGTCGACACCCCACGGGAGGGCGGTCGGTGTGCCGAACGTGTCGTCCGCCAGGCCGGCGAAGAAGCAGCCGAACCTGCCGACCACCACGCCCAGGCTGAACGAACCGACGAAGAGGCCGCCGGTCGAGCCGCGAACGCCGCGCGCCGCCTTGTAGAGTTCCACGGCGACGATCGCGCCGACCAGCGCCCCGACCACGCTGTGCGACAGCGACGGGACCGTCTGGCGCAGGCTGTTTAGCGAGCCGGCCGCCCAGGCGCCGCCGACCGCGCCGACCGCCAGGGCGGCGAAGTAGCCGCCGCTGACCCGCGCGGCGAGGCTGGCGGCCATCTCGCGCAGCCGCCAGCGGTAGAGCACGACCGACAACGCCGCCCCGCTCGCCCAGGCGGCGAGATCGAAGGGCATGTGCACCCACGGCGCGGTCGGGACATGGATCATGCCGCCGCCTTAGGTCACGTCAGCGCGCAGGTTGGACCAGCGCAGACGATCAGCGGCGCGACGCATTTGCTCACCGAGCCGTTGACGATATTGATGTTGCCCCAGTGCGGGTTGGGCGCCCCGATACAGGTCAGACCGGAGACCATGGTGTTGTTCTCCCCGCTGTCGGAGTTCGCCGCCTGCGGCCCGCGACCGCCGTTGCCGGCGTAGTCGGGCGCGCTGAATCGGCCGCCGATGCAATGCGAATCCCTGCCGCCGCCTGAAACATTGAAGCCGATCAAAACGTCGCGGTTGGCGTTGATGTAGCCTTCCTGGACGACGTTCATGTTGAGGACGCGGTTTCCTGCGCGGCCGCGGTTCTGCGGAATGTTCTGATTGATGTCGAAGATCGGGTCGTGGGCGCTGAACGAGTTGGCGCTCAATTGCGAAAGCGCCGTGATCCTCACCCGCGGCGAGGCGATCGTGCAGCCCCCGGTCGAGTTGAGCGCGACGGTGGCGTTGACCATGGTCGGATTGATGTGCCCGCAATCGTTGGCCGCAAAACACCCGATGCCGGTGGTGAGATGGCTGCTGGTCACCGAGCAGTCATAGGACCAGCAGTCGGAACAGTTGGTCCAATACAACTGCCATTGCAGATACGACAAATTGCCGTCGGTATGGATCGCGCACCGATGCGCCACGCAGTGGTCGGCGTATTTCGAGGCGATCGACCGCGAGCAATAGCGAAAGGTGACGTTGCTCACGAGCAGGCCGTGCGAGCCCTCGTCGGCCAGCACCGCGATCGGGATGCCCGGCGGTTGCTGATCGACACCCTCGGTCTCTGTGTACTGGTAGTTGAACCCCCAGCCCTTGGTCAGGAAGAAGTTGCCGTAGAAGGTCAGGTCGTGGACATGGCCGTTCGGCGACTGGAAGAAGGCGCCTTCGAACGAGCACGCCCCCTTTGGCGAGCGGAACACGGTCACGTCCTGGCCCGCGCCGGCGATCTCCACGCCGGGCGCCCCGGTTACCTGCAGGACCGCGCGGGAATTGGCGCCCACGTCCCTGGTCCCGGCGAACCAGAAGGTCCCGGCCGGAAAGACGTAGCGATGGTTGTCGCCCTTGGCCTTGATGAGGGCGTTAAGGGGGTAGGAGTTGTTGAAGTAGACGCCCGCGTTGTTGGCGGCGGCGGCCGCTGCGGTGTCGAGGACGAGAACATTGCCCGCGACGCCGGTGACCCGCGCCAGCAGGGCGCGCGGTATGCACTTCCACCAGTAGAGCCAGTTTCCCGATGCCCGGGTCGGCTTCCAGGCCCCGTCATACCACTGATAGACATCGCCGCTGTCTCGCGCCCAGGCGAAGGCCGCGTTCGGCTGGCGCGTGTCGGCAAGCAGCGCCGCGGTCGTGGCGAAATTGAGCGCCGGCCACGCGCCGCCGACACCCATGGCGCCCGGGGCTCCGCCGTTCGCCTCGCCGCCGGTCTCGACGCAGATGTAGTCGCCGACCTGAAACCCGGGATTGCTTCGCAGGCGCAGGCGATCCGAACCCTTGGCGATCGAGCCAACCGCCGCCAAGGACTTGCAGCCGCCGATGCCGGCCGACCTGCGCACGGCTCCGCGGTTTTCGGCCTCGCCGATGAGCGGCGTGACGATCGCTCCTGCCAGGGTTCCCGACAGAAAACCACGCTTGGAGATCATCGCGCCTCCAGATGCGCCTTCACCGCCTCGATGGCATCCACCAGGCCGACCCGCTCGATCTCGACGCCGTCGGGCAGGCTGGCGAACAGGCGGGTCGGGGCGGCCGCATCGAGCATGACGAAGACGCCGCGGTCGCCCTCGCGGCGGATCAGCCGGCCGAAGGCCTGGGCCACCCGCGCCCTGGCCACGGAATCGTCGAAGCCTTTGCCGCCAAAGCGCTCGCGCCGCGCCTTGTGGAGGATGTCGGGCCTTGGCCACGGCACGCGGTCGAAGACCAGCAGGCGCAGGGCGCGGCCCGGCACGTCGACGCCGTCGCGCACGGCGTCGGTGCCGAGCAGGCAGGCGTCCGCCTCGGCCCGGAAGATGTCGATCAGAGTGCCGGCGTCCAGAGGATCGACGTGCTGGGCGTAGAGCGCGAGGCCGTGGTCGGCGAGGGGACCGACCATCCGTTCGTGCACGGCGCGCAAGCGGCGGATGGCGGTGAACAGGCCCAGCGCCCCGCCGCCGGCGGCCACGAAGAGCTCACGCATCGCCGCCGCCACCTGCCGCGGATCGTCCTTGGCGACATCGG
This sequence comes from Caulobacteraceae bacterium, assembly GCA_049519835.1. Classification (GTDB taxonomy): domain Bacteria; phylum Pseudomonadota; class Alphaproteobacteria; order Caulobacterales; family Caulobacteraceae; genus Acaudatibacter. Next base: position 10,316 of record JBEKQJ010000028.1, on the reverse strand, counting down.
TCACCACCAGGGCGCGGGCGCTCACGCCATAGTCGAAGGGCGAGGCGAGGCGCAGGGTCTTCGGCCGCTCGGGCAAGCGGGCCGCGCCGGTGCGCATTTCGGCCAGCGCGAAGGGATCGGCGAGCGTCGGGTCGGTCAGGGTGGCGCTGGTCACCAGCACGCCATGGGCGCGGGAGAGCACCGCCGTGGCCAGGGGCTCGGTGGGGTCCACCCAGTGGCGACGGCAGGCGGCGTCGACGACCCGGCCATACAGAAACGTGGCGTCGAACCAGTCGACGAAGTCCGGATCGTCTTCGGCGTTCTCGTCGATGGCGGTCAGCATCGAGCGCCAGGCCGGCAGCATCATCCGCGCCCGCCGGTCGAGGCCGCGCAGGGCTCCCTCGATGCGGGCCCGCTCGCCGAGACCGAGCTCATCGGCCTCCTCGTCCAGCAGATCGGCTAGGCGCTGGGCCAGAGCAAGGAGGGGCGACTCCACCGCCGCGATCGCGGCCGCCGCCGCACGAGCGGTCTCGCGCACCCGCTCGAGCGCCGGCCGGGCGGCGCATTCCATGCCGAGTTCCGAGGCGCTGGCCCGGGCGCGCAGCTGCTCCAGCACCGCGGCGAGCAAGGTCTCCACCGGTCCGGAGGGCAGGGCCTCGCCGGCCCCCGGCGCGATGCGGCCGGACCAGCCCTCGCCCGGCAGGAGGGCGGCGGCTTGCACTGCATCGTCCAGGGCATGACGGGCGTGGTCGCGGTCGCCCAGCATGTCTGCAAGCCGCGCCTCCAGGCCCCGACCGCGCCGTCCCCGCCCTTCTGGTCCGCGGATCCAGCGCCGCATCTCCGCCGCCTCGGCCCCCGAGAGGACGGCCGAAAACGCGGCGTCGGCGGCGTCGAACAGGTGGTGGCCCTCGTCGAACACCACCCGTCGAAGCTGCGCCGTCTCGACGTCGGCCTTGCCCCCTCGAGCGGTGCGTGCGCCGTCGAAGGCCGCCTGACTCATCACCAGCGCGTGGTTGGCGATCACCAGGTCGGCGCGGCGTGAAGCTCGGACGGCTTTCTCCACGAAACAGGATCGATAGTGGGCGCAGGCCGCGTGCACACACTCGCCGCGACGGTCGACCAGGTTGGCCGCGCTGGCCTGGGCCTGCGGGCTGATGGCGAAGAGGGTCGGCAGCCAGGCCGGGAAGTCACCGCCGGTCATGTCGCCGTCGGCGCTGGCGCGGATCCAGCGGGCGGCGAGCGTCAGGCCGATCAGGTCGCCGCCGCCGAGCTGGGCGGCGTTCGCCGCCTCCTGGAAGTTGAGCAGGCAGAGGTAGTTCTCGCGGCCCTTGCGGACCACCGCCTTTCGGGCCCGCGCGGCCGGGTCGGGGAAGAGGGTGGCGCTCTCCCGCGCAATCTGGCGCTGCAGGGCCCGGGTGTAGGTCGAGACCCAGACCGCCGGACCGTTAGCCTCGGCCCACAGCGACGCCGGCGCCAGGTAGCCCAGCGTCTTGCCGACGCCGGTGCCGGCCTCGGCCAGCATCATCATCGGCTCGCCCTCGCGCTCCCGCGGCTGGAAGGCATAGGCGGCTTCGGCCGCGAACTCGGCCTGGGCGGGCCGGGCTTCGGCAAGGCCGGCGCGGCCGAGCAGCAAAGCGAGACGGGCTTCGGCGGCGGCCGGATCCAGCGGCTCGGACCCCGGCTCGCCAGCCGGTCCCTCATCCTCCCATTCGGTGAGCCGCGACCAGACATCGAGGCCGACGCCGCGCCAGGGTTTGCCGAGCGGCCCGCTGCGCAGGGCGGCGATCGTCGCCGGCCCCCAGGCCCAGCTGGCCCGGCCGAGGGTCTCGGCCTGTACCAGGGCCTCGTCGCGCGATGGGCTCGGCCGCGCCGCCAGTTCGGCCAGGAGCAGCAACGTCACTTCGCGAACGGCGGCGGCTTGAGCTTCCGCGCCGTGCGGTTCGCCGAGGCCGGCGGCGAGGGCGAGGCCGGCCGCGGTCGGAGCGCAGAAACTGGCAGGGCGCACAAAGGCGAAGAGCTCCAGGACGTCGAAGAGGCGCGGCGAGCGCGGCGGCGGCCGCAGGCCCAACCGCTGGGCGGTGATGCCGGCGTGGACCAGCAGGGCCGGCCCGCCTTCGAAGACGGCGCGCGCGTCGCCAGCCTCCACAGCGCGGCTCCCCGCCCCGTCGGCCAGGGCGCACTTGCCGCCGGGCAGCGCCACTAAGGCGGGGGCCAGATCGAGGGCTGAGGCGGGGGCGTTCACGGCGCCCAGTTAATCCGCTTCGCACGTAAACGGAACGAGAACGCGGCGAGTTAATTCCTCGGCGACGCGAGCGTGGCCGTACAATTTGAAACGGGGTGACAGAAAATTAACATTAAATTCCGGAAAAGATCGCGTTTTTGCAATCTTTGTGACGACAATACGTTCTAGCCGGAGGTTCGCGGTCGGGGGACCGGACACTGGGGAGCCATGTTGCGCGTCTATGATGGAGATCTGCAATCCGCTTCGGGACGGGCGGGCGCGGAGAACGAGTTCGCACAGTTAGCGGCCGACTCTGCGGCCAAACCCACCGATACCTCTCTGCTGCTGAGGCTCGCCGGCGCCGCCAAGGCGCTCGGCCGCGACGCCGAGGAAGACGCGGCGCTCTTCCGATTGCTGCAACTCCAGCCGCGCCACCTCGAAGGACTGTTCCAGGCGGCCGACCTTTATGAGCGGCGCGGCCAGAGCGCGATCGCCGCCGCCGTCTACCGCACGGCTCTGCAGTCGATCCCGGCCAGCGCCCAACTACCCCCCGAGTGGGTCCGCCGGGTGCAGACCGCCCGCGCCGCCATCGACGCCAACAACGGGGCGCTGGAGCGATTCCTGGGCGAGCGGCTGGCCGAGCCACGGGCGCGATTCGCGGGCGAGCCGCTCGGGCGCATCGACAAGGCCAGGGACACCTTGCTCCTCAAGCGGCGGGTCTACCGGCCGCAGCCGAGCTTTCTCTACGTGCCCGAGATTCCAGCCGTCGAGTTCTTCGACCGCGCCCTCTTTCCTTGGCTAGGCGAGATCGAGGCCGCCTTCGAGGACATCCGGGCCGAACTGATGGCGGTGATGGCGGAGCCCGGGGCGTCCGTGCAGCCCTACATCGACCTCAAGGGCCAGGTCGCTGGCCAGTGGGCCGAGCTCAACAATTCGCGGCGCTGGAGCGCCTTCTTCCTCTGGCGCGAGGGTGAGGCCTTCGCAGAGAACCAGGCCCGCTGCCCGCGCACCATGGCGGCGCTCGAAGCCTGGCCGCGCTGCGAGATTCCGGGCGCGGCGCCGACGGCGATGTTCTCGATCCTCGAGCCGCGCACGCGCATCCCGCCGCACGTCGGGGTCAACAACGCCCGTGTTGTCGTCCATCTGCCTTTGGTGATCCCCAAGGAGTGCGGCTTCCGTGTCGGTGCTGAGACCCGGCCATGGGTTCCCGGCCAGGCGTTCGTCTTCGACGACACCATCGAACACGAGGCGTGGAACGACTCCGACGACTGGCGCGCGGTGCTGATCATCGATGTCTGGAACCCGTTCGTCACCGCCGCCGAACGCGAGATGGTCGCCGCCCTCACCGACGGCGTGAACGCCTTCTACGGCGAGCTACCCGACTACATTCGTCCGCAGTCGAAATAGACCCTCCACGCGGCAGGGATGAAGCAGCGCCTACGCCCCGCCATGAGGTGAGGAAGAGGAATCGCCGCCCTCAACCCGGCGGCTGCTTGCGGTCGTCCGGCGCGGCGTGTTCCGCGGGTCTCGCCTCGGGGGCGGGACGCTCCGGCGGTCTGGCGGCGGGCGGGCGTTCAGCCGGCGCCGCGCGCGGCGGGGCCACGCGTTCCTGCGGCGCCGGGCGTTCGGGCGGCGCGGCGCGCGGCGGGGCCGGTCGCTCCATTTGCGCGGGCCGCGCCATCGGCGCCGCGCGTTCCATCGGCGCTTGACGCTCCACCGGGGCGGCCCGTTCCATCGGCGGCGCCCGCTCAGGCGCAGCTCTGGGCGCGGCGCGCTCAATCGGCGCGGCGCGGTCCACCGGCGCCGGTCGCTCCATCGCCGCCGGACGACCGGCCTCGTTCGGCCGGGCCGCTCCGCCGATCGGCGCTTCGATCGCCGGCCGTCCCTCCGGTCCGCGGGAAAGGCCCGGCGCCGGCCTTGGCGGCGGCGTGTAGTTGCCGCCGCCGCGCGCCGCGGTCACACCCGCGCCGGCGCGGAATTGTCCCGGCCGCTGGGTGGCTGCGATCGGCGGCGCGCCGCGATTGTTGCTGGCGCGCAATTGAGGCTGGGCGCTGGCGGCGCGGGCCGCCTGGGTCTGAGCCATGGTCGGCGGCGCGCGCCGCGTCTGGGCCGCCTGGATCTCGTTCTGACTCGGCTGGGTTCTCAGGCCGCCCGGACCGCCGTTATAGCTGGACCGATTGCTGTTCGCCTGGAAGCTCTGGCTGTAGACTTGGTTGAACCGTTGGCCGCCGAAGTTGTTGGCTTGGCTGTTGTAGTAGAACTGATTGCCCTGCCAGCGGCCGCCATAATAGCCGTTACCGCCATAGCCAAAACCATAGTTGACGCCGCCGTAGAAGCCGACCTGAGGGCCCCAGTAGCCGTTACTGAAAAGGTATTGGCCGTTATAGAAGCGCCAGTAACCCGGCGTCCAATAGAAGCCGGGGTTCGGCGGCTGAATCCACGTCCCCGGCACCCAATAGTAGTCGTCGCTGCTGTTGGCCCAGTCCCAATAGCCGGGCGTCCACATATATCCGGGCGAGGGGGGCGGCGGCTGGTCGTAGTCGGGGATCGGCGGCGGCGGCGTGCTGGCCACGGCCTGATACTCGTTGCTCGGCGGCAGAGGCGCCGAGCCATAGCCCTGATCCTGACCGCCGGCGTAAGCCTGAGGTTGCCCGCCGCCGTAGGTCTGGCCCTGGCCGCCGCCATAGCCTTGAGCCTGGCCGCTGCCGGCGGGCAGGGGCGCCCCGGGCGCCGGGGCCAGGGTGTTGTCGGCGGAGCCGGGCACATAGGCGCCGTTCTGCGAGGCGGTGTTCTGTGCGCCATTCTGCGGCGCGCCGTTCTGGTTGCAGGCGCCGAGCGAGAGCGCGGCAAGGCTCGCGGAAACGAGGGCCGCCGCCCGAAGGATCTGGGAATGGGTCATGTCCTAACAATGTTTGGGAAGCCTGGCTGTTCCGTCAGGGCTCGGCGCACCCCTGCGCCTGGACGAAACGAACCGGGAACGCGATAGTAGCGGGCGATGGACGGCGCCGGCCTTTCCCCGATCCTGCCGCCGGCGTTCGCCGACTGGTTCGCCGCGCGCGGCTGGGCCCCCCGGCGCCATCAGCTGGCCATGGTCGAGAAGGCCCGAGCTGGCCGCCACGCCCTGCTGATCGCCCCCACCGGCGGCGGCAAGACCCTGGCCGGGTTCCTGCCGAGCCTGATCGAGCTATCCGAACGGCCGCCCGCCAATGCGCCGCGCGGCGTCCACACCCTCTACATCTCGCCGCTCAAGGCCTTGGCGGTGGATATCGAGCGCAACCTCGCCGCGCCGATCGCCGAGATGGGCCTCAAGATCAAGGCCGAGTCCCGAACCGGCGACACCGGCGTGGCCCGTCGCCAGCGCCAGAGGGTCAAGCCGCCGGACATTCTGCTGACCACGCCCGAGCAACTGGCCCTGTTCCTGGCCTGGGAGGGGGCTCGGCTCTATTTCGAAGACCTTGCCTGCGTGATCCTCGACGAGGTTCACGCCATCTGGCCCTCCAAGCGCGGCGACCTGCTGGCGCTGGGTCTCGCGCGCCTGGCCCAGATCGCGCCCCGTCATCGCCGCGTCGGGCTTTCCGCCACCGTCGACGACCCCGATCTGCTTCGCGACTGGATGGCGCCGGGGGCGGCGGCCGAGGTCGACCTGGTCCGCGGTCAGGGCGGCGCGCCGCCGGTGGTGGACGTGCTGCTCTCCGAGGGTCAGGTGCCCTGGGTCGGCCACACCGCCCGCCACGCCATGGCCGAGGTCTACGACGCTATCCGCCTCGCTCGCACCGCCCTCGTCTTCGTGAACACCCGCTTCCAGGCTGAGTTCGCCTTCCAGGAGCTCTGGCGGCTCAACGATGACGACCTGCCGATCGCCCTGCACCATGGCTCGCTTTCCGCCGAGCAGCGGCGACGCGTCGAGGCGGCTATGGCCCGAGGCGCGCTCAGGGCCGTGGTCTGCACCTCGACCCTCGACCTCGGCATCGATTGGGGCGACGTCGACCTCGTCATCCAGCTCGCCTCGCCCAAGGGCGCGGCGCGCATGGTCCAGCGCATCGGCCGGGCCAACCATCGCCTCGACGAGCCGAGCCGCGCCCTCTTCGTGCCGGCCAACCGTTTCGAGATGTTGGAGTGCCAGGCGGCGCGCGAGGCGATCGCCGAGAACGCCCTCGATCAGGAGCGGCCGCGTGTCGGCGCCCTCGACGTGCTCGCCCAGCACATCATGGGCTGCGCCTGTTCGGAGCCTTTCGATCTCGTGGCGCTCTTCGAGGAGGTGCGCAGCGCCGGGCCGTATCGGGCCTTGCTGTGGGAGGACTACGAGGCGGTGGTCGATTTCGTCGCCACCGGCGGCTACGCCCTGCGCACCTACGACCGCTTCGCGCGCATCGTGAAGGGGCTGGATGGCCTCTGGCGGGCGCGCACCGCCGAGACCGTCCTGCGCCATCGCCTCAACGTCGGGGCCATCGTCTCGCCGGCCATGCTCGATGTGCGCATCGCCCAGGGCCGCCGCGCCACCCCGGGCCGCAAGCTCGGCGAGGTCGAGGAGGGCTACCTTGAGGTGCTGGAGCCCGGCGACGCCTTCATCTTCGCTGGCCGCACCTGGCGGCTGGTCGCTGTGACCGGGACCGACGTGCTGGTGACGCCGGCCGCGGGCCAGGAGGCGAAGATGCCGTCCTGGGGCGGCTCGAAGTTCGCACTCTCGACCTTTCTCGCCCGCCGAGTGCGCGAGATGATGAGCGACGAGGGTCACTGGGCCGTTCTGCCGGCCGACGTCCGCGAATGGCTGGAGCTGCAGCGCGACCATTCGGCCATCGCCTCGACCGACGAGATGCTGCTGGAGACCTTCCCCCGCGGCGCCCGCCATTTTCTGATCTGCTATCCCTTCGAAGGCCGACTGGCGCACACCACGCTTTGCATGCTGCTCACCCGCCGCCTGGCGCGCCTGGGGGTCGGGCCGCTCGGCTTCGTCGCCAACGACTATGCGCTCGCCATCTGGGCGCTCCGGCCCATGGACGGTCTCGACATGGCCGAGCTCTTCGCCGAGGACATGCTGGGCGACGACCTCGAGGCCTGGCTGGCCGAGAGTTCGATGATGAAGGCGGCCTTCAAGGGTTGCGCCCTGATTTCCGGCCTGATCGAGCGGCGCTTCCCAGGCAATCGCAAGACCCCCCGGCAGGTGACCTTCTCCACTGACCTCGTCTACGATGTGCTGCGCCGCCACCAGCCGGACCACCTGCTGCTGCGTTGCGCCCGCGCCGACGCCGCCCACGGCCTGATCGATGCGGCGCGGCTCGGCGACATGCTGCGACGGATCAAGGGCCGCATCCGGCACGTCTCGCTGCCTCATCTCTCGCCGTTTTCGGTCTCGGTGATGATGGAGATCGGCAAGCAGCAATCGCCCGGCGACGCCCGCGACCAGATCCTGGCCGCGGCCGAGGCCGATCTGGTGGCCGAGGCGCTGGCGTGACTGGTTTGGCGCTTGAGGTGGCTGGCGCGGCGGTGACGGCGCGGGCCAGCGGCGCGCTCTTTGTCGAGGCCGAGCGCGCGCTGATCGTCGCCGACCTGCACATCGAGAAGGGTTCGGCCTATGCCTCTCGCGGCCAGTTGCTGCCGCCCTACGACACCGCCGAGACCCTGGCGCGGCTGGAGGCGGAGGTCGCGGCTCTGGCGCCGACCCTGATCATCCTGCTCGGCGACACTCTGCACGATGGCGAGGCCGAGGATCGCATCGCCCCGGCCCACGCGGCGCGAATCGTCACTCTGGCCCGTGGCCGCACCCTGATCTGGATCGCCGGCAACCACGACGCCGCCGGCCCGCGCGGCCTGCCTGGCGACATCTGCGAAACGATGGCGCTGGTCGGCCTGCAGCTGGTCCACGAGCCGGCGGCGCGCCCGGCGCCTGGCGAGGTCGCCGGCCACCTGCATCCCTGCGCGCGGGTGCCAGGGGCAGGCCGCCGGCGCTGCTTCGCCACCGACGGCGAGCGGATCATCCTGCCTGCCTTCGGCGCCTATGCCGGCGGCCTCAATGTCCGAGACCCGGCCATCCGCAGTCTGCTCGGCCCGAAGAAGCTGGCCGCCGTGCTGGCCGCCGGCCGCGTCCACGCCATCCCGTGGCGAAGACTGGGGGGAGACTAGGGGTGGAGAGCGCTCAGCCGGCGATCATGTGGAGGGCCGCCTTGCCGCCGCGGACGGCCACCGGCGAGAGGCGTCGATCGAAGGTCGCCAGGCGACCACCGTGGGCGACGGCGAGCGCCAGAAGATAGCTGTCGGTGACCTGGCCGGGAGTTCGGATTCGGGCGGAATCGACGTGGTCCGCGCCGGCTAGGCTTATGTCGTCGGGCCAGAACGCGTGGCCGGGCAGCCCTCGCAATCGGGCCACGAGGGCGGCGACTTCGGCGGGAGAACCGGGGGTGTTGGGATACTTCGGGTGGCCGACGATGCGGATGACGCCATTCTCGGTCAGCGGACAGGTGGCCCAGTCCTGCCGGCCCTCGGCCTCGAACCAGCGGTGCGCCGCATCATGGCCGACATGGCCAGGGTCGATGAGGGAGATCAGGACATTGACGTCCAGCAGGAAGGTCACGGCAGTTCATCGCGCAGGGCGTTGACCGTCTCCAGCGTGACAAATTCGTGTTCGTCGCGGCGCGTCAGCAAGGGAACGCCGTTACGCGTGACCGCCGGACCGGGTCGGACCAGGGCGCGGCGGGCCAGATCGGACACCACTTCACCGATGCTGCGACGCTCGTGCCGGGCGATGGCCTTTGCGGCGGTCAGCACGTCGTCATCGATGGCCAGCGTCGTGCGCACGTTCCGGTTCTTCATTGTGCATCAAGCATCAAGCATCATATTGGTGGTCGACGACGAGTGGCAAGGCGCCTCGCTGCTCGAATTGGGCGACCCGCTCGGCCAGGGCGCGCGCCTCGGCCAGGTCACGGCCCAGCAGGGAGTCGAGCAGCTTGTGCGAGCCGGGCCAGGCGGCGAGGCGCGGCCCGATCAGCCGGCCGACCCCGAGCGCGGCGGGAATGAAGGCGAGGCCCGCGATGAGGTTGATGGCCATGAACTTCGGCATGAAGCTCGAGACGGAGTAGAGATCGACCCCCAACAGGCCCTCGAAGACCACGATCGTGAAGGGAATCCACCAAACCACCTGGCCGGTGAGGAGGGCCCAGCGCAGCGCGCGCGCGCGCTCGATCCGCAGCTTCGCGAGATGGGGCTGCAACTCGGCCGGCGGCCGGCTGAAGTCGACAGCGAGCAGGGCCTCGCGCTCGCGCAGCGTCACCACGCCCATGGCCAGGGTCCAGACCTGCAGCGCCAGGGCCGGAACGAAGAACCGCCACTGGCCGAAGTGGCTGGCGAGGAAGGCCCCGAAGCCGGCCAGGAAGGCGATCCAGATCACCATGTCGAGGCCCCGGAAAGCGCCGGCCCGGCGCAGCGCCGCCTTGCCGCTGTCGGCGGCGCTCAAGCGCTGCAGGTCGAGGCTTAGCCGGATGGCCGCCGTCAGGCGTTGATCGCGCTCGGCCCAATCGGCGCGCAGGGCTTCCAGGTCAGTCATCTGAGTGATCTCCACGAGCGTTGGCTTGGGTCTTCAGCCTGTTGCGGATGCGGCTGAGGCGCGTGCCGACGTTGCTTGGCGTCGTGCCGAGAATCTCGGCGATCTCGCCGTGGTCGTAGCCTTCGAGATAGAGCATGGCGAGCGCGCGGTTCAGCTCGTCGAGGTCGTCGATCAGGGCTCTCAGAATGCGGCCGCCGCGGTCTTCAAAGGCGTCGTCGGCGACGTCGAGCGCCAGCTCGATCGGCAGCGTACTCCGCACCCGGCGGCCTTCGCGGCGGCGAAACGAGATCGCCACATTGGTCGCCACCCGCCAGGTCCAGGTGGCGAGGCTGGCGCGGCCGTCGAAGCGGTCGAAGGCCCGCCAGAGCTGGAACGCCATCTCCTGGATGAGGTCGCGGCGATCTTCCGGATCGCGGCAATAGATGTAGGCGACCTTGTAGAGCACGCTCTTCTGGCGCTCGAGCAGCGCGGCGAACGACGGCGCGGCGGGGGTCGGGGTCTCGCTCATTCAACTCATTGGTCGCCGCCGCGGCCGGATTCGTCACACGGCGGAGCACGCCTGAGCTGCGATAGCGGGCC
>JBEKQJ010000027.1:0-18918 GCA_049519835.1 Caulobacteraceae bacterium | reverse complement strand
GCGTGCCAAATCGGGGAAGCGCTGACGCCAATCCCGCGCCGGGTCGCGGCGCGGGAAGGGCGGTCGTCAGGTCAGATCGCCGGCGACTCTTCGGGCGGCGCCGCGCCGTTCGGCTTGCCGGCGATCGCTTCAAGCTGAGGCTCCGGCGCTGGCGCAGGTTCACGAGCTCCCTGGGCAAGCCGGCGCATGGCCATCGGCACCAGGGCGTTGAGGCCCGCGCTGAGGCCCCCTTCGCCGAAATTGAGCGCCAGGTTTTCCGGCATGAACCGCTGCACGCCGCCGGCCAGCTCGCGGACGGCGTTGATGATCGCCGTCTGGTCGCGGCCCACCGCCTCCTGCTGGGCGTTGAGGCCCTTGGCGATGGCCAGTCCCTCGGCCTCTGTCTGCACGGCGCTGGCCCGGCCGACCTTTTCCAGCCGGTAGGACTCGCCGTCTGCCTCGGCCTGGACGCCCGTCGCCTTGTTGCGGGCGATGTCGATGCCGATGGACGAGCGGGCCAGCTCCTGCTGCATGTCGGCCCGCCCCCGGGCCGCTTCGAGGTCGAGCCGTTTTTCCTGCGCCGATCGCTCGGCCGTGAATGTTTGCTGCTGCTGGTTGGCGATCTCACGCGCGGTCAAGACCTCGACCAGCTTGGCCGGAAACACCACGTCCTGGATGTAGACCCCTGGAGTCTCGACCCGATACTCCTTGAGTTTGTTGGCGATGTGGGCCTGCGCCTCGGCCTGGACTTCCTGACGCTTTTCGATGAAGTCGATCGCCGGCATGGCCTGCAGCTTGTCGCGGAAGTGATTGCCGACAGCCGCCTGCAGCACTTCGTTGACGAGATTGGTCATGGTCCCGACGGTCGAGATCACCTTCGGCGCTTCGGCGTCCGGCACGTGGATCTGGACTTGCAGATCCAGGGCGAACACGAAGCCCTCGCGCGATTTGGCGACGATCTGGCGCAGGTCCTTGTCGAAGTTGTGAGCGGTGGAGCTTGCGTCGGCCCAGTTCAGCGTCAGGATGAAGGTGGGCACGATCTCGGCCGAGTAGCAGCGCGGGTTGATCGCATACTTCCCGGTTCGCAGAGGCTCCTGCCAGATGCCGCGGTGACCCGGCCGCACGAGGTGGCCGAACTTGAATTCGACGCCGGAGGTGTCCTCGGTCGCCAGACCCACGTAGGCCTTGATCACCGCGACCTGGCCCTGCTGGACGACCAGCATCGGCGTCATTTCCACGGAGACCAGGAACGGATTGAGGTTGTAGGCGCCATAGAGCAGTGGGTCGTGCTGCAGGCCGATGCGACCGCCGTTGTCGAGGAAGGCCTGGAAATCCTGATAGTTGTTATGAACGTCGTTCTTCACCGAGAGGAGCGCCTCGACCAGCTCGGCGTCAGTTGTTCCGGGCCGCGCTTCCAGTTCGGCGAGGTCGGTGAAGTCCATCAGGCGGTTGGCGATCGCCCCCTTGGGCAGAGGCTGCCCCTCGAGCGTGGTCACGATGCCGATCATATCGACGATCTTGCCGTCCTCGTGCAGTTTCGGCTGGATCCGCACGACCTGAAGCTGATCCGGCTGGAGGCCGAGATGCTCCGGCGTCAGGGCGCCCTTGGCGGCCAGCGCGGCGAACTGCTCGTCGATAGGTCTGCCGTAGACAGCCTCGCGGGTCAGCACCAGGAAGGCGACCGGATGGATCGGCGCCACGGTCCCTGGCGAAAGCACCGGCCGCTGCACGCCTTTCTCGCCGCCATTGGCGATAAAGGCGTCGAGGTCGTCGAAATTACCGAACTCCGGCCGATAGCGCGCCGACTTGGCGCCGATGGGGAGGGCCCCGCCGACCTGCGCGATGACCACGCCGATCTGGCCGGCGGGAATCTGCACCATGGGGTGACGGGAGACGGTGTAGAGCGGCCAGAGCTTGAAGCGCAGGCCGGGCATCAGCAGGCGCGCCTGATAGCCCGCCTCGCCCTTGAAGGCGATTGGGCCGTCGTCGGCCAGGCTGCCGCCGAAACGCTTGCGCACCAGCCCCACCTCGGTGGGTCCGATGGTCCAGAGACTGCGCAAGATAATGAAAAGGAGGGCCGCGCCAAGCAGCAGCGCGGCAACTCCTGCCGCCGGGTGAAGGCGCAGGAGGCCCAGAATGTCGATCACGGAAGTGCCCCGATCAGAAAACGCACCACGATCGGCGCGCCCGGAAAACGTGGGGACCCTGAACAGTGAAGCTAAGGGCGGATCGCGGGGATTTGATAGCCGCGGCCGCCCTCGCTCACATGGGAGAGATTTGTCCGCTGCGCAGCCTCACGTCCACTGCGCAAGCTCGACGGTGATCCCTTCTGGGCCCTCGATGAACACCAGCTTGCGGGCGTGAAAGTCCAAGATCTCGTTTCGTGTCCTGAACCCGGCGGCCCTGATCCTGGCGATCTCGGCCTCGATGTCGTCGACCGCGAAGCAGACGTGGTTGAAGCCGATCTTGTGCAGGTCGCGAATGTCGGGGTCCGGTAGCGGGTCGGGGCGGAGATACTTCAGCAGCTGGACTTCCGTCCTCGGCGACACGTTCTCCAGAGCCAGAGTAACGTGCTGGGCTTCAATGCCCGGAACGCCCATGTAGCCGGCGAAGCGCTCCCCGCTGATGACGACATCCGCCGCCTCGACGAAGCCGAGAAGCGCGAAGAACCGCTTCGCATTCTCCACGTCGTTGACGACGACCGTCAGGTGATCGAAGCTCTTCACCATCCGCGGTCTCCTCAGTTCAGCCGTCCTTAGGCCTAGGGGGCGGGTCGCCCGTCCGCTCAGCGCAGGTGTTCGCAGACCATGGCAAGGCTAGAGGAAAAATTGGCGCGCTCGGAGCGATTCGAACGCCCGACCCTCAGATTCGTAGTCTGATGCTCTATCCAGCTGAGCTACGAGCGCGCGCCGCCTGATCGGCGAAGGGGCGGTCTCTAATGCCGGCGGCGCAAAGATTCAAGGCGCCGTCTCACCCCGCACATAGGCGCCGAGCGCCTCGACGAGGTGATCGAACAGGGCCCGCATCCGCCGGTCGGCCTTCAGATCCTCGTGCATCACCACCCACATTTCCAGGGGCAACTCGAACTCTTGGGTGAGCACCGGAACCAGGTTCGGGTCGCGGGCGGCGATCCCGGGCTGGCAGGCACATAGGCCGATGGCGGCCCGCAGCAGGGCCAACTGCGCAAGATCGCTGTCGGTGTGGATGGCGAACAGGTCGCGCGTCACCTCCAGCGACAGCGCCTTGAGGCTCTCGATGTTGGGTGAAATGCGATCGAAGCCGATGAGCGTGTGGTCGGTCAGCTCGGCGATCGATGTCGGCTCGCCGTGTTTCTGCAGATAGGAGCGGTGGGCGTACATCTTGAGCGGCACGGTTCCGATGCGCCGCGCCAGGAGAGCGCCCTGGGTCGGGCGCGCCATCCGCACGGCGATATCGGCGTCGCGCCGTAGGAGATCTTCTTGGGCGTTGGTCAGCACGAGCTCGAGGGCGATGTCGGGCCAGGTCTCGCGGAACTCGGTCAAGATCGGCGGGAGGACCTCGGCCCCGACGATCTCGCTGGCCGTCACTCGCACCACGCCGCTCATCGCCTGAGCGTCGCCGGCGGCGACTCTCGACAGCGCAGCGGCCGCCGCGGCCATGGCGCGGGCATGCGGCTCCAACAGGCGGGCGGCCCGGGTGGGGGCAAGACCGCCGGGGGAGCGGGTGAACAGGTTTTCGCCGCCGAGGGCCTGCTCCAGCGCCTCGACCTGCCGGCCGACCGTCGGCTGGGTCAGTCCCAGCCGCCGCGCCGCGCCGGAGAGGCTGCCGGCGTCGATCACCGCCAGGAAGGTGCGGTAGAGGGTCCAGTCGGCCTCGGCCATGCAGGAATGTATATCAATCCTGCAAACTACGACAATTCCGCATAACGCCGACGGCGCGCATGTTGGCCTGGTCTTCAGGACACAGGAGAACATCATGTCCCGCACCGCTCTGATCATCGGCGCCACCGGTTCGTTCGGGGCGCATGCCGCCTGCGCGCTCATCCGTCACGGTTGGACCGTGAAGGCACTTGCGCGTGACCCCGCCGCCGCCGCCCGCAAGGTCGGCGCCAACATGCCGATCGAATGGATCGCCGGCGACGGCATGAGCCGCGACGACGTCGCCCGCGCCGCCAAGGGCTTCCAGGTCATCGTCCATGCCGCCAACCCACCGCAATATCGCAACTGGCGGGGCCTCGCCCTGCCGATGATGCAAGCCTCCATCGACGCCGCGATCGCCGAGGGCGCGCGCCTCGTCCTGCCGGGCACGGTCTACAACTACGCGCCCGACGCCGGCCGGCACATCCGCGAGGATGCGCCCCAGGCTCCGGTGACCCGCAAGGGCAAGGTGCGGGTCGAGATGGAGGAGATGCTGCGCGCGGCCACGGCGTGCGGCGCCCGCGGCCTGGTGCTGCGCGCCGGTGACTTCTTCGGTCCGGCCGCGCCTAACAGCGGCCTGCAGTGGCTGACGACGCGGAAGAATGGCCGGGTGACTGGCGTCTACCGCACCGGCGAGGGCCACGCCTTCGCATATTTGCCCGACCTTGCCGAGACACTGGCGCGGCTGCTCGACCGTGAAGCGGAGCTGGCCGACTACGAGGTCTTCAACTTCGCGGGCGACTGGATGGATGGCCCGAACGCCCTCGGCGAAGCGGTCCGCTGCGCCACCGGTGACGCGCGCATCCCGATCCGGCCGTTCCCCTGGCCGGTGATCTTCGCCGCGGCGCCGTTCGTGACCATGTTCCGCGAGATGCTGGAGATGCGCTACCTGTGGACGAGGGCGATCGGCCTCAACGACGCCAAGCTGCGCGCCTTCCTTGGCGAGGTCCCATCGACGCCGTTGGATGTCGCCATGACCGAAGCCCTCGCCGATCTCGAGGTGCAGATCCCCGCGAAGTCCTGGACGAGCAAGGGGGCGGCCTCCTATGTAGCCGGCCATGTCGGGACGTACGCTGTATGACAAGATCTGGGACGCCCACCTCGTCGCCGGAGACCCCGGCGGCGAGGCCGTCCTCTATATCGACCTGCATCTGATCCATGAGGTGACGACCCCGCAGGCTTTCGCCGGCCTCAAGGCCGCGAACCGCGGCGTGCGGCGGCCCGACAGGACCCTGGCGGTCGCCGACCACAACACCCCGACCGAGGGCCAGAGCCTGGGCGTTGCGGCCGTGGTCGATGCGGATGCCCGCCTGCAGCTCCAGACCCTGGAGCGCAATGTAACCGAACACGGGATCGAGTTCTTCCCGATGGGCGATCCGCGCAACGGCATCGTCCACGTGATCGGGCCTGAGCAGGGCCGCACCCAGCCGGGAATGACCATCGTCTGCGGCGACTCCCACACCTCCACGCACGGCGCCTTCGGGGCGCTGGCCCACGGCATCGGCACCAGCGAGGTGGAGCATGTCCTGGCCACCCAGACACTGCGCCAGACCAAATCCAGGAACATGCGCGTCAAATTCGTCGGCCAGCCGGAAGCCGGGGTCACGGCCAAAGACTTCGCCCTGGCCCTGATCGGCAAGATCGGCACGGCAGGGGGCACCGGCAGCGTGATCGAATACGCCGGCGAGGCGATCGAGGCGCTGTCGATGGAGGGCCGCATGACCCTCTGCAACATGACTATCGAGGCTGGGGCCCGGGCCGGATTGGTGGCCCCCGACGACACCACCTTCGCGTACCTGATGGGCCGGCCGTCTGCTCCCAAGGCAGCCGCCTGGGAGATGGCGCTCAGCCACTGGCGGACGCTGAAGAGCGATGAGGACGCGGCCTTCGACGACGAACTGACAATCGACGTCTCGCAACTGACCCCCATGGTCACCTGGGGCACCAGTCCGGAGGACGTCACGCCGGCGACCGGCCGGGTTCCGGACCCGGCGGATTTTCCCGAAGCCAAGGCGGCGCAAATCCGTCGCGCCCTGGCCTACATGGGATTGGAGGGCGGCCAGGAGATCGGCGAGGCGCGCATCGACCGGGTGTTCATCGGCTCGTGCACCAACAGCCGGATCGAGGATCTGCGCGCCGCCGCCGATCTCGTCCGCGGCCAGACGGTCGCCGCCCACGTGCGAGCGATGGTCGTGCCGGGCTCCGGCCTGGTGCGTGAGCAAGCCGAGGCGGAGGGCCTTGACGAGGTGTTCCGCGCCGCCGGCTTCGACTGGCGCGAACCGGGGTGCTCGATGTGCCTGGGCATGAATCCCGACCGCCTGGCGCCAGGCGAGCGCTGCGCCTCGACCTCGAACCGCAACTTCGAGGGCCGTCAGGGCCGCGGCGGACGCACCCACCTGATGAGCCCGCAAATGGCCGCCGCGGCGGCGCTGGCGGGCCACATCGTGGATGTCAGGGAGTATCTCTAGCCGACTTGTCTTGGGCCGGTCTGGCCCCGCGCCAATGCGTAGACGGCAACGGCCGCGGCCGCGAAGCCGGACGCGGCCCCGACGCCGAGCGACCAGCGGGGGCCGAGATGATCGGCGACCCAGCCGACGGCCGGCGCGCCGATCGGCGCGCCGCCCAAGCCGATGCCGACACGCAGGGCCATGACTCGGCCGCGCAGAGCGGGCTCGGTCGACAGCTGCATCAGGCCATTGGTGGCGTTGATGAAGGTCAGGCAGGCGACGCCAATGACCACCAGCGTGGCCGCAAAGCTCCAGTAGCCCGGCGCCAGTCCCGCCAGGGTGAAGCCGACGCCGAGCAGAGCGGCGCTCCAGAGGAGCGTGGTCAGGGTCGGCCGCGCGCTTCGCGCGCTCAGCAAGGCGCCGGCCACCGTCCCTACCGCCATCAGCGACGACAGCACGCCAAAGCCGCGGGCGTCGGCGTGGAACACCCGCACGGCCATGGTCGAAATGAAGATCGGGAAGTTGAATCCAAACGTACCGACCAGAAACAGCATCAGCAGGATGACGATGAGGTCGGAGCGGCGCGAGACATAGCGCAGGCCTTCCGCGAAGCTCCTTCGCGTGCGCCTGGCCGGCGCCGAGGCGTGAAGCTCGCCTGTGCGAAGCAGGAAGAGCGAGGTCACCACGGCCAGGAACGACGCGCCGTTGAGCAGAAACGCCCAACCTGTCCCGACCGCGGCGATCATGAGGCCTGACGCCGCCGGCCCGATCAGGCCGCCGAGGTTGAATGACATCGAGTTCAGCGAGACCGCATTGTGGAGGTCCTCGTCGCTGACCAGTTGCGAGACGAACACCTGGCGCACGGGCGCGTCGAAGGCGGCCGCGCAGCCGAACAGAGACGCGAAGATGTAGACATGCCAGAGCCGCACGACGCCGGTCACCGTCAGCAGGCCGAGCACGAGCGCCAGCACCCCCATGCTGGCCTGGGTGGCGATCAAGAGCTTGCGCCGATCCCAATGGTCTGCGGCGGCCCCGGTCCAGGGTAGCAACAGGAACAGCGGCGCGAACTGCAGGGCCATGACGAGGCCCAGCGTCGAAGCGCTGCGGTGGGTCAGCACCGTCAGCACCAGCCAGTCCTGCGCCGTCCGCTGCACCCAAGTGCCAACGTTGGAGACCAGCGCGCCGCCCGCCCAAAGGCGGTAGTTGTGGCGCCTCAGCGAGCGGAAGGCCCCCGCATGCCAGGCGCTCAAGCCAGGTGCGGGCCGTCGCCGCCGTTCAAGGCCCCGAAATACAGGGCGTGGACCAGGCCGAGCAGCAGCATGCCGAGGGCGAGGACGGCGACCTGCAGCAGGTCCCGGAGGTCGAAGCGGCCGATCTGGCACAGGAGCAGGTAGGCGACGACGAGATTGCCCAAGCCCCAGAGCATGTTGACGAGCGCCGAGGACATCCCCTTGCCCGGCGGCTTGGCGAACGGACTGGGGAACCTGCGGCCCATGGCGCCGCTGGCGAGGTGCGGGACGGCGTTCATCAGAAACGCGCCGCCGAAGAAGTAGGACAGCAGGTGCAGGGGGTGCATGTCAGGCGCGTCCTTCGAGCAGGGTGAGGATGTCGTCGGTGGTTCCGGTCTCGCCCAGTCTCGGAAAGACGTTGGCGAGGCTGTGATCGTGGGCGCCGGCGCGGGGGTCGGTCATGGCGTCGGTCGCGAGCGTTACGTTGAACCCCGCCTCGTAGGCCTGGCGAGCCGTCGCCTCGACGCCGGTCCCGGTCGCGACGCCGGCGACAACGACCTGGGTGACGCCCAGATCTTTCAGTCGCCGTTCGAGGTCGGTCGTCGCGAACGCGCCCCAGGTCCGCTTGGTCACCCGGATATCGCCGGGTTGCGGGTCGAGCTCGGCGACGACGTCGGCGAAACCGGGCGGGAAGGCGCCCGTATGCCGGCTGGGCTGTTCGGTCCTGCCCGGCGCCATCCCATCGACGGTGACGAGCACGACCGGCAGGTGGCGCGACCGGAATGCGTCCGCCAACAGGCGCGCCCGCGTTACGACCTCACCGAACGTCGGCGCGACGCCGGCGAGGCCTTTCTGCAGGTCGACGACGATCAGGGCGGCATTCGGGTCAAGGGCGGTCAGCGGCACGGGTGCTCCTTGGGCGAATTGAGGCGATCTGGATCACTCGGCGACAAGGCGCTGAAGCAGCGGCATCGCCGCGGCGAGCTGGTCTTGCTCGGATGTCGACAGCCGGGCCTCGATGGTGCGCGTCAGCCAGTCCTGGCGGGCGGCGCGGCCTTCCGTCAGCCAGCGCCGGCAGTCGTCGGTGAGCGACAGCAGGGTCTGGCGCCCGTCGGCCGGGTCGGGCGCGCCGATCACCAGCCCTGCAGCCTCGAGCGCCGCAACGACGGCCCCCATGGATTGCGGCCGGATGCCCTCCGCCCTGGCGAGCCCGGAGGTGGTGGCGGACCCTTCGCTCTCCAGACAAAGCAGCACCGCCGTCTGGGACGGGGTGAGGTCGCCGATGTCGTCCTGGTCGCGCAGCCGGCGCTTCAGCTTGCTGACGAAGCCGCGAAGCTCCTGCGCCAGGGCGACAGCCGACGAGCGTGTGGAGGCGCTGGTTGGTTTAGCCATGCGGGGCAATTAGCCTTATGAAGGTAAACTGTAAAGTCTACCTTCACGTTAGAACAGCACGCGCGGGTTCATGATCCGCCGCGGATCGAGCGCCGCGCGGATGGCGCGCAGGGCCGCGACCTCGGCCGGATCCTTGTAGCGCAGCGCCTCGGCCGTCTTCATGGCGCCGAGGCCATGCTCGGCGCTGATCGAGCCGGCCATGGACGCGACGATGTCGTGGACGACGCGGGCGCCCTCGTCGCGGGCAGCGGCGTGAACGGCCTGGTGGGCGGCGTCGGCGCCGGCCGGCGCGAGAACGTCGTAGTGAATGTTGCCATCGCCGACATGGCCAAAAGCGTCGATCCGCACCCCTGGGAAGCGGTCCTGCAGCGCCCGCGAGGCCTCGGCGATGAAGTCGGCCACCCGGGAGACCGGCACGGCGACGTCGTGCTTCCAGGCCGGACCCTCACGCTTCTGGGCGGCGGACTGGTTCTCGCGCAGGGCCCAAAACGCCCTGGCCTGAGTCTCATTCTGGGCGACGGCGGCGTCGGAGGCGAGGCCAGTGTCGAGCGCCTCGGCCAGCAAGCCCTCCAGCGCCGCCTCAGCCGCGCCGGCCCGCGCCTCGGCGAGCTCGATCAGCACTGTCCACGCCTCGCCAACAGCGAACGGCGCGCGCGCGCCAGGGATGTGCGCGAGCGCCAGCTCCATGCCGAGCGGGCAGATCAGCTCGAAGGCCTCCACCGCGCCGCCGGTCCTCTCCTTGGCGAGCACCAGCAGATCCATGGCCGCCCGGGGATCGGCGAGGCGAACCAGGGCCGTGGCGCGTGACGGCAGGATCGGGAAAAGCTTCAGGGCGGCGGCAGTGACAACGCCGAGCGTGCCTTCAGCCCCGATCAGCAGCTGCTTCAGGTCATAGCCGGTGTTGTCCTTGCGCAGGCGCTTCAAGCCGTTCCACAGCGTGCCGTCCGGCAGCACCGCCTCCAGGCCGAGCACCAGCGGCCGCATGGTCCCGTAGCGCAGCACGGCCGTGCCACCGGCGTTGGTCGAGATCAGCCCCCCGACCGTCGCCGAGCCCTCCGAGGCGAGGCTGAGCGGAAAATGCCGGCCGGCCGCTGCGGCGGCTTCGTGCAAAGCGGCGAGCGTCAGTCCAGACTCAACCACGATGACGTCGTCGGTGACATCGACCTCGCGGACGGCGGTGAGTCGCCGGGTGGAAAGCAGGATCTCGCCCTGGGGAATCTGACCGCCGACCAGGCCGGTGTTGCCGCCCTGGGGCGTGATCGCCACGCCGGCGGCGGCGCAGAGTCGCACGACCTCGGCGACCACCTCCGCCGTCCGCGGCAGGGCGAGCAGTGGCGTCGTCCCGCTCCAGCGGTCGCGCCACTCGATGAGATGCGGCGCCAGGCGGGCCGGATCGTCGCTCCAGCCACCCTCGCCGAGCGCGGCTTTCAGCTGATCGAGGAAGGTCTGGGAGGGAGCGACCACGGAAACCATCTATCCCACGAAGCCGGCGGCGCGCCGCAGCCGGTCGTTGATCGCCTCGCCGAGTCCCTCATCGGGAACGCTGGCGACGGCGATGGCGACCGGCGCCTGGGCGTCGGCTTCGCGCAGGCGGCCGAACAGCCGCGCGGCGGCCTCGGCCAGATCGCCCCGCTGGCTCAGGTTGAATTCGGCCGGGCCGACGCAGCCGAAGCCGATGAAGACCTCGCCTGGTCGGGCCTCGGTGGCGTCAAGACGCAGTGGCGCGGCCGGCGCGTAGTGGCGGGCGAGGCGGCCGGGCGAGCGATGAGCGTCCTCCCCGTCCGCTTCAGCCAGAGACCCAATCAGGGCTTCGATCTGATTGCGGGTCACCGCGCCCGGCCGCAGCAGGCGCGGCGGGCCGTCGAGCAGGGAGACGACGGTCGATTCCAGGCCGACGTCGCAAGGTCCGCCGTCCAGCGCCACGGCCGCCGCCGCTCCGGTCTCCTCGAGCGCGGCTTCGAAGGTCGTCGGGCTCGGCCGCCCCGAGCGATTGGCCGAGGGCGCCGCCACCGGTCCGCCGAACGCCGCCAGCACCGCTCGCGCCAGGGGATGGGCGGGGACGCGCACCGCGACGCTGTCCAGCCCGGCTCGCGCCAGGTCGCTGATCCCAGCCTTGAACGGCGCGACGATGGTCAAAGGGCCTGGCCAGAAGCCGCCGCCGAGCGCCAGGGCGCGTTCGTCGAAATCGGCGATCGCCTTGGCCGCCTCAAGGTCGGCGACGTGGGCGATCAGGGGATTGAAGCGCGGCCGGCCCTTGGCGGCGAAAATCCGCGCCACGGCCTCGCCGTTGGCGGCGTCGGCGGCCAGCCCATAGACCGTCTCGGTGGGCAGGATGACCAGGGCGCCCTGGCTTAGCGCCGCGGCGGCCTCGGCTGGGCTGGCCACGTCAGCGGCGATCGGCGTTGACGGCGATGGCGACGGTGACCGCGGCCGGAATCGCGTCGGTCTTGCGCCATTCGTTCTGGCCGACGCCGAACGCCAGGCGATCGAGGGGGACCGACGCGGCCATCGTCGCCTTGCTCCCGGCGATCTTCAGCGTGAACGGCAGGTTGAGCGGCTTGGTCACACCGCGCAGGGAAAGCTGACCGATCGCCAGGTAGCGGCCGGGACCCAGGGCCTTGAACGCGTGGGCGACGAAGGTGGCGCGGGGAAACTTGCCGGCGGCCAGAAAGTCGTCGGCGGGCAGGGCTTGATCGCGGTCGGCGTCGCCGGTGGCGGCCGAGGCGACGTCGATGACGGCGGTCACCTGCGAGGCGGCGAGGTTGGCGGGGTCGAAGCGGATGTCCGCGCTCCAGCGGGAAAAGGCGCCGGTGAAGGCCGCGCCGTTGAAGCTCGACGAGAAGTGGACGGCCGAGTGCGCCTTGTCGACGATCCAGGCCGGCGGCGGTGCGGCGAGGGCGGGGCCGGCGACGAGGCAGGTGGCAAGGATGAGGGTTCTCATGCGGGTCTCCCTGGGACCATGCGCCAGAGCACACGGTCGTTCTTGACGAACTGATGGCGCAGGGCGGCCAGCACGTGGCCGGCGATCAGCACGTAGGCGAGCTTGGCGCCGAGGTGGTGCATGCCTTGGTAAAGGTGGTGGGCGCTCTTCATCTGGTCGGCCGGCAGGGTGGTAAGCGGGCCGATGGCGGGGATGTGGAAGAGGCCGAACCAGGTGATCGGATAGACCTGGATCAGCTTGCTGGCCGAACTCATCGCCCAGCCGGTCAGCGGCATGCCGATCATGATCAGGTAAAGCAGGGCGTGGACGGTGTGAGCGGCCCAGCGCTCCCAGGCCGGCATCGACGCCGGCAGCGGCGGCGGCGGCGAGATGAAGCGCCAGGCCAGGCGGGCGAGCGAGAGGACGAGTACGGTCATCCCGATCGACTTGTGGATCTGCAGCGGCGGCGTCTTGGCGAGGCCATGCAAGGTGTTGAAGTACCAGGCCAGACCGATGTTGGTCAGGATCAGGGCGGCGATCAGCCAGTGCAGGCTCATGGCCACGGTATTGTAGCGGCGGACATCCGCCATGCTGCGCCTCCAGATTTCGCCGGCCCCTCGGCGCTTAAGACCGTGGCGGCTGCGGATATATTCCTATTTGCGGTCGAACTCCGCCTCGATGTCGAGATCCACCGCGTCGCCAACGAAGGCCAGGACGTACTTCGAGCCGAAGTCGGAGCGGCGGATGGTGGTCTTGGCAGAGAAGCCGGCCAGGGTCCCAAACGGCACGCCGTGGGCGACGCCGACGAAGGTGACGTCGAAGGTCACCGGCTTGGTGACTCCCATCAAGGTGAGATCGCCGGTCAGGGCGGCAGTCTTGCCATCGGCCGCCGGGGTCAGCGCGCTGGCGACGAAGGTCGCCTGGGTGAACGCCTTGGCGTTCAGGAACTCGTCGGCGAACTTGCGGCTGTAGTCGGCGCCGACATCGAGGCTGGTGGTGTCGACGCTGGCCTGAAGCTTGGTCGCTTCGGGATGGGCGGGATCGAAGGTGAAGTCGCCTTCCACCCGGTCGAAGCGGACCACGTAGTTGGAGACGCCGAGGTGTCGCACCCTGGCCATGATGGTGGTGTGAGCCGGGTCGAGGCGATAGTGGCCGGCCGGGATGTCGGCGGGATTGGTCGAGGCGGCGAGCGCCGCCGCCGGCAGGGCGAGGAGGACGAGCGCGAGCATGGCTGGGCGCATAGCGGAGCCTCGCGTGAGCGGCGGACAATAGACCCGGCGGCGATATGGGCTAAATAGCCCTCCGTCCAGCGAGGAGCCCGCCAGATGACCTTCAAAGCCCCGGTGCGCGATCTTCGCTTCGCTCTCGAGAGCGCGGGTTTCGGCACCCTCGCCAAGCACTTTCCGGAGGTCGACGCCGAGACGGTGACAGCGGTGCTGGAAGGGGCTGGGGCGCTGGCCGCCGACGTGCTCGCGCCCCTCAACCGGCCGGGCGACATCGCCGGGGCCAGCTTCGAGAACGGCGCGGTGCGCGCCGCGCCGGGCTTCGCCGCCGCCTACCGCGAGTTCGCCAGCGGCGGCTGGAACGGCCTCTCCGCTGACCCGGACTTCGGCGGCCAGGGCCTGCCCAAAGCGCTGGAGATCGCCGTCTTCGAGATGATCCAGAGCGCCAACATGGCCTTCGGGCTCTGCCCTATGCTGACCCTGGCGGCGATCGAAGCCCTCCACCGGCACGGCACGGAGCGCCAGAAGGCGCTCTACCTGCCCAAGATGATCTCCGGCGAGTGGACCGGCACCATGCAGCTCACCGAGCCGCAGGCGGGATCGGACCTCGGCCTCGTCACCACCCGGGCCGAGCCCGACGGGGCCGACGGCTGGCGCCTCACGGGCCAGAAGATCTTCATCACGTGGGGCGACCACGACGCCGCCGACAACATCGTCCACATGGTGCTGGCGCGCCTGCCCGATGCGCCGCCCGGCTCGCGCGGCCTGACCCTCTTCCTCACCTCCAAGCGCGAGGTCCGCGAGGACGGATCGCTGGGCGCCGCCCTCGACGTGCGGCCGGTGAGCATCGAGCACAAGCTCGGCATCCATGCCTCGCCGACCTGCGTCATGGCCTTCGAAGGCGCCAAGGCCGAGATGGTCGGCGCGCCCAACGCCGGCCTCGCCAACATGTTCGTGATGATGAACGCCGCGCGCCTGCAGGTCGGCGTGCAGGGCGTGGGTCTCGCCGAGCGGGCCTACCAACAGGCCCTGGCCTATTCGCTCGAACGGGTTCAAGGCCGCTCCGCCTGGACCGGCGCCCAGCCCTCGCGGCTCTTCGACCATCCGGACGTCCGCCGCGCCCTGATGCTGACCAAGGCCAAGATCGAGGCGGCGCGTGCCATTTGCCTCGCCACCGCCGTCGCCGCCGACGTCGCCAACCTGGCCGGCAACCCGGTCGATCGCGACGCCGCCCGTCTGCGCGAAGAGCTGCTGACCCCGATCGCCAAGGCCTGGTCGACCGACATGGCCGTCGAGGCGGCCTCGACCTGCCTGCAGGTGCACGGCGGCATGGGCTTCATCGAGGAGACCGGCGCCGCCCAGCACTATCGCGACGCCCGCATCCTGCCGATCTACGAGGGCGCCAACGGCATCCAGGCCATCGACCTGATGGGTCGCAAGCTGGCGCTCGGCAAGGGCGCCGCCGTGCGCGAGCTGGTCAGCGACATCGTGCCGACGGCGGCCGAGCTCAAGAGCGCCGAGGACGGCTGGCTGCACAGCGTCGGGACGCATCTGGAGGCCGGCCTGGCGGCGGCGCAGGCGGCGACCGGCTGGCTGATCGAGCGCCGCGGCCACGCGCAGCCGGACGCCCTGGCCGGGGCGACGCCCTACCTCAAGCTGATGGGCGACGTGATCGGCGGCTGGATGCTCGGCAAGCAAGCCCTCATCGCCTCGCAGAAGATCGCCGCCGGCGAGGGCGACACCGCCTACTGGAAAACGCGCATCGGTCTGGCGCGGGTCTTCGCCCACCAGGTTCTTGCCCAGGCGCCGGGTCTCGCCCAGGCGGTGACCCAGGGCTCGGTCGATCTCTATCGCGCCAGCCCGGAGTCGCTGGGGGCCTGACGCCGACATTACCGTAAATCACCGTTATTAACGGTGGCGCCGCCGGTTTTGCCGGCAATAGGCGGCGTGGCGTGGCGCGCCGAAACCGTCGCACGGCGAGCCAAGGTTTCGCGCGAAAATTGCATTATGCCGGCTTCCAGTGGCAATGGAGCCGAAATAATTGCATATTGATACTATTCCGTCAACGCTTCGGCTTTGCCTCCGGGGCCGGACCGCGGGTCGAGACGCCGAGGATGAAGCCGGCGAGCACGTCGAGCAGCACCATCAGAGCGATCAGGAAGAAGGTCGAGGTGGCGCAGGCCGGGACTAGCAGCAGCTCGGCCAGGCAGGCGACGAAGAGGGCGATCGAGAGGATGTGGTTGATCAGGGCGACGCGCCTGCTGTGGGTCGACTTGATCAGCTCGACGAACATCACGATCAGGGCGCCGGCCAGCAGCAGGTCGGCGTAGCTGACCTCCCAGACGCCGCCGGAGGCGGCCGGCAGCTCGAACAGGCGGTCGGCGATGCGCGCAGCAGCGTCCGGCGAGGCGAAGCCGCCGAGCGCCAAGACGAGGATGTTGTAGGCCGCCGCCGGCAGCAGCAGCAGGGGGGCGGCCGCGAACGCTTTTCCCATGAGCGATGTTTACGGCGAGCCCGAGTGAGTCGGCTAGGGATCACCTCTCCCTCGAGGGAGAGGGTTGGCTACCGCTGAACCAGCGTCGCCATTTGGGCGGGGTAGCGCTCGCCATGCACTTCGACGGCGCAGACCGCGTCTTCGATGGCGGCGAGGTCGGCGGGCGAGAGGGTGATCGCCGCGGCGCCGACGTTCTCCTCCAGGCGGTGGAGCTTGGTCGTGCCGGGGATCGGGGCGATCCACGGCTTTTGCGCCAGCAGCCAGGCCAGGGCGACCTGGGCCGGGGTAGCGCCGAGGCGGGCGGCGAGGCGGCCGACGACGTCGACGAGCGCCTGGTTGGCGCGCCGCGCCTCTTCGCTGAACCGCGGCACGATGTTGCGGAAGTCGTTGGCCGCGAACTTGGTGTCGGCGTTGATCGCGCCGGTCAGGAAGCCCTTGCCGAGCGGGCTGAACGGCACGAAGCCGATGCCGAGCTCTTCGCAGAGCGGCAGGATCTCAGCCTCCGGCTCGCGCCACCACAGCGAATATTCGCTCTGCAGGGCAGTGACCGGATGGACGGCGTTGGCGCGGCGGATGGTCGAGGCGCCGGCTTCGGACATGCCGAAGTGCTTGACCTTGCCCGCCGCGACGAGCTCGGCGACGGCGCCCGCCACGTCTTCGATCGGCGTCTTGGGGTCGACCCGGTGCTGGTAGAAGAGGTCGATGCGGTCGGTGCGCAGGCGCTTCAGCGAGGCGTCGGCCACGGCGCGGATGTTTTCCGGCCGGCTGTCGAGGCCGGCGGTGAATACGCCGCCCGGAAAGCCGAACTTGGTAGCGATGACCACCTGGTCGCGGAAAGGCTCCAGCGCCTCGCCGACCACCTCCTCGTTGACGAAGGGGCCGTAGGATTCGGCGGTGTCGAAGAAGGTGACGCCGCGCTCGAAGGCGGCGCGGATCAGGGCGATCGCCTCATGGCGGTCGGTGGCCGGGCCGAGGCCGAAGCTGAGGCCCATGCAGCCGAGTCCGATGGCCGAGACCTCCAGGCCGCTGGTTCCGAGTTTGCGCTTTTGCATTGTCGTGTCTCCAGAATGGGGTGAGCAGGTCGAGCCTGGGCGGGCGGACGGCTCAGGCTGGTTGGAACGCGCCATCGGTGGATCGGGACAGCGCCTCATCGGCGCGCATCTCCGTGAGCCGAGCCTCGATAGCTGGGGCGACCATCGCCATTGCATCGCTGCCGGCCACGAACACCTTCGGCGGGGTTTTGCGGCCGGCGAGTTCGACCAGCGCCTCGCCGAGCTTCGACGGGTCGCCAGTCTGCGCGCCGTCGTAGCCGCCCCACATGGCTTCTGGGCTGCCTTCCTCGGCGTAGTCGTCGATCTTGCGGGTCGCCCAACGGACGTTGCTGGGCGCCAGGAGATCTGTCCGGAAGAATCCGGGCTCGACCACCGTGATGTTGATCCCGAACTGGGCGACTTCTTCGGCGACCGCCAGGGAGAGTCCCTCGACGGCAAACTTGCTGGCTCCGTAGGCCGAACAATGCTTCTGGCCAACGACCCCGGCCACGGAGCTTATGTTGATGATGTAGCCCGATCGCTGGTGGCGCATGACGGGAAGGGCCGCGCGCATCAGGTGCGCGACGCCGTAGAAGTTGGTGGCGATCTGCTGTTCGAACTCCGCCGAGGTGATCGCCTCGAAGTTGCCAAGGATGCTGTAACCGGCGTTGTTGACCAGGACATCGATCCGCCCGAAACGGGCTACGGCGGCGTCGACGGCGGCTTGCGCCTGGGATGCGTCAGCCACGTCGAGTTGGACGAAGTCGATGTTCTCGCTCGCGGCCGCGCCGTGGACGGCGCGTACCCTGTCGAGGTTGCGACCCGTCGCGACGACACGGTCGCCAGCCTTCAGCGCCGCGCTCGTGACCGCCGCGCCGATGCCGCTGCCGGCGCCGGTGACAAACCAAACCTTGCTCATTGTGACCTCCTGGGGCCGGCGAGGTAGATTTCGTCTGGGACGTGCTCCATCCAGTCGATGACCTTGCCGTCGAGCGCCTCCTGGATGGCGATATGGGTCATGGCGGTGGTCGGCGTGGCGCCGTGCCAGTGGCGATGGCCGGGTGGGCACCAGACCACGTCGCCGGCGCGAATCTCGGCGATGGGTTCGCCCTCGCACTGCGTCCAACCGCAGCCGGCGGTGACGATCAGGGTCTGGCCCAGTGGATGGCTGTGCCAAGCCGTGCGAGCGCCCGGCTCGAAGGTGACGCTGGCGCAGGCGACCCGAGCCGGGGCCGGGGCGGTGTTGAGCGGATCGATGCGCACCCGGCCAGTGAACCAGGCGGCCGGCCCTTCGATCGAAGGTTGCGAACCCGCGCGCTTCAGTTCCATGACCGGCTCCTTTTTTGGCGACCGCGCTGATTTAGTCCCGTAGCTCTTATCCAACTAGGCGCGATAATGCGCATGAGCTAATAAGCTTGGCTTCATAATGCGGCGAGACAACGTCTCCGATCTCAACGCCTTCCTGGCGGTCGCGCGCGAGCGCAGCTTCACGCGGGCGGCGGCCCAGCTCGGCGTCTCGCAGTCGGCGCTGAGCCAGACCTTGCGCAACCTCGAGGCTCGGCTGGGCGTGCGCCTTCTCACGCGCACGACGCGCAGCGTCGCCCCGACCGAGGCGGGCGAGCGGCTGATGCTGACCATCGGGCCGCGGTTGGAGGAGATCGAGGCTGAGTTGGCGGCGATTGGCGAGTTGCGCGACAAGCCGGCCGGCACGATCCGCATCACCTCGTCCGAACACGCCGCCGAGACGATCCTGTGGCCGGCGATGCAAAGGCTGCTGCCGGGCTATCCCGACATCAAGCTCGAACTGAGCCTGGAGGCCGGCTTCACCGACATCGTCGCCGAGCGCTTTGACGCCGGCGTCCGGCTGGGCGAGCAGGTGGAGAAAGACATGATCGCCGTGCGCATCGGGCCGGAGATGCGCATGGCGGCGGTGGCCGCGGCGAGTTACCTGGCCGACCGGGCCGTCCCAGCCTCGCCGCACGACCTGGCGCGCCACGACTGCATCAACCTGCGCCTGCCGACCCTGGGCGGGTTCTACGCCTGGGAGTTCGAGAAGGACGGCCGGGCGCTGAATGTGCGGGTCGAGGGGCGGCTGGCGTTCAACAGCGCCCGCATGATCTTGAGCGCGGCCGAGGCCGGCTTCGGCGTCGGCTTCCTGCCCGAGGACCATGTGCTGGAGGCGCTGGCGAAGGGCCAGCTGGTTCGTCTGCTCGAGGACTGGTGCCCGCCGTTCCCAGGATATCACCTCTACTACCCCAGCCGCCGCCAACCGACCCCGGCGTTTACGGTGCTGCTGGAGGCGTTGCG
>JBEKQJ010000026.1:0-18931 GCA_049519835.1 Caulobacteraceae bacterium | reverse complement strand
GCTGCGGCGCTGGCGGAGTGGGCGAAAGAGGCTGACGCAGTCCGGCCGCAAATCGACGGCGACCTCGTGTTCGAGGCCAGGGGCGCGCGCCATCCCGTCGTCGAGGCGGCGGTGCGGCGAGCTGGCGAAGCCTTCACCCCCAACGACTGCGCGCTCGACGGGGCCGGCGAGGCCGCGTCACGCCTTGCGATCGTCACCGGGCCGAACATGGCCGGCAAATCGACCTTCCTGCGCCAGAATGCGCTCTTGGCCATTCTCGCCCAGGCCGGCGCGTTCGTGCCGGCGCGCTCGCTGCGTCTCGGGGTCGTCGACCGCCTTTTCAGCCGCGTCGGGGCCGGCGACGATCTGGCGCGCGGCCGCTCCACCTTCATGGCCGAGATGGTCGAAACGGCCGCCATCCTCACCCAGGCGACCGGCCGCTCGTTCGTCATCCTGGACGAGATTGGCCGCGGCACCGCCACCTGGGATGGCCTCGCCATCGCCTGGGCCTGCGCCGAGGCGCTGCATGACGTGAATCGCTGTCGGGCGCTCTTCGCCACCCACTATCACGAGCTCGCTCAGCTCGAGGAACGGCTGGCCCACGTCGCCAACCTCTCGCTCAAGGCCAAGGAGTGGAACGGCGATCTGGTCTTCCTGCACGAAGCCGGCGCCGGCCCGGCCGATCGCTCCTACGGGGTGCAGGTGGCCAAGCTTGCGGGCGTGCCGCCGGCCGTGGTGGCTCGCGCCCGCGACGTGCTGGAGCGGCTGGAGACCGAGAGCGTCTCCCACGCCGGCCTCGGCGAGCTGCCGCTCTTCGCCGCCGCCGAGCCGGATGCGCCGCCGTTCACCGGCCCCAGCGAGGCGGAACGGGCGCTGGCCGCCCTCGATCTCGACGGCATGAGCCCGCGCGAGGCCATGGACGCGCTCTACCGGCTGAAGGGAATGCTCTAGCAGCGCCGGACTCATCGCATCTACTCCCTTATATTCCCCCCAATGCCGCCGCGCCTGAAACCGACCCGACTGGAGCACGTCGTCGACGGCGTCCGCCTGCGCGCCCAGCTCTCGGCTGCGGCGTTGGACGTCGAGGGTGATCCCGCCGAGCAGCGCCGGCGGGCGATCGAAATCCTGAAGGGCGCGCTCTTCCGCGGCCGGATGATCGCCAAGGAACGGCTTGAGAGCGGAGCCGGGGGCGTAGAGACCGCGCGCCTGCTAGCGGCTGTAACCGACGAGGTGGTGCGCTGCCTCTACGACTTCACCACGGTGCACGTCTTCCGCGCCCGCAACCCCACCGAGGGCGAGCGCATGGCGCTAATGGCGGTGGGCGGCTACGGCCGCGGCGCGCTGGCCCCGTTTTCCGACCTCGATCTGCTGTTCGTGCGTCCCTACAAGCAGACGCCGCACATCGAGAGCGTGATCGAGTTCATGCTCTACGCGCTCTGGGACCTGGGCTTCAAAGTCGGCCACGCCTCGCGCACCGTCAACGACTGCATCAAGATCGCCCGCGAGGACGTCACCGTGCGCACCTCGCTTCTGGAGGCGCGCCGTCTGACCGGCGACGAAGCCCTCGCGGCGGATCTGGTGCGGCGCTTCCGCGACGAGGTGGTCAAGGGAACGGGTGCGGCCTTCGTGGCCGCCAAGCTTAAGGAACGGGACGAGCGCCACGCCCGTGTCGGCGCCAGCCGCTTCCTGGTCGAACCCAATGTCAAAGAAGGCAAGGGCGGACTGCGCGACCTGCACACCCTGTTCTGGATCGCCCAATACCTGCACCCCACCGACAGCGTCGAGGAAGTGCTGAAGCTCGACATGTTCGATGGCCGCGAGGTGAGAGTGTTCCTGCGCGCCTTCGACTTTCTGGAGGCTGTGCGCGCCCACCTGCACTTCGCCACCGGCCGGCCGGAAGAGCGGCTGACCTTCGATGTCCAGCCCGAGATCGCCAGCCGCATGGGCTACCACGACCGCCCGCGGCGTGACGGCGACAATACCCCGGCGGTCGAGCGGTTCATGCGCCGCTACTTCCTCATCGCCAAGGAGGTGGGAACGCTGACGCGCGCCTTCTCCGCCAAGCTGGAAGCCGAGCATTTGAAGCAGGAGCCGCGCGGTCTGCTGCGCTTCTTGCCGGCCCGCGGACGCAAGCCGGCGCCGGTCGAACCCGGGTTCGTGCAGGAGGGCGGGCGACTGGGCGTCGTCGGTCCCGAGGTGTTTGACGCCGACCCGGTCAACCTCCTTCGCCTCTTCCGGATCGCCGACGCTCACGACCTCGACCTGCATCCGGACGCTTTTACCGCTGCGACCCGGCGCCTGGGTCTGATCACCTCCAGGATTCGGCGCGACCCGGCCGCGGCGCGCGTTTTCCTCGATATCCTCACCGGCAGGAAGCCGCGCCGGACGCTCGAGCTGATGAACGAGGCCGGCGTGCTCGGCCGCTACATCCCGGAATTCGGGCGAGTAGTCGCCCAGATGCAGTTCAACATGTACCACTCCTACACCGTCGACGAGCACACACTGCGGGCGGTAGGGATCATCAACGACATCGGCGCCCATCGCCTGGCCGACCTGGCGCCGCTTTCCGACGCTGTCATGCCGTTGATCGAGGACCACGAGGCCCTGTTCCTGGCCATGTTGCTGCATGACGTGGGCAAGGGTGGCCACGGCGGACAGGAGGTCGCCGGCGCGCGCGGCGCCCGGTCGGCCTGTGAGCGGCTCGGCCTGTCCAGGCCACGCATCGACCTCATCGCCTGGCTGGTGGAGCACCACTTGCAGATGAGCGACTACGCCCAGAAGCGCGACGTCACCGACCCGGCTACGGTGGCCGCTTTCGCCCGTCTGGTGGAAAGCCCCGAGCGCTTGCGCATGTTGCTGGTGCTCACGGTGGCGGACATCCGCGCCGTTGGGCCCGGCGTCTGGAATGGCTGGAAGGGGCAGCTGCTGCGCGAGCTCTACAACGCCGTGGAGGCGACCTTCCGCGGCGGTCGGCTATCGGACGCCGCAGGCCTTGTGCGCCGGCGGCAGGAGGCGCTCGCCTATGACGCGCGGGTCGAGCTGGCGGGCGCCGATCCGGACGCCAAGGCCTGGGCCAGCGCGATGGAGGACGCTTATTTCATCGCTTTCTCGACGCAGGAGCAGGCCTCGCACGCCCGTCTGGCCGCCCGGGCCCGGGCCGGACAAGGCGCCGCCGCTCAGGGCGAGGTGAGAGCGGGCCGGAACGCCACCGAGATCGTCGTCGCGGCCCTGGACCGGCGGGCCCTGTTCGCCGATCTCGCCTTGGCCATTGCGCAAGCCGGCGGCAACGTCGTCGGCGCTCGGATATTCACCTCGACCGGCGGCGAAGCGTTGGACGTATTCTTTGTCCAGACCACCGCCGGCGAGCCATTCGGCAAGGAAAACCCCCGCGCGCTCGAGCGCCTGCTGCGGAGCCTGGAGCGGGCCGGCTGTGGCGAACCGGAGGCCCCGGAGCCCCCGAAAACCAACCTGGCGTCCCGGCCCTCACCGTTCAACATTCCGCCGATCGTGGCCATCGACAACGAGGCCTCGGACGACGCCACGGTGATCGAGGCATCAGGCCGCGACCGGCCAGGCCTGCTGGAAGCCTTGGCACGCACCCTCGCTGACGCGGATCTCTCGATCCAGTCGGCGCACATCGACGGCTACGGAGAGCGGGCGGTCGACAGCTTCTACGTGGTGACGCCCGCCGGGGCGAAACTCGTCGATCCGGGCCGGGCCGCCGATGTGCGCTCAGCCCTGGCCGAGGTGCTGGACGCCGAGCCGGCCGATCGCTCGGGCCGATTGGCCCGCGCCCGGGCCAGCCAAGCGCGTTAAGGCGACGTTCCCGGCCGACTTCAGCGGTGAAACTTGTGGAACTTGATCCGGTGCGGAATCAGCGACTCTGAACCGAGGCGGCGCTTCTTGTCTTCCTCGTAAGCCTCGAAGTTGCCCTCGAACCACTCCACGTGGCTGTCGCCCTCGAAGGCCAGAATGTGGGTGCACAGGCGATCAAGGAACCAGCGGTCGTGGCTGATCACCACCGCGCAGCCAGCGAAGTCCTCCAACGCCTCTTCGAGGTTCTGCAGCGTCTCGATGTCGAGGTCGTTGGTGGGCTCGTCGAGCAGAATGACGTTGCCGCCGGCGGTCAACGTCTTGGCCAGGTGCACGCGGTTGCGCTCGCCGCCCGAGAGCAGGCCGACCTTCTTCTGCTGGTCGCCGCCCTTGAAGTTGAACGAACCGACGTACGAGCGGCTGACGATCTCGCGATTGCCGACCTTGATGATGTCGAGGCCGCCGGAAATGGCCTGCCAGACCGTGTCGTTCGGATTTAGCGCATCGCGGCTCTGATCGACGTAGGCGAGCTTGACCGTGTCGCCAAGGCGAACCCGGCCGGCGTCCGGCTTCTCCTCGCCGGTGATCAGCTTGAAGAGTGTCGACTTGCCGGCCCCGTTCGGTCCGATCACCCCAACGATGCCGTTGGGGGGCAGCTTGAACGACAGGCCCTCGAAGAGCACCCGGTCGCCGAACGCCTTCTCAAGCTGGTCGACCTCGATGACCACATTGCCCAGGCGCGGGCCGGGCGGGATCTGGATGGTGGCGAACGACTGCTTCTCGCGTTCCTGTTCGGTGGCCATCCGCTCATAGGCGGCCAGACGCGCCTTGGACTTGGCCTGCCGGGCTTTGGCCGAGGACCGCACCCACTCCAACTCGCGGGCCATGGCGCGCTGACGCGACTCGCTCTCGCTCTGTTCCTGGCGGACGCGCTTTTCCTTCTGCTCCAGCCAGGTCGAGTAGTTTCCCTCGTAGGGAATGCCGCGGCCGCGATCGAGCTCGAGGGTCCACTTGGTCACCTGGTCGAGGAAGTAGCGGTCGTGGGTCACCAGGATGACGCAGCCCGGGAAGGCTTCCAGGTGGTGCTGGAGCCAAGCCACCGACTCGGCGTCGAGGTGGTTGGTGGGTTCGTCCAGCAGCAGCATGTCGGGCTTTGAGAGTAGCAGGCGGGCCAGCGCCACGCGCCGCCGCTCGCCGCCCGAGAGCTTGGTCACCTCGGAATCGTCAGGTGGGCAGCGAAGGGCGTCCATGGCCATCTCGATGCGCGAGTCGATGTCCCAGAGATCACCGGTGTCGATCTTCTCCTGGAGGGTGGTCATCTCCTCCATCAGCGCGTCGGAGTAGTCTTCGCCGAGCTTGGTCGCCACGGCGTTGTAGGCGTCGAAAACCTTCTTCTCCTCGCACCAGGCGATGACGTTGCCCCAGACATCGAGCGCCGGATCGAGATGGGGTTCCTGCTCCAGGTAGCCCCGGCGCACGCCGTCGGCCGGGCGCGCCTCGCCGTTGAACTCGGTGTCGAGCCCGGCCATGATCTTGAGCAGGGTCGACTTGCCCGAGCCGTTGACGCCGACCACGCCGATCTTGGCGTCGGGGTAGAACGACAGCCAGATGTTCTCGAACACCTTCTTGCCGCCGGGATAGGTCTTCGACAGACCCTGCATCTGAAAGATGTATTGCGCGGCCATGCGCCCTCCGGCGGCGGAAATGGATGGTTGTCGGGAACGCGCCGCACATAGCGACGACCGCGCCGATTGCCAAGTCGCCGAGCCTCAGCCCCGGTAACGCATCGCTACGTCGCAGCGCTCGTAGGCGGCCCCGTAGCGCGCCATGATCTCCTCATCGTGGACAAAGCCCAGCTTCTCGTAGAGGTGAATGGCGGCCTCGCTCTTCTTGTTGCTGAGCAGGTAGAGCGTCTCGGCCCCGAGAGCGCTGGCCCGCGCGATCGTCGCCACCAGCAGGAACTCGCCGACCTTGAGGCCACGAGCCGAGGCGCGCACGCCCATCTTGATGAGCTCGAAGGCGCCTTCGCCAGTCTTCTTCAGCGCGCAAGTTCCGATCACGCCAAGGCCCGGGGCCTCGACGAAGAGGATGGCGCCGCCGGGCGCAACAATCTTCTGGCGCGGGTTTTCCATCAGTTCGAGGTCGGCCGCCTCGAGCCGATACATGGTCGTGATCCACTCGGCGTTGATCTCGTAGAAGGCGTCAGCGAGATCGTCGCTGAATTCGCGGATGGTGAGGCCCCCCGGCGCGGCGCGGGCGGCCCGCTCGTCCAGCGGCGTAGTTGCCAGGGCTGCCTCGATCGCGGCCACTTGGTCGAGTAAGGGGCCGGTGAGCCCGTCGCAGATTTCCGTCACCGCCGCCTCGATTCGCGGCCACACGAGCAGCTTGGCCCGGGCCAGCACCGCCTCACCCTCTGGCGTCAGGCTGAGCGTGCGCTGGCGGTGGTCGACCCCGCGGACGGAGCTGACGAGGCCGAGGTCGATGAGCTGGCCAGCGGCGCGGGTGACGCCGGGCTGGCTCAGCCCCACCGCCTCGACCGCGGCTCCGACCGTCATCGGCCCGCGATCGAGCGCCGCCAGCAGCGGCATGTGGACCGGCTGGACCGGCAGACCCGCGTCTGTCGCCACCCGCCCGGCCCCGGCCTGGAGCCGCTCGGCCAGGCGCTTTAGCCGGCTGCCGAGGAAGAGCGGGCCCAGATCGCGCAGCAGATCCGTCGACATCGAGCGATTCCATATCAGGTTATATATCTAGATATTGACTTATCGCCGATAAGGTCAAGACGATTCCGCCCCGGGACCTCGCTCGTGTAGAAGGCTCCCATGTCCGACCCCTCCCCCGGCGCGCTGGTGCTGTTCTCCGGCGGCCAGGATTCCACCGCCTGCCTGGCCTGGTCCCTCGACCGTTTCGCACGCGTGGAGACCGTCGGCTTCGACTACGGCCAGCGCCACGCCGCCGAACTCACCGCACGCCAGGCCGTGCGCGCCGCCATCGCCGAGACCT
This sequence comes from Caulobacteraceae bacterium, assembly GCA_049519835.1. GTDB lineage: Bacteria > Pseudomonadota > Alphaproteobacteria > Caulobacterales > Caulobacteraceae > Acaudatibacter. The sequence continues at coordinate 12,139 of JBEKQJ010000026.1, read as the reverse complement.
TCCCGGACTGGGCGCCGCGGCTCGGCGACGACCATCTGATCGATATCCGCGCCTTCGGAGCCATCGGCGAAACCGCCCTGACCGGCGAGCGCGCCATCGAGATCGGCGCCAAAGGCTTGCCGACCACCTACGTCCCCGGCCGCAACCTGGTCTTCCTGACCTACGCCGCCGCCCTCGCCGACCGCCGCGGCCTGACCCATCTGGTGGGCGGCATGTGCGAGACCGACTACTCAGGCTATCCCGACTGCCGGCGCGCGACGCTGGACGCCCTGCAGGCGGCGCTCAACCTCGGCATGGAGCAGGACTTCCGCATCGAGACGCCGCTGATGTGGCTGACCAAGGCGCAGACCTGGGCTCTGGCCAAGACTCTCGGCGGCGAAGCGCTCGTCGACATCACCGTCCGTCACAGCCACACCTGCTACCTCGGCGCGCGTGAACCCCTCCACGACTGGGGCGCAGGCTGCGGAGCCTGTCCCGCCTGCGAGCTGCGGGCCAAGGGATTTGCCGAATGGGTCGGCGCCGGGCGGCCGGCTTTGGTCGAATGACTTACCAGGTAAAGGAGATTTTCCTCACCCTGCAGGGCGAGGGCGGCCAGGCCGGGCGCGCGGCGGTTTTCTGTCGCTTCGCCGGCTGCAACCTCTGGAGCGGGCGCGAGGAAGACCGCGCCGGCGCCGTCTGCACGTTTTGCGACACCGATTTCGTCGGCGTCGACGGGCCGGGCGGGGGTAAATTCTCGCAGGCTGAAGATCTCGCGAAGGCGATCGCCGGTCGCTGGCGGGGCGCGGACCGCCGCCTGGTGGTCTTCACCGGTGGCGAACCCCTGCTGCAGCTCGACGCGGCCCTGATCGCAGCCATTCACGCCGCCGGCTTCGAGATCGCCGTCGAGACCAATGGCACCATCGCCGCACCGGTCGGGCTCGACTGGATCTGTGTCTCGCCGAAGGCCGACGCCCCGCTCGCCCAACAAAGCGGCCAGGAGCTGAAGCTGGTCTTCCCGCAGGTTGGCGTCGATCCCGAGCGCTTCGCGCACTTGCCGTTCGAGCGTTTCTTCCTTCAGCCGATGGACGGTCCGGATCGGGCGGCGGCGACGGCGGCAACGATCGATTATTGCCTGGCGCATCCGCGCTGGCGCCTCAGCCTGCAGACGCACAAGTATCTCGGCATTCCGTAGGGGGGACCGCGTGGACAAGGGCCGCATGGAGGCGTTCAGCGACGGGGTCATCGCCGTCGCCATCACCATCATGGTGCTCGACATGAAGGTGCCGGAGCGGGCCGATCTCAAGTCTCTCGCCGCCGACGCACCGGTGTTTCTGGCCTACGCCCTCAGCTACACCAATGTCGGCATCTTCTGGAACAACCACCACCACATGCTGCAGGCGGCCAAGCACGTGGATGGCCGAACCCTTTGGGCCAACCTCTTCTTGCTGTTCTGGATCACCCTCGTGCCGTTCGTTTTGCGATGGATCGACGACAGCCACGTCGCGCCGCTGCCCACCGCGGCCTACGGCGTCGTCTTGCTCATGGCCGGCCTCGGCTATCTGGTGCTGGAACGGGAGCTGGTTCGCGTCAACGGCCAGGAGTCGCACCTGGCGCGCGCCATCGGCGCAGAGTGGAAGGCGCGGGGCTCCTTGGTCGGCTATCTGGCGGGCGCCGCGCTCGCGTTCTGGAGCCCTTGGGCCTCGATCGCCATCTACGTCGCCATCGCGGCGGCATGGTTCATTCCCGATCGCCGGATTGAATCCACACTCAAAGCGTGATCTGTGCCGCGCCCCATGCCTGACACCGTATTCGAGATCACCAAGGCCGCGACGTTCGACGCCGCCCACAGCCTGCCGGCCGGACCGCGGGAGCGGCCCTACACGCGCCTGCATGGCCACTCGTTCCGGGTGGAGGCGACCCTGGCCGGTCCGGCTCAGCCGCCGGTGGGCTGGGTGGCCGACCTCGCCGATCTGGACGAGGCCCTGGGGGCCATCGCCGCTGAGCTCGACCATTCCCACTTGAACGACCACACCGGACTCGAAAGCCCGACCCTGGAGGCGCTCTGCCTGTTCTTCGCGGCTCGCCTCGGGCCCGACTTTCCGTCGCTCAAGCGGATCGTCGTCTCTCGCCCCACCGTTGGGGAAACCTGCGCGATGGAGGTTTTCTGATCCGCAGATGGCGCGGATGAAGGCAGATGGCGGCGGCGTGCGTCCTGCTCAGGCGGTGCGGTCGACAGGGTCTTAACGCGCGCCTTTGGCGCGCAGTCGAAACCCGAACTTCAGCGCCTCAGAACAACCGTCTGCGCAATCTGCAGGTCGCCTAGATCCTCGTCATCTGCGGATCACCCCACCTGGCCGCGATGACGCAGGAAGGCGTCGGCAAGCACACAGGCGGTCATGGCCTCGACCACCGGCGCCGCCCGGATCCCGACGCAGGGGTCGTGACGCCCTTTGGTGCGCACTTCGATCTCCTCGCCCGCCTCGTTGATCGATCTCCGCGGCGTCAGGATCGAGGAGGTCGGCTTGAACGCCACCCGCGCCACGACCGGCTGACCGGTGGAAATGCCGCCAAGGATTCCGCCGGCCTGGTTTGAAAGGAAGATCGGACCGTCGTTGCCGGCCCGCATCTCGTCGGCGTTCTCCTCGCCCGAGAGGGCCGCGGCGGCGAAACCGGCCCCGATCTCCACGCCCTTGGCGGCGTTGATCGACATCAGCGCGGCGGCCAATTCCGCATCGAGCTTGCCATAGATCGGCGCGCCCCAGCCGGCCGGAACCCCCTCGGCCGTCACCTCGACCACCGCGCCGGTGGACGAGCCGGCCTTGCGCACCGCCTCCAGGTGCGCCTCCCAGACCGGCGCCGTTTCGGCGTCCGGACACCAGAACGGATTCCGCTCGGTTTCATCCCAGTCCCATCGGGAGGGCTCAATCCTGTGCGGCCCGATCTGAGTCAGTGCAGACCGCACGGTCACGCCTGCGCCAAGCACCTTGCGCGCCACTGCGCCCGCCGCCACCCGCGCCGCCGTCTCGCGAGCCGATTGCCGGCCCCCGCCGCGATAGTCGCGCACGCCGTACTTGGCGAAGTAGGTCCAATCGGCGTGGCCGGGGCGAAAGGCGGTGGCGATGTCGGCATAGTCCCGGCTGCGCTGGTCGGTGTTTTCGATCAGCAGCGAGATCGGCGTGCCGGTGGTGACCTGGCCGCCAAAGCGTGCCGTGATCTGCTCGTCCTCGAAGACGCCAGAGAGGATGCGCACGGCGTCCGGCTCACGCCGCTGGGTGACGAATTTGCCCTGGCCCGGCCGACGACGGTCGAGCCAGACCTGGATGTCGACCGGATCGAGCCGGATACCCGGCGGGCAGCCGTCGATGACGCACCCCAGCGACGGGCCGTGGCTCTCGCCCCAGGTGGTGACGCGGAACAGGTGGCCGAAGGAGTTGTGCGACATGGCGGCGCTGTTCTAGCGCAAGTTTGGCCCGTCTCCGCTATATGGGCGGCGATGGATCCGCTCATCCCACCCTCTCCGGCCGAGGCCGACTATGCGCCGGGCGCCGCAGATTCGGACGCCACGCCGGCGACGACCGATCCGTTTGTTCTGTTCGAGACCTGGTTGGCCGAGGCGGGTGAGAAGGAGCCGAACGATCACAACGCCATGACGCTCGCCACCGTGGACGCCGACGGCGCGCCGGACGCGCGCATGGTGCTGCTCAAGGAGGTCGGCCCCCACGGCTTCGTCTTCTTCACCAATACCGAGAGCGCCAAGGGCCTGCAGCTGACGGCAAACCCTGCAGCGGCGCTGGTCTTCCATTGGAAATCGCTGCGCCGACAGGTGCGCGTGCGCGGCCCTGTGACGCCCGTGGCCCACAACGAGGCGGACGACTATTTCGCCACCCGTGCGCGCACTGCGCGGATCGGCGCCTGGGCCTCCGATCAGTCACGCCCGTTGCCCACGCCCCATGCCTTGGAGCAGCGGGTCGCCGAGTTCACCCTTAAGTTCGGCCTGGGAGATGTGCCGCGGCCGGCGCACTGGTCGGGCTTTCGACTTGCGCCGCGGACCATAGAATTCTGGCGCGACCGACCTTTCCGCCTGCACGAGCGGCTCGTTTTCACCCGCGCCGGCGAGGGTTGGACCACCGCGCGCCTCTATCCGTGAACGAGGCGTGGCCGGAGGTCGCGGCCTGGCTGACGGACCAGGCCGATCAGGTCATCGAGACGTCGTGCGCCGAGGTCTACCTGGCCGGCGAGCGGGCCTGGAAGATCAAGCGGCCAGTGGACTTGGGTTATCTCGACTTCTCGACCCTGGGCAAGCGCGTCTGGGCCATCCGCCGGGAGTTGGAGCTTAACCGTCGGTTTTGCAGCGACATCTACCGCTCCGTGCGGCGCGTGACGCGCGAGGCGGACGGGCGCCTCACCCTCGATGGCGCCGGCGAGACGGTGGAGTGGCTGCTGGAGATGCGCCGCTTCGATCCGGCGGCGGTGCTGGCGCGCCAGCCGGAGGCAGTGGACGGCCCGCTCGCCGAGGAAATCGGACGGCTGATGGCCCGCCTGCACGTAAATGCCCCCCAGGCGCTCGAAAACGATCTTGGCGCCTGGGGCTACACGGTCGAGTCCAATGTCGAGCCCCTGCGCGCCGCCTGCCCGCCGCTCGACGCGCGTGCGGTCGAACGACTGATCGAAGCCACCAGGGCCGGGTGCGAAGCCCTGACGCCGCTCCTTGAGCTACGTCGCCGCGACGGCTTCTTCCGGCAATGCCACGGCGACCTGCATCTCGGGAACCTGCTGCTCGAGAACGGAAAGCCCGTCCCGTTCGACTGCATCGAGTTCAGCGAAGTCCTCGGCCGCATGGATATCGCCTACGATGTCGCGTTCCCGCTCATGGACCTCGTCAGGCTTGGCCGGCTCGACGCCGCCAGTCGCCTGCTGAACGCCTGGCTCGACGAGGCGGCGCGCGGGTTTCCACCCTCCCTCTGGGACGGCCTCGCCGCCCTGCCGCAGTTCCTCTGCGTCCGCGCCTGTGTGCGGGCTCATGTGACCGCCGCCCAGGGCGACGACGAGGTTGCGCGGGCCTATCTAGCCGCCGCCGAAACCTTCTTGACGCCGCCGCCAGTGAAGCTGACGGCGATCGGCGGCCGCTCGGGAACCGGCAAGACATGGCGCGCCGCCCGCCTCGCCGCCGAGACGCCGCCGGGCGCCGTTGTGCTGCGCACCGACCTCGTACGCAAGCGACTGTGGAATGTCCGGCCGCTGGAGCGCCTGCCGGCCGCGGCCTACGTCCCGGAGCAAGACGAAAAGGTTCATGCGGAGCTCTTCGCGATCGCCGGTCGCGCGCTAACCGGCGGATGGCCCGTAATCATCGACGCCGTCTTCCTCGATCCTGCGCGTCGGGCGCAGGCGGAGGCGGTCGCAACCCGCTGCGGCGTCCCGTTCGAAGGCGTATGGCTCGAGGCCCCGCCGGAGGTGTTACGCGCCCGCGTTGCCGCCCGCTCAGGCGACGCTTCCGATGCCGACCTCGCCGTGCTGGAGCGTCAACTGGCCCGGGATGCGGGCCCCGTGACATGGCGCGTGCAATCCCTACAATCGGAAGGCGGAACGTGAGGGAGGAAGATCGTCGATGCAGGGGCTGATGCAGAACTGGCCGCTGACGGTCGACAGGATCCTCACCCACGCCGCCGCCTGGCACCCGCGACGCGAGATCGTCACGCGCAGCCTGGAAGGTCCAATCGTGCGCACGACCTGGAGTGAGGTCGACGACCGGGCCCGTCGCTTCTCATCCGCGCTCCTGGCGCTCGGCGTCCGGCCAGGCGACCGCATCGCCACCATGGCCTGGAACACCGCCCGGCACATCGAGGCCTGGTACGGCATCATGGGTATTGGCGCGGTCTGTCACACCCTCAATCCGCGTCTCTTCGCCGACCAGCTCTGCTACATCATCAATCACGCCGATGATAAGATCCTGATCGTCGACCGCACTTTCCTGCCGATCCTGGCCGAGCACCGCGCCGACATGCCGGGCGTGAAGCATGTCATCGTGCTGGGCGACGAAGACGTGGTGCGCGCCTCGGGCTTTCCGGGCGCCCTGTCATCGGAGACCCTGATCGCCGCCCATGCGCCAGACGCCGTCTGGGGCGCCTTCGACGAACAGACCGCCTGCGGGCTCTGCTATACGTCCGGCACCACCGGCAATCCCAAGGGCGTGCTCTACTCCCACCGCTCCAACTTCCTCCACACCCTGATCACCCTGCAAAAGGACCTCATGGGCCTGTCGGTAAACGACACGGTGCTGGCGGTGGTGCCGATGTTCCACGCCAACGCCTGGGGCCTAACCTTTTCCGTTCCGGCCACCGGCGCCAAGCTGGTCATGCCCGGCCAGAAGCTCGACGGCGCCTCGGTGCTGGAACTGCTGGAGACCGAGCAGGTCACCTTCTCCGCCGCCGTCCCGACGGTCTGGCAGATGCTGCTGGCCCACCTCCGCGAGACCGGCGCCAAGCTCTCGACCTTAAAACGGGTGGTGATCGGCGGATCGGCCGTGCCCGAGGCGATGATCCGCGCCTTCCACGACGATTATGGCGTCGAGGTGCTCCACGCCTGGGGCATGACCGAAACCTCACCAATGGGCACCATGGGCTCGCTCACGCCCGAGATCACGTCGCTGCCTTTCGAGCGGCAGATCCCTACGCGCCTTAAACAGGGACGCCCGCCGATGGGCGCCGAGATCAAGCTCACCGACGACGCCGGCGCGCGACTGCCGCAGGATGGCGAGACCTTCGGCCGACTCAAGATCAAGGGGCCGCACATCGTGGGCCGCTACTTCCGCAACGAAGGCGGCGAGATCCTGGACGAGGAGGGGTTCTTCGACACGGGCGATGTCGCGACCATTGATCCGGACGGCTACATGCAGATCACCGACCGAGCCAAGGACGTCATCAAGTCCGGCGGCGAGTGGATCAGCTCCATCGAGATCGAGAACATCGCCACCGGCCATCCCAAGGCCTTCATGGCTGCGGTGATCGGGGCCGCGCACCCGAAGTGGGACGAACGGCCTTTGCTGCTGGTCAAGCTGAAGGACGGCGAGACGGCGACGCCTGAGGAGTTCCTGCGCTTCCTGGACGGCAAGATCGCTCGCTGGTGGATGCCCGACGCAGTGGAGTTCGTGGACGAGATCCCGCTGGGCGCTACCGGCAAGATCGACAAGAAGGTCCTGCGCCAACGCTTCGCCGGCTACGTCCTGCCGAGCGCCAAGGCGGCGGTGGGCTGAAGGCCCTCAGGCCGCCAGCCGGTAGTCGCTCTCCATGCCCGGCGCACCGTCGGCGACCGCGCGACCGGTTTTCACCAGCTCCAGCATGTGGGCCAGGACCGAGTGCGCGGCGGCCGGCCATAGCCGGCGGTCGACCGAGGCATAGAGCCTGGGCACCATGTCCTTGATCCGGGTCTTGCCGGCGGCCAGCTCAGCCACGACCTGCGCCTCGCGGGCCAGGCGATGGGCGGCGTAAGCCGTGAGGAATGGCTGGGGCTCGGTCACCGGCGGTCCATGGGTCGGCCACAGCGTCGCAAAACCGCGCGCCCGCACCGCCTCCAGGCTGCGAAGATAGTCGCCCATGTCGCCGTCCGGCGGGGTGATCACCGTTGTCGACCAACCCATGACGTGATCGCCGGTGAAGAGCGCGTTCTCTTCGGCCAGGGCGTAGCAGACATGGTTGGAGGTGTGGCCAGGGGTGTGGATCGCCTCCAGCGTCCAGCCGGGCCCCTCGAACCGATCGCCAGCTCCGACGGTGACGTCGGGAACGAAGTTGTCGTGCCCAGCTTCCAGCTTCACTTCGCCCTCGGCCTGCGCGCCGGGCGCGGCACGGCCGAACACTTTGCCGCTGGTGCGGGCCGACAACGCACGGGCCAGAGGCGAGTGGTCGGAATGGTGATGGGTGACGAGGATGTGGCTCACCCTCTCGCCGTCCAGAGCCGCCAGGATCGCGTCGAGATGGACGGAATCGTCTGGGCCCGGATCAATCACTGCGACTTCGCCGCGGCCAACGATGTAGGTGCCGGTGCCGAGATAGGTGAACGGCCCCGGATTGTTGGCGATCACCCGGCGGATGAGCGGGCTCACCTGATCGCAGCGGCCGTATTCGAAGTCGAGTTCACGGACATAGGGGATCATTGTCAGCCTCAGATGAGATCGCGCAGCCAGGCGACAAGAGGTCCGTCGGCTGGCGGCATGGGATAGGAGTCCATCTTCTCCGGCCGCACCCAGGCCAGCGCCGCGTGCTCGCGCGCCGTCGCGATACCCTCCCAGCGGCGGCAGAGGTAGAGCGGCATCAACAGGTGGAAGTCGTCGTAGGTGTGGCTCGCGAAGACGAACGGCGCGAGGCAGGCGTGGGTGACGGCGATGCCCAGTTCCTCTTCCAACTCGCGGATCAGGCACGCCTCGGGCGTCTCGCCCGGCTCAATCTTGCCGCCAGGAAACTCCCAAAGCCCGGCCAGCTGCTTGCCCGCCGGACGCTGGGCGATCAGCACCCGTCCGTCGGCGTCGATGAGGGCGCAAGCGGCCACCAACAAGGTCTTAAGGGGCGAGTTCATTGGCGGCCGGGACGGAGGAAATCAGGGGAACGCCTTGACTTTAGGCCGCCGAACCTCGATGTGACCAGTGCGCCGGGGCCTTCCCGACGCTATTGGCGCTCCGGTCGCGTGAGGGATCCAATCGATCCCGGACCGTCGAGCGCCCATTGGCTCTAGCCGATCGCCCGTTCACGCTGGGCCTTCCCAACCCATCCTTCGCCTCAGGCGAGGTCCGCAACGTGCGGGCGCTCGCACTGCGGCCATGAAAGACTTTTTGACCCTATGACCAATTTCAATGAGCTTGGCCTCGCCAAGCCCCTTCTGCGAGCCCTGGCCGACGAGGGCTATGACAGCCCGACACCCATCCAGGCCCTCGCCATCCCGACCGTCCTCGCCGGCCGCGACCTATTGGGCATCGCCCAGACCGGCACCGGCAAGACGGCGGCCTTCGCCCTGCCAATCCTGCATCGCCTGGCCGCCGACCGCCGGCCCGCCCCCCGCCGCGGCTGCCGCGTGCTGGTGCTCAGCCCGACGCGCGAACTGGCCAGCCAGATCGCCGACAGCTTCCGAGCCTATGGCCGTCACCTCGGCCTTTCCGTCGCTACCGTGTTCGGCGGCGTGAAGCACGGCCCACAGGTGCGCGCGCTGGCCGGCGGCGTCGATATCCTCGTCGCCACGCCTGGCCGCCTGCTCGATCACATGCAGGAGAAAATGGCTCAGCTCGGCGCCGTGGAGGTGTTCGTGCTCGACGAAGCCGACCAGATGCTCGACCTCGGCTTCCTGCCGCCGATCCGGCGCATCGTCGCCACCCTGCCCAAGGAACGGCAGAACCTGTTCTTCTCCGCCACCATGCCGGGCGAAATCGGCAAACTCGCCGACGAGCTGCTGAAAAACCCGGCCCGCGCCAGCATCACACCGTCGGCGACGCCGGTCTCGAAGATCGAGCAGCGAGTCCTGTTCGTCGAGACCGACCGCAAGCGCCAGCTCCTGGCCGAGCTCTTCGAAGACGCCAAGATGGGCCGCGCCCTGGTGTTCACCCGCACCAAGCGCGGCGCCGACCGGGTCGGCAAATACCTGGAAGGCGTCGGCATCCGCGCTGACTCCATCCACGGCGACAAGTCGCAGGGCCAGCGCGAGCGGGCCCTGGCGGCCTTCAAGGCGGGCGCTGTGCGCGCCCTGGTGGCCACCGACATCGCCGCCCGCGGCATCGACGTCGACGCCGTCACTCACGTGATCAACTTCGACCTGCCCAACGTGCCTGAATCCTATGTCCACCGCATCGGCCGCACGGCCCGCGCCGGCGCGGACGGCATGGCCATCAGCCTGGTCAGCAACGACGAGCGCGGCCTGCTGAAAGACATCCAGAAGCTCATCCGCCGGGAACTGCCCTCCTTCGACCGCCGCAATGACCGCGCCCTGGGAGCCCTGGCGGCAGTGGAGAAGGTCAGCCTGCCGGAGACGGCAGACCGCCAGCCGGCCGAGGCACGTGGACGAGGCCAAGCGGCTTCGGGCAACCGCAAGCGCGGCCGGCCCAATCACGGGCAAGGCAATGGCCAAGGCGGCGGTCAGAGACAAGGGCAGCGCAACCGCAATGGCCGCGGCCATGGCGGCCAGCCACAGGTTTCGTCCGGCCCGCGCTCCGTCGCGTCGACCCAACCGGTGGCGCGCTGGAGCCCGGTGGACTGACCCAAGGCGTCAGGTGGGGGGCTTGGCGTCCAGCCAGCCCTTGCCGTCTCCGTCGGGCGTAAAGTTGGCCTGCACCCCGCCGCCGCTCTCCCTATTCCGCCGCAGCACCAGGCGGTGGGTCCAGAACGGCAGGACGGCCGTTCCGTCTGAGGCGTAGGCGACAAGATTTTGCAACAACTTTATGCGGCGGCGGGCGACCAGCACGTCGATCTCCACCATTACGGCGTAGACCGTGAACCACCGGGCCTTCACCTCGAGCCGGTAGGGGCCAAGGGCGGGCGTGTCGGTGGGATCAAGCGCGATCGCGCTTGTCGCGAGGCTGAGGCCTTCTATGCCCGGCCCGCCGGCGTAGGGCCCAGCGCCGCTGGCCCACCACAGGTCATAGCCATGGTCGGCGTTCGAAAGGCATCCGTTCACACGGCCGGCAAACGGACCGCACCAATAGGTCTCGCCGTGATCCCACGGGGCTGCGCCGACCACTTCGTAGAACACGGTTCCAGCATCGGCATGCGCGGTGTGCGAAACGTCGATCGGGTTGCGCAACGTAGCCGTGCGCGTGACGCCGACGGGTCCCCTTAGCACAACGTCGTCGTCGGCCGCGACGCCTTTGGTCACGACCATCGCGGCCGGATCAAGGCTCAGTCCGGCGAAGGTCAGAGGCGCAGGCCGAGCCTCCGGCAGGGCCTGCGGCGCGGCGGCGGCGACCTCGGCCAGGCGTGTGGAGAGGTCTTCGGAATAGAACTTCTCGACGACCGCGGTGCGGCCGTCGTGGCTCGCCTGCTGAAGCGCTCCCGCCTCGTCAGGAGTAAGCGGCGTCCAGAGGTAATCCCGGCGCCGCATGCAGCGATGCAGGACGGCTTGGCCGGCCCAATCGAGCGGTCCGTGTCGGAGGATCGCCGATTCGAGAAGGTAGGCCGCCGCGCCGCCGGCCGCCCCAGCCAGGACTCCCCCGCCCACCACGATCGGGGTCGTCATCTTGGATCGGACAGGAACGCTTCTGGCTTCCTTGACACAGGTCTCGAGGTCCGCGGCCACGGCGGCCTCGGTCGCGCCGGCCTTGGCCCACAGGTGATCCTCGGCCGCGAGGGCGCCGCTCGACAACAACGCCAGGGCCACGCCCAGCCAGGCCCCGTTCCACCCCCTCATGTCGCCGCCCTCGTTCGGCCCTACGACCGATAATCCCCGTTGATCGCCACGTACTGTTTGGTGAGGTCGCAGGTCCACATGGTCCAGGACGAACGGCCGACGCCGACGTCGACGGTGACCTCCAGCTCGGCGTTCTTCATGTAGTCGCTCATCGCGGCTTCCGAGTAGTCGTGCGCCACCGCGCCGTCGCGCGCCGCCCACAGGTGGCCGAAGGCGACGCTGATCTTCTCGCGCTTGATCGGCTCGTCGGCGCGGCCCACCGCCATGAGGATGCGGCCCCAGTTGGGGTCCTCGCCGGCGAAGGCGGTCTTGACCAGCGGGCTTTCGGCGATCGTGCGGCAGATCTTCGCCGCCGAGGCCTCGCTCCTGGCTCCCTTGACGTTGATCCGCACGAACTTGCGAGCCCCCTCGCCATCGCGCACCAGCTGCAGGGCGAGATCGAGGAAGACCAGGCCCAGCTTGTCGGCGAAGTCGGCTAGACGCGGGTCGTCGAGCTTGGCGATCGGCGGCGCGCCGCTCTTGCCTGTGGCGAAGACCAGCAGGGTGTCGTTGGTCGAGCGGTCGCCATCGACCGTCACCGAATTGAAGGTGCGCGCCACGAGGCGGTTGGTCAGCGTCTGCAGCACCCTGGGCTCGATCGCCGCATCGGTGGCGATGAACGCCAGCATGGTCGCCATGTCCGGCGCAATCATCCCCGAGCCCTTGGCGACGCCGGCGATGTGCACGGCATGGCCGTCGATGTGGGTCAGAGCCTGGGCGCCCTTGGCGAAGGTGTCGGTGGTCA
>JBEKQJ010000025.1:0-18937 GCA_049519835.1 Caulobacteraceae bacterium | reverse complement strand
AGTCGCGTGCGGACGCGGGGGACCGTTTGTTTGTCCACAGATGACACAGATGAACACAGATTGATTTGGGGAATGGCTGCGGGCGCCGGCGCACAATCTCTTGCTGCGCCTTTGGCGCGCGAAGAGACCTCGCCAATGACCTCGACGTCGCCGCCAAGATGGCGCGTCCATCTGTGTCATCTGTGGATCAAATAACAATCGCGCCGACGACCAAGACCGGCGGGGAGGGACACGGCTTGAGGGACGAACGGTCCGCGCAGCAGGTGGGTCCGCGCGCATGGTTCGCCCTGGCGATCCTGACCTTCGTCTATGTGCTCAACTTCGTCGATCGGCAGCTGTTGTCGATCCTGGCCAAGCCGATCCAGGACAATCTGCACGTCACCGACGGCCAGCTCGGCCTGATCGGCGGGCTGTATTTCGCCCTTTTCTATTGCCTGATCGCCATCCCGGTCGGCTGGCTGGCCGACCGCACCAACCGCAGCCGTGTGCTGGCCGCCGCCTGCGCCCTGTGGAGCGCGGCGACCATGGCGTGCGGGCTTTCGGCCAATTATCCGCAGCTGGTCGTGGCGCGGATGACGGTGGGGATCGGCGAGGCCGGCGGCGTGCCGCCCTCCTATGCGATCATCTCCGACTATTTCCCGCCCGGCCGGCGCGGCACGGCGCTGGGCGTCTACAACCTCGGACCGCCGATCGGCCAGGCGTTCGGCATCGCCGCCGGGGCCTCGATCGCGGCGGCGTTCGGCTGGCGGCAGGCGTTCATTGCGCTGGGCGCTGTCGGCCTCGGCGCCGCCTTGCTGGTGATCAGCGCCGTGCGCGAGCCGGCCCGCGGGGGTTTCGATCCGGTCCCGGCCCCCGCCAAGTCCGGCTTCGCCAAGACGGTGCGGATGTTCGTCTCCAACCCCGCCCTGATGCTGGCGGCGTTCGGCGGCGGCGTCACCCAGATCGTCACCTACGGGGCCGGCAACTTCTCGACCCTGATCCTGATGCGCGAGAAGGGCATGACGCTCGGCGAAGTGGCCGTCTGGTACGCTCTCGTCGTCGCAATCTTCATGAGCGGCGGCATCTTCGTCTCCGGCCGGGTGATCGACCGCTTCACGCGGGTCTCGAAGCAGGCCTACGCTCTCATCCCAGCCGCTTCGCTGGCCGCCTCGGCGCCGTTCTTCCTCGGCTTCACCCTGGCGCCGACCTGGCAGCTCGCCCTTCTTTTCTCGGCAGGCTCGACCTCGCTCAACTACTTCTACCTCTCATCGGCCGTGGCCCTGACCCAGCAGGAGGTGGCGCCCGACCAGCGGGTGCTCTCCGGGGCCCTGCTGCTCCTGATCATGAACCTGATGGGCCTCGGCATCGGGCCGGCCTTGGTCGGCTGGATGAGCGACCATTTCCACGCCGCCCATCCGCACACATCCCTGCAGCTGGCTTTCCTGTGCCTGCTGCCCTTCTACGGCCTCGCGATCCTGCTGTTCCTGGCCCTGGCGCGAGTGCTCAAGCGCGAGGAGACGACCCGCCGATGAGCCGCCTTACCATTCTCGCGGCCGCCCTGATCGCGCTCGCCCTCCCGGCGCTGGCCGGACCGATCGTCAACGCCCCGGCCGGATCGCTGGAAGGCAAGACCGACGGCGATATCCGCGTCTTCGAAGGCATTCCCTACGCCGCCCCACCGGTGGGTTCTGCGCGGTGGACGCCGCCGCAGCCGGCGGCGAGTTGGACCGGCGTGCGGCCGGCGACCTCGTTCGGCGCCGCCTGCGTACAGCCGGTCGGCGGGCCGCCCAGCATCTACACCGACCCGCCGGCCAAGATGAGCGAGGACTGTCTCTATCTGAACGTCTGGACGCCGGCCGCCGCGAAGAAGGCGCCGGTGATCGTCTGGATCCACGGCGGCGCCCTCCTCGGCGGCTATAGCCACGAGGCGCTTTACGACGGCGGGCCGTGGGCGAAGCGCGGCGTGGTGGTGGTCACCATCAACTATCGCCTCGGCGTGCTCGGCTGGCTGGCCCATCCGGAGCTCAGCGCCGAGTCCCCGGACCACATCTCCGGCAACTATGGCCTGCTCGACGAGATCGCCGCCCTGCAATGGGTCAAGCGCAACATCGCCGCGTTCGGCGGTGACCCGGCCAATGTGACCGTCGCCGGCGAGTCGGCCGGCGGCCTTTCCGTGCTCTACCTGATGGCCTCGCCGCCTGCCCGCGGCCTCTTCGCCAAGGCGATCGCCGAGAGCGCCTACATGGTCTCGATGCCGGAGCTGAAGACTGAGAAATTCGGCGCGCCGTCGGCCGAGGCGGCCGGCGCGGCCCTGGCGGTCAAGCTCGGCAAGACATCCCTCGCCGAGCTGCGGGCCATGGACCCCAAGACCCTGACGCTCATGGCGGCGCTCTCCGGCTACGGCCCGCAGGGGACGGTCGACGGCAAGACCCTGACCCAGATGGTGGATGCGTTCGACGCCGGCCAGCAGGCCCACGTGCCGCTGCTGATCGGCTTCAACGCCGGCGAGATCCACTCGCTGCGCGCGCTGGCGCCCAAGCCGCCGGCCAGCGCCGCCGACTACGAGGCGACCATCCGCGCCCATTACGGCGACCTCGCCGGCGCCTTCCTGAAGCTCTATCCGAGCGGCGATCTCGAGGAGAGCATCACGGCGACGACCCGCGACGCGCTCTACGGCTGGACGGCGGCGCGGGCGGCGACCAAGCAGGCGGCGATCGGCGAGCGGGCTTACGTCTATCTCTTCGACCACAGCTATCCCGCCGCGGACGATAAGGGCATGCACGCCTTCCACGGCAGCGAGCTGCCGTTCGTGTTCGGCACGACGGATCGGACGCCGCCGAACTGGCCGAAGCCGCCGGCCGACGCGACGACGGCGGCGCTCTCCGACGCCATGGTCGGCTATTGGACGAGCTTCGCCGCGACCGGCCGGCCGACCGCGGCCGGCGCGCCGGCCTGGCCGCTATGGACCGCCGCCGGCGCCTACATGCACTTCACCGACACGCCGCACGCCGAGCCGAGCCTGATGCCGGGGATGTACGAGCTGCAGGAAGCCGTGGTCTGTCGGCGGCGGGCGGCCGGGACGGTGGGGTGGAACTGGAACGTGGGGCTGTGGGCGCCGGCGGCGCCGGCGAAGGTGAAGGGGTGCGGGTAGGGCCGGCGAGACGCCGGCGTCCCGGCGGCAACCCCTTCCTCTACCGTCATGGCCGGGCGTCAGTCCCGGCCATCCATATCCGCCCGGCTCGATGTGACCGCGCACGGCGGTCACGGCGCGACCGCGCGGTCTGGTCGGGCCATCCTGAGCATGGCCACCCGACCTTTGGCGTGCATGGGACGCCGGGACTGACGCCCGGCGATGACGGTAGAGGTAGAAGGAGCGAGGACCGCTGCTCGCAAGCAGCACCCCCCGACGCCCGCGCGTCACGCCCGCAACTTTGTATCAATCGCGAAATTGTTCAGAGACGGTTCATGCGAACCGGCTTCATCTGGCCGCTTCGGACAGGAGTCGCCGCATGAAGCGTTTCAGCCTCGCCCTTTCGGCCGGATGCGCCGTCAGCCTGATGGCCGGGGCGGCCCTGGCCGATCCGCCGGCGCAGGTCGGCCGCATCGCCTGGGTCGAAAACGGCGTCTCGTTCCTGCCGCCTGGCGAAGAGTCCTGGACCTGGGCCAGCGTCAATTTCCCGGTCACCAGCAGCGAGTCGTTCTGGACCGGCGACACCGGCCGCACCGAGCTGCAGGTCGGCCCGATCGAGGTCAGCGCCGACAACGAGAGCGAGCTCGACGTGCTGGCCCTCGACTACGGCCAGATGCGCCTCGGCCTGCCGCAAGGCTCGATCGACCTCAAGCTGTGGCAGGCGCCGCCGGGCGGCGTGGTGATCTCCACCCCGGCCGGCGACGTGGTCATCGACCAGGCCGGCGACTACCGCGTCGATGTCGGCGCGCCGCAGGACGACGGCAGCTATCCGCCGGTCGAGGTGACGGTGTTCGACGGCCACGCCAGCGCGCCGGGGCAATATGGCCCATCCGACGTCTGGCCGGGGGCCGCGGCGGTGATCTATCCGGGCTATGACCCACAGCTGCAGGACGCCCAGGACGCGGCGATCGACGACTGGGCCCGCTGGCGCCAGTCCACAGAACGCTGGGATGTTCAGGCCAATTATTCGCCGGCCGTCACCGGCTATGGCGAGCTGGCCAGCTACGGCGACTTCGTCCAGGACCCGAGCTATGGGCAGGTCTGGTACCCCAGCGGGGTCGCCTCTGACTGGGCCCCGTATCGCTACGGCCGCTGGGCCTATGTCGCGCCGTGGGGCTACACCTGGGTGGACGACCAGCCGTGGGGCTTCGCGCCGTTCCACTACGGCCGCTGGGCCCAGATCAACGGCCGCTGGGGCTGGATCGCCGGCCAGCCGGCGGTGCAGCCGGTCTACGCCCCGGCCCTGGTCGCCTTCATCGGCGGCGTGGCGCTGGGCGTCGGCGGTGGTGGTGGTAGCGTCGGCTGGATCCCGCTCGGACCGGACGAGGTCTACCGCCCGCCATACCAGGTGAGCCCGACCTATCTGCGGCAGGTCAACGCTGCCAGCGTCAGCCGGACGACGATCAACAACATCACCATCAACAACGTCACCACCGTCACGCAGTATCGCAACGCAGGGGCGGCCATGGTCGTCCCCGCCGGCTCGTTCGCGGGCGGCGAGCACGTGCAGCGGGCGGCGGTGGCCGTGGCGCCAGGCGCCCTGGCCCAGGCCCGGCCGGCGGCCGGATTCGCGGCCGCGCTGCCGCCGCCGACGGCGATGGCCAAGGCCGGCGGCGCGGCGCCGATGGGCGGCGGCGGCAATAGGGGACCCTCCGTCGCCCCGCCGGCCAGACTGCAGGCCGTCCACGCCGCCGTGGCCGCTCAACCGGCCGGATCGAAGCGGCCGCCGGTGATCGCCGGCGCCCACATAGCGCCGCCCCAGGCGCGGCCGCCCGGCGCGCCGGCCTTCGTCGCCCCCGCGCAAGTGCACAACCCCACCGCCCAGGCCAAGCAGCCGGTCGCGGCCCCGAACCGCCCGACCGGAGGGCCGGCCGCGGGCTCGTTTGGCGCGCAAAGGCCAGCGCCAGGGGCGCCGCAACCCGGCTTCCGGCCCGCGCCGCGGCCGAATGAGGGAGCGCCGCCGCCGACGCAGGCGACACCGCAACCAGCCTACCGCCCGGCGCCTCGGCCCAGTGAAGGACCGCCGCCCTCGGCCCCGGCCACGATGCAAACATATCGTCCCGCGCCACGGCCCGCCGAGGGTGCGCCGCCGCCCGCCTACCGCCCGGCGCAGGAGCCGCCCGCTGCGCGCCCGCCGGTCGAAGCCAAGCCGTCGGCGCCGCCGGCCGCGACACACGAGATGAGGGAGACTCCTCTACTCGCGCCACCCTCCACCCGGCCGCCACCACCAGGCGCCCAGCCGCAGAAAGGCGCTTCGCCAACGGCCGAGAAGCCCGATCCGAACAAGCGTCCGCCCGAGAATCGCCCGCCGCAGTAGGCGCCGGGAGGACTAGGGATCAACGTCTTGGACTGATCGCAGCTGACTCGTCGAAAGTGCAGCTTGGCGTAGCGCGCCGCCATCCTATCTGCCAACCTGCAACCCGCGGACGAAGGAGGCGGACATGGCCACCGGCTGGGCGCAGGACGGCGCCGTTCTGGATCAGATCGAGGACACCATCACCGATGGGGTGCGGGCGGCGCGGGCGCGCCTGCCGGTCGGCGAGGGCGCGGAGCATTGTGTCGAGTGCGGCGAGCCGATCCCCGAGGCCCGCCGCAAGGCGCTGCCCGGCGTTGTGACCTGCGTCGCCTGCCAGTCCGGGCGCGACAGCCGCGTCGCCCACAGCGCAATCAATCGTCGGGGCAGCAAGGATAGTCAGCTGCGGTAGGCGACTCTCTCCCCCTCTGGGGGGAGTACGGCCGAAGGCCGGGAGGGGGGCGATGCCGTACGCCGTCGCTCCTTCACCTGCCCCCTCCACCGCTTCGCGGTCCCCCTCCCCCAGAGGGGAAGGAGAGGCGCTGCCGCTTCTCCGCCGGCAGCTTACTTCGCGGTCGGGGCCGGCGGCGGGGCGTCGCCGGTGTCGCCGCCGAGCTGGTTGATCCAATCGAACTGGCTGAACCAGTGGTCGCGGACATTGGCGATGAAACCGTCGGCCATGCGGGCGTCGATCCAGTTGTCGACGAACTGCTGCAGGCGGATGTCATCAGGACGTAGCGCGAACGCCTCGGGCGTCCGCGTGAGCGCGCCGCCGACCAGGCGCAGCTTGGCGTCATAGAGCCTGGCGGCGAGTTCCGGCACCGGGGCCGTGGCGACCATGGCCTGTGCGTCCCCTGAGGCAAGCGCGGCCAGAGCGTCCGCCGCGGTCGGCAGCGAGACGATCGTCGCGTGCGGATAGGTCAGCTTCGCCGCCGCTTCGTCGGTCGAGCCGGCGAGCACGGCGATGCGCACATTGGCCTTGTCGAGGTCGGCGACATTGTCGTCGTGGATGGCGTCGATCGCAGCGACGGTCCGGATGTCGGCGGCGCCGGTGACATCGGAGAATACCACGCGTTTGGCGCGTTCCGGCGTGGTGGCGAGGCCGCTGGCGACGATGTCGACGTCCCCAACCGCCAGCCGCCGGACGAGCTCGCGGAACGGCATCTCCACGAACTTCGGCGTGACGCCGAGATCCTGCGCCAGGGCGGTGGTCAGATCGATGTCGTATCCGGCGTAGGCGCCGTCGGCGCGCTTGATCACCCAGGGTGCGTTGAGGGCGACACCGACCCGCAGTTCCTTGGCCGCCAGAACCCGCTTCAGGCTGTCATCGGCGAAGGCCGGGGATATCGCCGCGACGAAAAGCGCCACCAGGGCCAGCGTCAAACGCGTCGTCCGACGCATGCCCGATCTCCCACCCATTTCACGCCTGCAAGATTGTAATATCTACCTCTGGGCGCCACGGTGTCGATCCTTATTCAGCGCTGGGGTGGATGCGATGACCCGACGGTCCGTGGGTTCGCTGCTGACGTCGATTGCCGTGGCGGCCGCGGTCTCGCAGCCGTGGGGCGCTCTCTCGACGGCTCAGGCCCAGCCCAGGCCCTACCGATCCGTCGTCTGTTCGTCGGTGAGTTATCGGCCCTCCTATTGCGCCGTGGACACGCGCTTCGGTGTGCGCCTGATCGAGCCCCTGTCGCGGCGTCCATGCATCCAGGGGCAGACCTGGGGCGCTGACGCGCGCGGCATCTGGGTCGCCGGCGGCTGCTCGGCCGCGTTCGCCCTTGGCCAACCGCGCGGGCCGTCCGCCGGCGACGTCGCCGGCGCCATGATCATCGGCGGCCTGTTCGGCGCGGTGCTGGGGGCGGCCGCCAATGACCAGCATTACGATCCCGGGCCAAGACGCGGCGCCTACTACCCGCGGCGGTATCGGGACTCCGGTTATGTCGACGACACGCCCCAGTTCGACCGGAACGGAAATCCAAACTTCGACACCCACGGGCGCTATATCGGCCCGCATGGGCTGGGCGCCCTGGTCGACAATCCCGACCGCCCACAGCGGCAGGCGCGCGACACGTCCCAGGACATCGACCCGACCCCACAGTTCGATCGCAACGGCAATCCGAACTTCGACACCGAAGGCAACTATATCGGCCCGCACGGCCTGGGCTCGATCGTCGACGATCCAGACCACCCGAACTGAGCCTGAACGGCGCGGCGCCGGCCTAATGAAAATGACGATCGTCTCCAAGGCTCTCTTGATCCTGGCTTTGGCGACGACGGCCAGCGCGCGTGATCGTCTCGTCCTGACCGACCGCGGCCTTGGGCCGGTCCGCCTGGGCATGTCGCTGGAGGCGGCAGGCAAGGCGCTCGGGCGGCGGCTGAAGGTCGATGGCGGCGCGGACTGCGCCGTGGCCAGGCGCGCAGACGGCCGCGACGGCGACGTCACCTACATGGCGGAAAAGGACGTGATCACCCGGATCGACGTCGGTCGCGCCAAGGCGGGGGCGCGCGCGTCGGCGGTCACCGCCGCCGGCGTCGGGCTTGGCGCCAGCGAGGCGCAGGTGCGGCGCGCCTATGGCCCCAGACTCAAGATCGAGCCGCATCCGTATGACGAAAAGGGCCACTACCTGCGCGTGGAAGACCCGGGAAAACAGCGCGGGATCATCTTCGAGACCTCGCGCGGCCGGGTCACCTCATTCCGCGCCGGCCTCTACCCTGCGCTGGACTATAAGGAAGGCTGCCTGTGAGGCGCGAGCCGGTTCGGCGGCGCCGCGCCAGGAGCAGCATCGACAGCCGCGACGCTCACAAGTAACAATTTCTCAGCGCCTGACAGTCTTGGGGGTTATCTCAATGACCAGACTTCTGATCGCTGTCCTCCTCTGCGTGACCTTGTCGGGAGCGGCCCTCGCAGCGACAGAGGTTCCGGGCGGCGTGGTTCACGACGACCCGTCGGCCAAGGACAACTGCCCGCTGGTCTGCAATTCGTCCGGCGCGGGCCAGTGGAACGGCGCCTGGCGCATGAAGAGCGACAACACCTCGGTCTGTAGCTGCGGCGCCGCCGAGCGCCGCAGATCGGCGTGGCCAGGCCTCAGCTATAGCCCGGTCCCAGCCGCCCGCGGCGGAGACTCAAGCTGCAGCGTCCCGCCGAGCCAGACCGGCAGCTGCCCGGCTTGCTCGGTTTCCTGCTCCGGCGACAAGCACGCATCCTGCCAGCAGGGCCAGGAGTGGCCGGGCGGAAGTCCGACCTGCATGCGCGACGCCAAGTGCGAGTGCCAATAGGGCGCCGGTCGGATCGCCGACTGGACCGGCCGCCGCCGCACCTGGCTCAGTTGAAGGCCTTGGAGACGTCGAAGTAGACCGTCTTCTCGGCCACCATGCCAGCTTCCTTGTCGGTCAGGATGCGTTCACGGACGCGGGCCTTGTCGAAGACGAGTTCGACCTTGTAGCTCTCGGCGGCGTCGCCGCCCTGCAGCGTCAGGGCGAATTGGCCAGCGCCGATCCGGCGCAGCGCCGCCGAACCGACATCGGAGAGGTCTCCGAAGGCCGATCGCGGCACGAACACCGACTGGCCGCCGACTTTCAGCTCCAGGGACTCGAGCAGCACGCAAGGGATGCGGCTGTAGGTGCAGTTGTTGGTGCGCCGCGGCGAAGCGCCGCCGCCGGGGCGTTCAATGGGCAACTCATGGGTGAGGAGGTCGGCGGAGACCTCGACGCCGTCCAGGCGCGAGACCAACCGCGTCTCACCAGTCGGCGCGATCGGCGTTGGCGCGCCCGGCGCGGCCGCGCCGACCATCAAGGCGGCGATCGCCAGGGCGATCCTCATCCTGTAGCGCGAGCCGGGCCGCTAGAGCGACGTGCAGACCTGCGTGGAGTTGGTCTGCACCGTCCCGTCCGGGGCCGTGGTGGTCGTGGTCTTGGTGTGGCAGTGCGTGGGCGGCGTCTGCCCACCGCCGTGGACGCCCTTGCAGGTATAGTTGTCTGGCGAGCCGACCTTGTTTTCCTCGAAATAGCCGCCGGCCGCCGCGCAATCCCGCCGCTGCTGATCGCGATAGGCCATCTGTTCGTTGGCCATTTCGCAGCTCGATAGCGCCGTCGCCGCCAGGACAAGTCCAGCCAGCGCGCAAATTGAACGTTTCATTGGACTTGCCCCTCTGCAATTGGCTGGCCGCCAAAGACGAAACCGCTACGCCATCGGCAGGATGGCCCGGCCTCGGGCGGGCATGCAAGCGGCAAAGCTTCAATATTGGAGTGCGCGCAGCGCCGGCGTCTCGCCGGCGCTGCGTGGGAGCCTGGCGCCCGCCCATCGACCTGGCGTCGGGACTCAATATCCCTAAGATGCGTCATCCCGCACGCAGGACGCCTCCAGGTCTCCAGAGATGCGGGGCCCAGAGGTGGCCGGCAGGTTGCGTGTGGCTCCTGGGTCCCGGATAACCTCGCCCGGCTCGGTTTCCGGGATGACGCATTGGAAATACTCAGGAGGACGCCATGAAATACCGCCAGCTCGGGGCGAGCGAACTTTCGGTTTCGGTGATCTCGCTGGGGTCGTGGCTGACCTACGGGGTGGGGGTTGAGGCCGACAAGGCGCGGGCCTGCGTCGAGCGGGCCTTCGAGGTGGGGATCAACTTCATCGACACGGCCAACGTCTATGGCCGCGGGGCGGCGGAGACGTTCCTCGGCGAGGCGCTGGCAGGCCGCAAGCGGGACAGCTACGTGCTGGCGACGAAGGTGTTCTTCCCGATGAGCGACACCGACAAGGGCCTGTCGCGGGCGCAGATCCTCAAGCAAATCGACGCCTCCCTGAAGCGCCTGCGCACCGACTACGTCGACCTCTACCAGTGCCACCGCTACGACGCCGACACGCCGCTGGAAGAGACCATGGAGGCGCTCAGCGAGGTCGTGCGGTCCGGCAAGGCCCGCTACATCGGCTTTTCCGAGTGGGGGCCGGACCACATCGCCGCCGCCTTCGCCCTGCCGGGGGTGGAGCGGTTCGTCTCCAGCCAGCCGCAGTATTCGCTGCTGTGGCGGCGGCCGGAGCAGAAGGTGATACCTCTTTGCGCCGCCAACGGTGTGTCTCAGATCGTCTGGTCGCCGCTGGCCCAGGGTGTGCTCAGCGGCAAGTATGCGCCAGGGGCCAAGCCGCCAGCCGATTCCCGCGCAGCCCACGAGAGCATGGGGGCGATGATCGGCCGCTGGATGGAGCCGGACGTGCTGGAGGCGGTGCAGAAGCTGAAACCGATCGCGGCGCGGGCCGGCTGCAGCCTGGCGCAGTTTTCGCTGGCCTGGGTGCTGCGCGAGCCGAACGTGGCCTCGGCCATCGTCGGGGCCAGCCGGCCTTCGCAGGTGGACGACAACGCCGCGGCGGCCGACCTCGAGATCGATCCGGCCCTGTTCGCCGAGGCCGAGGCGATCGTCGGGGCGGTGCAGCGGGCGGGGTGAGGCGTAGCGGCGCCGCGGACCCCTATTCATTGCGTCATCCCGGAAGGCGAGCGCAGCGAGGCAGTCCGGGACCCAGGGGCCCCACGCGCCGCACCGGCCGCCCCTGGGTCCCGGATCTCCGCAATGCTGCGCATTGCTCCGTCCGGGATGACGCATTTTAGGGGGTAAGAGCGCCGCCGCCCCTACCCCTTCCCCACCGCCGCCAGCGACTTCTCCAAGGCGCGCTTGTAGGCGCTGCGGGCGCTGGTGCGCTCGAGGTAGGCCAGTTCGATGTCGTCGAGGACCAGGCCGGCGTAGTTGCCGCCGAGCTGCAGGGCGTAGGTGACCGAGATGTCGGCGGCCGTGAACCATTCGCCGGCGATGTAGAGCGAGTGGGCCAGCTTGCGGCGCACCAGCTTCTGGCGGCGCTGGACCATTTCCAGCGCCAGCTCGGCGCCCCAGTTGTTGCGCTCGGCTTCGGGCCCGAACTGGCGGCTGACGAGGGGGATCATCATCAGGGTGGCGAGGCCGGCTTCGCCGAGGTGCAGGAACTGCTGATAGGCCGGGAAGGTGGCGTCGTCCGGCGGCGGGCAGAGCGGCGTCGGGCCATAGCGGGCCATCAGGTATTCCATGATGGCGATCGACTCGACCATGGTGACGCCCTGGTCGAGCATGACCGGGATGTAGCGGGCCGGGTTGACGGCCAGGAACTCGGCGTCCTCCTGCTCGGCCAGCATGTCGACCGGCCGAATGCGATAGGGGAGGCCCATCTCCTCCATCAGCCAGGTGACCCTGAGCGACCGCGACGTCGAGCCGCCGAAGACGGTGATCGTGGGCGTAGCTTTTTCAGGGCGAGCCATGGCGCGATCCTACGCCGCCCAGCGGCCTTCGCCAGCCGGCGCGATGTCGCAAGGGCAACCAGGCTGCGTCCATGCTCACGCTCGCGCGGGTGATGTGCAGCGGGATCGTTCGGGCCGACGGGACGTTGCCTCAGTCAGGCCATGCGAAGGAGACGCACATGAAACCAACCACCAAGATCCTGATCGGCGCCGCGGCGGCGCTCTCCGCCGGGCCGGCGCTGGCCAGTCCGCCCGCCGCGCCGGCCGTGCCCGCCGCTTCGAGCTATGCCGAACTGCTGCAACCGATCTCTGATCCGGTCGCGCGTCTGCAGGCCGCCGAGACCGAGGCGCCGCCCCCCCGGCTCATCGAAGCGCAGTACAACACCCATCACCACCATCACTATCGCCACCGGCGGCGCTACCACCACCATCACCACCACCAAGGCTACGCGCCGCCGCGCTGAGACTAGCCACGGTCGCGCGCCTTGGCGGCGCGCAGCATGTGGCGGTAGGTTCCGTCGAAGATGGTGTCGGTGGCCGAGAGCCACCGACTGCCCTCGGCCAGTCCGTCGCGGCTGGCCGCCAGGCGCCGGGCCCGCAGTTCGCGCTCCGCCGCCTCAGCTTCGGTCATCGGCTGAAGATCCAGTTCCGGCTCGGCCGGCACGGCGATCAGACTGATGAACGGCTCGTCCTTGCGGAAGATGTGGGTCACCCCGCGCGGCGGGGCGCGGAAGATGCAGAAGAACATCATCGGCCACCATTCGGTGCGGATCAGCGCCGGCACGGCCAGCGGCGTCGAATGGCTGGGGTCGGTATAGTAGCGGGGGTGCGGCTCGGTGCGGATCGCCCAGCCTGCCGGAAGCTCGAGGTCGAGCGAGAGCTGGTAGGAATAGAACCCCGCGCCGAACGGGCGAAACGGCGGCCACATCAAGCCGTCGTCAGGCGGCTCGCCCCAATCGGCCTCGAGACGCACGCGGCCGCGAAACGTGGTGACCTTCAGCTCATGATCGTAGGGGTAGAGGAGCTCGAGGCCGTACCTCGCGCTCTCGGAGAACGGCGTGCAGTGCCACGGCTGCTCATGGCTGCCGTCGGCGCGCGGCTGAGCCGCACCGCCCCAGCCGGGCACCGGCAGCTGAACGGGACGTGGCGGCGGGCGATCGCCGTGCAGTCGGTATTTGACAAGGGGCATCGCGGGCTTAACGCCTGGCGGGCCACATCCGCTGCAAGACCGGCCGGCCGTCGAACTGGTGCCATAGGGCGCCGGCGACATGCAGGACGAAGTTGGCCACGACGATCCAGATCAAGGTGTAGACGTGGAAATGCTTGATGAAATGGCGCGCGGCCTTGGGGGCCGGTGAGCCGAAGACGGCGCCGACGCCCGGCAGGCGCGGCCACGGCAGGCCCCAGAAGTGGATCGGGTGGGAGCCCATCGACAGCATCGCCCAGCCGCTCAAGGGCAGGATCAGCATCAGGGCGTAGAACAGCAGATGGGTGAGGCCGGCGAGAAACTTCTGCCACGCCGGCATGCCGGCCGGCAGAGGCGGAGGCCGGTGAAGAAGGCGGACGCCGATGCGGACCAGCACCAGCAGCAGGATGGTGAGGCCCAGGGAGACATGGACGGCGGTGATCTGGTCCTGGATCGGCGAATGGTCGGGCACCCACTCGTTGAGCCACCAGCCGAGGAAGACCTGGACGATGATCAGCAGCGCGATCGTCCAGTGCAGGATGATCGCCGTGCGCGTGTAGCGCTGCTCGGAGCCGAAAGTCGCCATGGGGCCTCGCCGTTGTTGAGCGCCCTGTTGTTTCCGCAGTTTGCGCCGGAGGCAAGGCGGGAGGTTATCCGCAGATTTCGCCGATTGACTGAACGCAGATGGGTACGTGACCGAGCTTGCCCGATCGCGTCGCCCGCGCGGTCTTCTCGCGCGCCGTAGGCGCGCAAAAGCAAGCCGTCCGTCGGCGGCCGGAGCGCCATCCCTCAACTTAGTCTGCGAAATCTGCGGATAGAAATGAAGCCGCCAACGTCCCTGCCGGTCACAACCGCTTGCGGAAGCAGACCACGCGCTCGGTCTCCTCGAAGCCAATGGCGCCGTGGAAGGCGTGGCTGGCGAGGTCGTCAAGGAAGGCGTCGGACGCCAGCTCGCGGCAGCCCAAGGCCCGGCCCCAGGCCTCGACGGCCGAAACCAGGTCGCGCCCGACTGCGCCGAGCCGGTGTTCTGGGCCGACGAAGATCCCTTCCAGGAAGGCCACGGGCGAGGTCTCGCAGCCGTTGACGTAATCGCGGCGCAGGGTGGCCTCGGCGAAGCCGGCGATCTCGCCCGTTGCGCTCTCGGCGATGAAGACCGGCTTGTCGGCGACCGCGAGCAGGTCCGCGGCCTCGCGCCGGTGCTCGGCCAGGGTCTGGTCGGGCCAGAGCTGGGCGCGCAGCCCGGCCCAGGCGGCCAGATCAGCTTCGCGGGCGCGGCGGATGATCATGGGTGAGCCTCCAATTCCGCTCATCCGGCGAAAGCCTGAATGACGCAACTAGGGGGAGGGCGGCGCGACGATCTCCTGCGGCGGGATCCAGACCGGCCCGCCGTTCATCGTCTCGTAGAGATCGAGCCATTGCGGGTTGTCGGCTTCGATCGGCGCCAGTTTCCAGGCGCGCCGCCAGCGTTTGATAGCCTTCTCGCGGGCAATCGCCTCCCGGACATCGCCGTGGGTCTCGAACCAGACAAGACGGTGTACGCCATGGTCGCGGGTGAATCCGGGGATGAGGCCCTCGCGGTGCTCCCAGACGCGGCGCAGCAGGTTAGTGGTCACCCCGGTGTAGAGCGTGCCATTCCGCCGGCTGGCCAGGATGTAGACCCAGGATGGCGCGTCCATAGGTGGGGGCGTACAGAACAAATAAAGAACATGCTACCCCTCTGCGTCATCCCGGCCGAGGAGCGCAAGCGACGAGAGCCGGGACCCAGGGGCTGCAAGCGCCGGCGGAAGCCGCCCCTGGGTCCCGGACAACCTCGCTGCGCTCGGTTTCCGGGATGACGCAACTTAAGGTGGGTGGTTCCGGGATGACGCAGTTTGAGGACGAAGCGAATTGGGACAGCGCACCGGGGCGCGGGATGACGCAGTATGCGGTCGGGACTCCCGCCCTTGACCCTGAACCCCCTGCGGGGGCATAAGCCGACCCCTTCCGGCGCCGCCCGAGCTGCGCCCTCCACCGCCACGACCCCCGGCCAGATCGGCAGGGACGAGGGCGGCGAGGCTCCCCGTCCGCGTGAACGCGCACGGGGCCGCTCGGCGTTGGGCGCACGCCGGAGCTGTGGATAAACGGTAGCGAGCCAACCAAGGCCGATGTTCGAAGGACTGACAGACCGCCTCTCGGGCGTCTTCGACCGCCTCGCCGGTCGGGGCGTGCTCTCGGCGGCCGACATCGACGCGGCCATGCGCGAGGTGCGCGTGGCCCTGCTCGAGGCCGACGTCGCCCTGCCGGTGGTGCGCGAGTTCATCGACAAGGCCAAGGCGGCGGCCAGCGGCGAGGCGGTGATCCGCTCGGTCAAGCCGGCCGACCAGGTGGTCAAGATCGTCTACGACGGCCTGGTCGAGATGCTGGGCGGCGAAGGCCCGGCCGAGCCGCTGCGCCTGGCGCTCAATCCGCCGACGGTGATCCTGATGGCCGGCCTGCAGGGCTCGGGCAAGACGACGATGTCGGCCAAGATCGCGCTCAGGCTATCGCGCCTGGAGCGCAAGAAAGTGCTGATGGCGTCGCTGGACGTGCGGCGGCCGGCGGCCATGGAGCAGCTGGCCATCCTCGGCCGGGAGGCGGGCGTCGAGACCCTGCCGATCGTCAATGGCCAGGCGCCGGCCGACATCGCCCGGCGGGCGCTGTCGGCGGCGAAGCTCGGCGGCTTTGACGTGCTGATCCTCGACACCGCCGGCCGCACGACGCTCGACGAAGCGATGATGGCCGAGGCGGCCGATATCGCCCGCATCGCGCAGCCGGCCGAGACCCTGCTGGTGGCCGACAGCCTGACCGGCCAGGACGCGGTGCGCACCGCCAAGGCCTTCCACGAGCGCCTGCCGCTGACCGGCCTTGCGCTGACGAGAGCCGATGGCGACTCGCGCGGCGGCGCGGCCCTTTCGATGCGGGCGGTGACCGGCCTGCCGATCAAGTTCCTTGGCACGGGCGAGAAGATCGACGCCCTCGACCTCTTCGACGCGCGGCGCGTGGCCGGCCGGATCCTGGGCCAAGGCGACGTGGTGGCGCTGGTCGAGCGGGCGGCGGCCGACTTCGACGCCGCCAAGGCCGAGACCATGGCCCGGCGGCTGGCCAAGGGTCAGTTCGACCTCGACGACCTGGCCGGCCAGCTCGAGCAGATGGAGAAACTGGGCGGCATGGAAGGCCTGATGGGCCTCCTCCCCGGCGTCCAGAAGGTCAAGAAGCAGATCGCCGAGTCCGGCGTCGACGACAAGGCCATCCGCCGCCAGCGGTCGATCATCTATTCGATGACCCCAAAGGAGCGGAAGAAGCCCGACATCCTGCAGGCCTCGCGCAAGCGGCGGATCGCCGCCGGGGCCGGCGTCGAAGTTCAGGAGATCAACCGCCTCCTCAAGCAGCACCGCCAGATGCAGGACGCCTTCAAGATGATGTCGCGCGGCGGCGGCAAGGGCTTCGCCCGCATGGCCCAGATGATGGGCATGGGCGGGGCCGGCGGCATGGACGCCATGCAGGCCCTGGGCTCCAAGGTGCTTGGGCCGGAAGCGGCCGAAGCGCTGAAGAGTCCCGAGGCCGCCGGTCTGCTCGGCCTGGGCGGCTCTGGCCAGAAACCCCCGACGCTGCCCGGCCAAAGTCTCCCAGGATTGGGCGGCGGCGCCCCTTTCAACCCATTCCGTAAACCCTGAACCTCAAAGACCTAAGAAGGACCCCCCATGCTCAAGATTCGTCTGGCCCGCGGCGGCGCCAAGAAGCGGCCGTACTATTCGATCGTTGTGGCCGACAGCCATTCCCCGCGCGACGGCCGCTTCATCGAGAAGGTCGGCGCCTATGATCCGCTGCTCAAGAAGGACGACCCGCGACGGGTGACGCTGAAGGCCGAACGCATCGCCGAGTGGCTGGCCAAGGGCGCGCAGCCGACCGACCGCGTGGCGCGCTTCCTGTCGCTGCAGGGCCTCGCCAAGTGGGAGCCGAGCAGCAATCCGAACAAGGGCGAGCCGCACGCCAAGGCCAAGGAGCGGGTCGGCCAGCGCGCCGAGCGCGCCGCCCAGCGCGAAACCGAAGCGGCCGAACGCGCCGAAGCCGAAGCCCAGGCCGCCGCCGAAGCCGCGGCTGCGCCGGCCGAGGAAGTTGTCGCCGAGGAACCGGTGGCTGAAGAGCCCGCGGCCGAGGACGTCGCCGCCGAGGCGCCGGTGGCCGAAGAGCCCGCAGCGGAAGCCGCGCCGGCCGAGGCGCCTGTCGCTGAAGAGCCTGCGGCTGAAGAGCCTGTGGCGGAAGCGGCGGCCGAGGAACCGGTGGCTGAGGCGGCGGCCGAAGCGCCCGCGGCTGAGGAGCCTGCGGCCGAAGAGCCGGTGGCTGAAAAGCCGGCCGAAGAGCAAACCGAAGGCTGAAGCTCAGCGTGAGCCTCCTTCACTTCCGCTCATCCCCGCGAAAGCGGGGACCCAGTGGTGTCCAGAGGGCAGGTTCTCGCTGCGGTTGGCGCTACGCTGAACGAAACACAAAAATCCTGGGTCCCCGCTTTCGCGGGGATGAGCGGAGATGCTGATCCTCGTCGCCCAGGCGGCGGGGGCGTTCGGGGTGAGGGGCGAGATCAAGCTCACCGCTCACACCGCCGACCCCCTGAGCCTGATCGCCTACAGCCCGCTGCGCGACGAGACGGGGCGGGAGGTGCTGACGCTGACGGCCGGCCGCGTCCACAAGGGCGCGCTGGTGGCGCGGGCGAGCGAGGTGGCCACCCGCGAAGAAGCCGAAGCCCTGCGCGGGCTCCGGCTCTATGTCGACCGGGCCATCCTGCCGCCGCCGGACGAGGAGGAATACTACCTCGCCGACCTGATCGGCCTGACGGCCCGCGCGCCGGACGGAACGACGATCGGACGCGTGAAGTCGGTGGCCGATTTCGGGGCCGGCGACCTGCTGGAGATCGAACCGGCCGGCGGCGGACCGGCTTGGTGGGCCCCCTTCACCCGCGAGTCCGTGCCCGAGCTCAACCTGGCCGAAGGCTGGCTGGCGGTCGTGCGGCCGGAAGAGGCGTGAGGCGGGTTTTGTGCTAAAAACGCCCACAGCCTAGCCGGATATCGCCTTGCACGCAGAGATCGCCAACCGAAGGGATGCCATCGGCGACTTGTGCCGCCGCTTCGGTGTGAGTCGTCTGGAGGTCTTCGGCTCGGCCGCGCGCGGCGAGGATTTCGACCCGGCCAAGAGTGACGCTGACTTCCTGGTGGAGTTTGCCTCTGGCTCAGGAGCGCCGGCGTTTCGGCGCCGCGAGGGTTTGGCGAAAGCCCTGGAGAAACTGCTCGGCCGTCATGTCGATCTCGTGCGCTATGACGCCATTGAGAACCCCTACATACGAGCGAGCGTCGAGCGCTCGCGCCAGGTGGTTTATGGAGCGTGATCCACGCGCCTTTCTATGGGACGCGCGGGAGGCGGCCGATACGATCGCAGAGTTCACCCAAGGCCTCGACGCAGAACGCTACAGGCTCAATCCGCTCGTCCGTTCGGCGGTGGAGCGGCAGTTTGAAATCATCGGCGAGGCGCTGAACCAGATCTCCAGGGTTGCCCCAGACGTGGCGCAACACGTGCCCCGCCTTCCTGAGATCGTTGGCTTCCGCAACCTGCTGATCCACGGCTACTCGAAGATCGATCACGAGCTGGTATGGGACAAGGTGGCGAACCTTCTTCCAGACCTCCGCCGGATTCTGGACGAACTGCTTTCCGATTCCGGCTCGGCGGAGGCATGAACGCCGATCCGAAGGAATTCTCGGCTGCGCTGGCCAGAGGGTCTGGGCGCGCCATGATCCTGCTAAGGCAAGCCCGAGGGGACGGCAGTTTCAAGGACGCCCTCGTTCGCGCCTGCATCTGCAACCAGGCCTACGATCCCCAGTGTGAAGAGGAGCGGAGCGCCTATCTGGCGCGGCTCATAGCAGCGACCGGCCACCGGGATTTGTGTTTCGCGGAGTTGGCGCCGAGCCTCTCGGCTGCGGCGGACGATGACACCGACATCCCGCAGGTGTTCGCGGTGCTGGCGCGGCTAGCCG